>CAZABE010000062.1:0-17772 GCA_964483425.1 uncultured Isosphaeraceae bacterium | reverse complement strand
AAATGTTTCTGGCTTGCTCGTAAATTAAACGACAAGCAAGAAACGACCCGCGGGATTGTTTTCGGATTGTGCGCTGCCTTAGTGTACGATATGCCAAATGGATTTTCTTCTTTTTGCAGGACTTGGACTAGTCGCCGGAACACTCGGGGGTTTATTGGGTATTGGTGGCTCGGTTATCATGATTCCAGTATTACTATTCTTTTTCCCAAACATGACAATCCATCTCGCTCAGGCAGTAGCGATGACTGTCAACCCTGCTGTAGCGATCTCCTCTGCAGTAAAACATCATAAAAACAAAAATGTCTCATGGAACGTTGTATGGAAAGTCCTTCCCCTTTCCATCATTTTTATCATCGTTGCCGCTTGGTTTAGTAATTCAATCGAAGGTGCATGGCTCGAGTTTGCGTTTGCAACTTTTCTTGTTTGGGTACTTTGGGATCAAATTTCCTGCATTATCGGTAAATCGAAACCGAGAGCCCTATCAACAAACTCATCGATGTTTCAATATGGTGCTACGGGTGGAATAACAGGAACCATGGCAGGGTTGCTTGGAATTGGTGGAGGGTTAATCCAAGTTCCTCTTCTAAATCGTCTTTGCAAACTTCCCATCAAACGGGCTATTGGATCTTCTTCAGCAATTATGTTTGTTACCGCAATTATTGGCGCGACAGTCAAAGATCTATCACTTCAAAACGCTGATCACAATGCATTAACTGCAATCAAAGGCGCTGCTCAAATCATTCCTGGAGCGTTGATTGGCGGTTGGATTGGTGCAAAAATGACAAATGCACTTCCAAGCAGCATAATTCGTACAGTATTTGCGATATTAGTAATACTCGCTGGATACAAATTGTTTGCCGGTTCAATCCCGCAGATTTTTTGAGCGGCGATCTATATTCTCACGGCACTGTAACATCAACGACTCTACTTTAGAGCGCACGTATTGAGTCCCTGTTTTTTCACCCATTTCTAACAATTCAGGTGCAGAAATTGGTTCTCCAGCTGCTGCCTCAATCCATCCACGTAATTTTGGTTTTGAACCGATTGGATATGCATCAAAAGCACCATCAAATCCGATTGGTAGTATGGTCGCTCTGCTCTTCTTCATTAAAAGCCAAAAACCACGTTGGAACTCACCAAGTTCACCATCTTTTGTCCTTGTTCCTTCAGGAAACATCATGACACATCTGCCTGCTTCAAACTCCACCAAAGCACTTCGTATTGCTGTTGTATCACTCTCTCCACGTTTGATTGCAATAACACCAAACCCTCTCATGAAACCACTAAGCATCTTTGACTCAAATAATGTATCCCTAGCAATCCCTTTGAATGGGCGATCATTTACTACCATTCCAACAATTGCTGGATCAAAATTTGATTGATGGTTTGCTACATAGAGTATTGGACCAGTCGTTGGAACATTATTCCTGCCGCGGCATTTATATCGGTAGAAAACTCTTAGTAATATTCTTAACACTAAGATCATAAAAGACCACCAAAACAAAATTCGGTAAGCACTAAGACCCGGTGCTCTACGGCTAAGTTGAAAGGTAGAGAAAATCATGCAGGAATAACTGCGCGGACAGACGCTTCAAGATGATCTACAACTTCTAACATCGTCTTATCCGAAGTATCGATGACAATTGCACCATCTGGGCATCTGAGCGGACCGTCCAATCTCGTTGAATCAATTTCATCACGTGCTGTAATATCTTGTTTCACTTGGTCATCTTCGACCGTTATTCCTGCTTCGCGTAATTGCTTTACCCGCCGATTTGTACGCTCGTCCATCTTTGCTTCTAAGAAGATTTGAACTGCTGCGTCTGGAAAGACAACCGAACCCTGATCTCGCCCCTCAGTGACAAGAAGCGGGTGCTCTCTAGCAATTCTACGCTGTTGCTCAACCAGTACTTCGCGTACTTCCGGTTGCTTTGCAACAAGAGAGACAACACTACTAACATCAAGGTCTCTTATTCTCTTTGATACATCTCTTTCACCAAGTAGAATCGCCGGAGGATTTTTACCCCAGTCAAAACTAATCCCACATTGTTGAGCTGCTTTTGCAAGTGCAATACCGTCTTCTGAATCAATTCCATGATCCAGAGAAAGCACAGCAATTGCACGATACATCGCACCAGTATCTAAACAGTCAGTGCCCAATCTTCTTGCGAGTTCATGAGCGACAGATGTTTTCCCTGTGCCAGCGGCACCATCGATTGTTACAACAAAACGGTGCGAAGAAGTCATAATTATTTATCTTCCTCAAGATACTTGAGCATCTTCTTTGAAACTTTACCAATCTCTTTTAGCGCGTCACCTTTACCAAGATAATTAATTGCAATCGTGTTTGAATATCCAACTTCTCTAACTGCCTTTAAACCCTCAATCGGATCAACGGTCTTCTTACCCCTCCCTAAAGGAAAATCTGCGACAATTCCACCCGCGTATGGTGCAAGTTTTCTCAACGCCTCCAAACCATCACCAGTTGCTCCCGCTGCTGAAAATGTGGGAAGCGCACCGATACGAAATCCACCTATCTGTTTGATGATTTCTATGAGTTCATCTGGGTCGCTTGATAGTCCCGTTGATGGTTGTATAAGCAAATTTAGTTCCAATCGCTCAACCCCAGCCATTGCCTCTCTAAGTTGTTTGACAATAGTATCGACGGCTGATTTTTTATCCGGAAAAATTGGCGTAATTGCGATAGCGTTACATCCAAGAAGATTTGCTGCTACTGAAAGTCGTTGTATTCGTTCCATTGATAAATCTTGAACACCGATTAAATCCATAGAAGTATTATCACGAACAAGTAAGCAAGGTGATTTCGCTTTATCCCCGTTATTCCTAAACCTATCGTACGACTCTTGACCCCAACCAGAAAGATGATTCGCGTCAATCATCACGCCCTTTAGATTTAATTTTTCAGAGGCAAGGTTTGGAACATCCAAAATATCTTGTCTACCACCCTCGATTAATTGGTTGAGAGATTGAATTGCTAAAGTTAGTAGTAGAGTCATAAAAAAATGGTTAATCCCCAACTTGGGGAATAGAAAGTCCTGTTAGAAGCGGTACTATACCCTCCCTTGCATCTTCTAAGGAGGTTTTATCCGATGTCTAGTCCAACTGCATGCCGTTTTTCTGACTCTCACGAGTGGTTTCTGCTCAATGGAGACGTTGTCAAGATTGGAATTAGCCAATTTGCTGCCAATGAACTAACTGACATTACTTACGTTGAGATGCAGCCAGTAGGCACGTCAATAAATATTGGTGACTCAGCAGGAGAAGTTGAATCAGTCAAGACAACAAGCGATGTCGTTTCAGCATTTAGTGGAGAGATTATTGAAGTAAATGAAACTGTTACGGAGGATCCCGCCCTTTTGAATACCGATCCATATGGTGAGGGATGGTTAATCAAGGTTCGTATCGAAAACCCACAAGATGGTGACTCGTTAATGGACCATACAATTTACGATGAAAAATACCCTGTCTAAATAACATGTTCCAACTTGTTAGTGAGTTTGAACCAAGAGGAGATCAGCCCCAAACGATTGATCAAGTTTCCTCTTGGATTCAAGACGGCAAACGCTACAGCACACTACTTGGCGCAACTGGCACTGGCAAGACATTTACTATGGCGAATGTCATAGCCAAAACAAATAAACCAACATTAATCCTTAGCCACAACAAGACGCTTGCTGCACAACTATTTGAAGAAATGCGCATCTTATTTCCTAATAATGCGGTCTCATATTTTGTAAGTTATTACGATTACTACCAACCAGAAGCATATATCCCTCAGAGAGATATTTATATTGAAAAAGATGCCGCAAGAAATGATGACCTCGATCGACTAAGGTTAAAGGCAACTAGCAGTTTGATTTCCCGTGAAGATGTCATCATCGTTTCCTCGGTAAGTTGCATCTACGGTTTGGGTTCACCTGATTCATATCAGAATAGAATCATTCCAATAAGCGTTGGTCAAACAATCAACCGACGTGAATTACTACTTGAGTTAACAGAAATGCAATACAAACGCAATGACGTCGAATTTGATCGTGGTTGCTTCCGTGTACGGGGAGATGTACTTGAACTTTTTCCTGCTTATGAAAAGTTTGCAATTCGTCTTGAGTTTTTTGGTGATGAAATAGAGAGGATTGAACTAATTCACCCTACTTCTGGTGAGACGCTTGCACAAGAGAGCGATGTTTTTATATTCCCTGCCGTTCACTATGTCATGCCACAAGAGGGCTTAAAACGTTCGCGAGAAGCAATTCGTGAAGAGTTAAACGAGCACGTTATACGGTTAAAAAAAGAAGGAAAATTACTTGAAGCACAAAGAATTGTTGCACGGACTAGATATGACCTAGAGATGATCGAAGAAATTGGCTACTGCAGTGGAATCGAAAATTACGCAAGACACCTAGAGGACAGACCAGCAGGAAGCCGACCATTTTGTCTTCTAGATTATTTCAGACACATACCAAATAGAACTCCTGACGATTGGCTCTTATTTGTTGATGAGTCACATGTCACTATCCCTCAAGTTAGAGCGATGTACAACGGTGATCAAGCAAGAAAACGTACGTTGGTTGAACATGGGTTCCGACTTCCAAGTGCTCTTGATAACAGACCACTGATGTTCGAAGAGTTTGAAAAACTCGTCCCACAAACTGTCTACGTCTCCGCAACGCCTAGTCAATACGAACTTGAGCAATCGGGAGGTATCGTTGCTCAGCAAATTATTCGACCAACTGGATTGCTTGATCCAGTTATCGAAGTTCGACCCGCTTCAACTCAAGTTCCTGATTTGATTGAAGAAGCAAAAAATTGCGTTGCCAAAAGCGAAAGAGTTATAGTCACGGTGCTGACAAAAAAAATGGCGGAAAATTTGTCTGAGTATGTTTCTAAAACTGCATTACGAAGCAAGTACCTTCATAGTGACATTGAGACATTAGAACGACTTGAAATACTTCGTGAACTTCGCGAGGGGGATTTTGACCTGTTAATTGGTGTGAATCTTTTGAGGGAAGGTCTCGATTTGCCCGAGGTCTCTTTAGTTTGTATTTTAGATGCTGACAAAGCAGGTTTTCTAAGAAGTGAAACGAGTTTGATTCAAACAATTGGTCGGGCTGCACGAAATGTAAACGCTAGAGTAATTTTGTACGGAGATAAGGTAACTCAACAAATGCAAGCAGCAATTGACGAGACACAACGTCGAAGAACTGTGCAGAAACAATACAACGAAGACAACAACATTACCCCAGAATCAATTAAGAAGTCGATCAGAAGAGGTATCGAACGAGAACTTTCAGCTCGGCAAACTGCAAGAGAAGCGTTTCACTCTGATGGAAACAAAGATGACTTTGATCTTGAAGAACGCATTGAATTGTTAGAAAACGAAATGCTTGAGGCAGCAGACAACCTCGACTTTGAAAAAGCAGCGATGCTGCGTGACGAAATTACGGCACTCAAGAAAAATTAAATTTATTATACGCACCGAATAAACGACCCCGAGAAATAAACGACCCGCGGGATTGTTTTTAAGTAGCAGCAGCGTTTGACGGTTTCACTCTGCATCCGATATCACTTCTCCAAAATGCTCCTTCAAAGTGTATTTTTTTGCAGGCGGCATTGGCGTTTTTTCTTGCTGATTCCAAATCATTTGCAAGAGCTGTAACTCCAAGCACCCTACCACCTGAAGTTTTCAATTCACCAGACGAACAATCAGTGCCTGCGTGGAACACAATGATTCCATCATCAGATTCTGCTTCTTCAATTCCAGAAATTAGCCAACCCTTTTCGTATGAACTGGGGTACCCCTCGCTACACATAACAACACAGTTTGCGATATTTTCATCAAATTCTATCTCACAACCATCAAGTTCACCAGCTGCAGTACGCCAAAGAATATCAACGAGGTCTCCCCTCAAACGAGCCATGAGTGGCTGGGTTTCTGGGTCACCAAAACGGCAATTAAATTCTAAGACCTTTGGACCTGCGGGCGTGAGCATAATTCCTGCGTATAAGACGCCCCTGTACTCAATACCTTCCCTTCGTAAAGCATCTACAGCAGGAACAAGTACTTCGCGCTCAATGTACTCAAGCATATCCTCGTCAAGCAGTGGCGCAGGACAAAATGCACCCATCCCACCAGTATTTGGACCAACGTCACCCTCTCCAACTTGTTTATGATCTTGGCAAAGATCAAGAACCCAAATTGTTCCACCATCAACAAGCGCGAGTACGCTAACTTCTTGACCCGTCATAAACTCTTCAATAAGAATAGTTCCACCAGCATCTCCGAAAGTTCTTTCCTTCATTATTACATCGACTGTATCGAGCGCTTCTCCGATTGTTTTGCAAACAATCACACCCTTGCCTGCCGCAAGACCACTTGCCTTTACAACGCATGGTTCTTCTCTAGTTCTAAAAAAAGATTTAAGTTCATCAGAAAAAACAAAAGGTGACTTTTTTTCGCAAAGTTCGCACCACTCAATAAAACTTGAGACCTCCTTTGCAAAGTCCTTTTTATTTTCTGCTTCAAACTCCCTATCAAGCCCACGAAGTAAATAACTTTTGGCAGCATCTATATCTGAGAACGAGCGGGAGTCCGCTGTTGGAATAGATGCTTGTCGCATCAAATCTTTTGCATAAGATTTATCGCCTTCAATTCTTGCCGCTGCCTTGTTTGGTCCAAATACCAATCTATTTTTAGTTGTAAGTTCATCAGCGATACCCTCACAGAGTGGAACCTCTGGGCCTACAACTACTAAATCGATCTCATGTTGTTCGCACCATCTTCCCAAAAAGAACGATTGTGACGGATCCCACTTTTTATCACATGGTTCAGCAATGGATGAAATCCCGCCATTCGAACAGTCGGTAGCATAAAGCTTCCCTAATTTTGGAGATTGAGAAATCTTCCAAGCAAGGGCATGTTCTCTTCCTCCACCTCCGACAAGTAGTACGTTGCATTTTTCTGGACATGGTCTTGACATCCACGCATTGTACGGCGCATGTTACTTTTCAACAGTTAATGGAATATTGATTTTACAAACAAGTCCATTCTTATTAAATTTCATATCTATCGTTCCATGCATTTCATGGTTGACCAAACCATCAAGAAGAGAGGTTCCTGTTCCTGTTTCAATTGGATCTTGAATTGATACCAATCCTGACTCTGTCCACGTCAAGTGCAATTCGTTTTTACTTCCATGACTTGAACCAATTACCACCTCGCCGGTATCGTTCGATAGTGCCCCATGTTTCACTGCATTTGTGGCAAGTTCATGGATAACCATGCACATTGGTCTTGCAAGTAAACTAGGCAATTCGATATCTGGACCTTCAAAACGGATTCTTTCAGTGGACCCAGACATAAATGGCTGCAATGTAAGTTGAAGAATATCCCTCATCCAAGCACCACTCCATTGTGATTTTGCAAGAGTTGAATGTGCTACAGCAAGAGCGTGGAGTCGCCCGTCAATCGTTTTGGCAAACTCATCAATTGTTTTTGAACCATGTTGTGATAGGGAAACCAATGACATAACAGCAGCGATGTTATTTTTTACTCGATGATCAAGTTCACTCATCATGATTGTCTGCTGCTGCTCTAGTTTATTACGACGAGTTATATCAACCGCAACTCCTGAAATACCAACTACCATCCTCTCTTCGTTCCAGACAGGAGTAAACCATACTTCAAAACATTTTTCCCCTATGTGCGTAAGTCCATGCGACTCAGTTCCAGCCAGAGCGGAGTTTACTTGTTCAAGAACATCTGGGAAATTTCGATAAACCTGATATACACTTTTACCAACAACTTCCCCCGCACCCGCCCCCATACTTTCAAGACCGAGCCCTTCGCTTAAAGTGAACTTTCCTTCAGAGTCAATACCAAACAAAATTACTGGTGAGTGAGATGTTAGTTGGCGATATTGTTCTTCTGAACGACGTAAGTTTAATTCTTCAGCAATTTGCTTTCGGTCATCAATACGACGCTCTACGGATCTTGCATATCCATTTACAACTTGGCTTGCTTCTTCAATTTCCATTGGAAGCCAGTTTCGTTCAGAAGAGACCTCAAAATAAATCAATCCCTCTGTCACTCCATAAATCGATGCTGGGATTGCCATGATTGCTCCATCAGAGAATTGTTTTGCAACCCGTTTTGGAAATGAGTAACTCTCGCAATTATTGATTACTACCGAACCCTTTAACTTAAACTGTTCTTCCCACCACTGCTTTACTTCTGGTTGTATTTCATGGGGCAATTCCGTTTTTATGAATTGTTCATTTCGTACCCATTCATGTGTAATAAACGCGCAACCATCTTGTCTGAAACGAATAAGTTGTGCTCTATCAACAACCATCGCTTCACCGAGAATATGAAGAAACGTGCAAATTGATGAATTTAAATCACTTGATTCTAATAATGTTGAAAGAGATTCCCTGCCCGAAAGATGAATCCTCTTTGAATACTCCACAGTTCTACTTCTTGTTATATCTCTAATGATGCCAACAATCGTTCCGTC
This sequence comes from uncultured Isosphaeraceae bacterium, assembly GCA_964483425.1. Taxonomy (GTDB): domain Bacteria; phylum Planctomycetota; class Phycisphaerae; order Phycisphaerales; family SM1A02. The sequence goes on along the minus strand of CAZABE010000062.1, from coordinate 9,238 downwards.
ATCCATCTGTTTACAGCGATACCCAATCCAGCGGTAACGGTTGCTGTCATCTCTAAAGCGATATGAAATCCCGATCTCAACATCCCTTTGCACTTTTTCAAGAGCTGCACGCACTGCATCCGAATCCAAAGGGTGGACCCTTCCCATCCATAAACCAGCATTGGTCATTAAATTCTTGGCTTTGGCTCCAAGAACTGTAGGTATATTTGTTGAAACGTAAACTGTCTTCCATCCACCATCAAACTTCAAACAATGCACGGCTGAAGATAAATCCGATAGAGCAAATGTCTCAAAATTTGAAGTGGCCACTAACACACAATACACGCAAGGTGCGGGAGTGCAAAGAGGCAAAAACAAAGTCCAATCACTTATTCCTCTCTTCTAGAATCTGTTCAACTATTTCCTTGCACTTTGCTGGAGTTCTCCACCCGCAAGAAATTGCATAAGGTATTGATTTGATGGTTTCTTTTGAGATAGGTATTCCAAGGTCATCGAAAAGTTGATTGATATTATCGATTGCTTCCGACTGAGTTTTGAACTCAATTACCCTCTTTTCTTTAGCAATTAGCGGCATTAGGTGCATTGAGACGGCACCAAATTCTCCTTCTGGTGCTGATAGAGCAGCGATGGATAACCGAAACCCTTCTTCATTTGAAATGTCAATTACTTCTAGTTGAGCGAGTACTGAAAACTCGTCTATTAACACTGTTAACCAAACTTCTCCTTCGCTGGTAATTGAAACAGAACCAGCGACTTCACCTGTAAATTGTGGCATTGAAGAGGATCGAGAATCATCTTGATCCTCGTCCTCCCTCCCAGCGCCGGAGCTTGCTAGGAGGGAGGAACTGGTGGCTAGCAAAAATGCTAAGCCCAAGAGGAGGAGGACCATCTGTGTACCTTTCTTTTGCTTTATTTTTTTATTTCGTTAAATTTCGTTAAATTTAGTTTGAATTAGTTTGAATTAGTTCAACGTAATTGTGGAAAACAACGTGTTGTCTACGTACACATCTGCAAATTGACCAGAACTATCAATCAACATTGCCCACTCTTCGCCTTCAATTGATGTTTGCCCTTGAGTGATTCCCGCTTCATAAAGGTATCCAAAAACATCACACGCTTTTCCAGACAAATCCATAATTACTGGGTCTAGACTTCCAACAACTCCATCTCTAACCAAATACAACTTTCGGTTAAGTGAGTCCCACCTTAAGGAATCAAACATAGGAATGAGTGCGCCACCATTTAGGTTTACCCTAATTTCAATTGGCGCATCGTAAATGTTAAGACCTGTCTCAAGAGCAAAAGATACGGCTCCCTTTAACTCTCTTTCTTGTTCATCATAAAATGTGTAACCCATACTAGTCGACAATTGGGGAGCAGTTAACTCCCCTTCAAAATATGAGTCCCAAGATGGGTCATCATGTAATACTAACTGCTGACTTTCTTCTTGATAGAGACAATCTATATTGTAAAAATATTTGTACTCTTGATTTTGAAAGGAAATTACATCGTAGTCCTTCGTGTCTAAATCAAAGCAAGTTAAATTATCAATGTGGTGAATTGACTTGAGAAATTCATATTGATAGTGAACTCCTTCATCAGAATCAAACCAAACCGAATGAGGCCCTTTTTTAAATTTAACTGTTGCTTTGGCATTTGCACCACAGCCAACACCAAAAGCATTGAAACATCCTGCAATAATCATGCCACTAATTCCCAAAACTGTTCGCTTCCATGCAACCATAACCATATTCCTTTCTTATTCTCAATATTCCCTAACTTGGTTTTAAACGCAGTAACTGCAATAAGTTAAATGCTGTTTCGCCACGCAACGTGCCTGGCGTGATTATGTTGTAATCGATGTTTGAAGGCGGACATGAAAAATTTATAGTTTTTTTATTTGCTGTTTTTTTTCTTCCTATTGCGAAAAAAATCTATGTGGAAAAAAGTAGTTTTTTTAAGGAAGAGCAAAATCTTGGTGTAGGGTGTAAACGCACAACTCAATGGTGGGTTACTTCAACGTGTGGTAACTAAAGTTGTAAGAGATGGAGTTAGAAAAGAACAGGAGAATCTAAATGGCTAAAACAATTAATGCCAGCCGCAAAGAACGGCTTGAGCAGCTACTTGATCTCGCACAAGCATATCGCGGATGGAATCGAAGGAAACTTGCGCGAGAACTTGGAAGGGATGCAACAAAGATAGCACCGGACAGTGGAAATCCTAAATTTGATGTAATCATTAAATTGTCGGAAGTCCTTGATTGGACTATTGATGAGATTTCCGACTGGATTTGGTATGGAAACGATTCTAGTGCAGTAACTGATGAGAAAACAAAAGTTACAAAAGAAATATCCTTCGAAAAACTTGATTTGAAAGCACAAGAAGCACATCGGTCTGGTTCCTACAAACAGATGATTACTATTGCACATTCTGCACTTGACTCAGCAAAAACCCCTGAAGAAAGAGCAAGAGCATATAACCGCGCTGCTGGTGGATGGGATGGAATGGGACGGTTTAATAGAGTTCTTCGTGCTGCTCAAGCTGGTTTAAGAGAACACCCAATTTCTAACGATTTGCGGTTACTACTTCAGACAACTGCTGCCAATGCTCACTATACACTTTGGCAACTTGACGAATCGCGCGGAATGGCACAACGAGTGGTCGAGTATTATGAAAATCATGAACCCGACTCAAATAGAGCAGAAGTGGCAAAAGCCCACGGGCTTTATGTTCTTGGTCACACCCACCGCCGGCTCATCGAAATTGAGCCCAACTTGGCTTCAGCACACGCACAAGCATCCAAAGCTTATCTTGAAAGAGCCGAGATGTGTTATGAAGAACTATCAAGAAATATTCATCCGAGTTACGGCGGAATTGCAAACACATGCAGAAGTGGCATCCTAGAAGCGGATATTTATCTAGGAACTGTTGACGCAAGAGAGGGCTTAGCCAGAATCTTTGACGTTGTTAGTTCCATTGTAAACCCATTGGATTCAGATAAAGGTGACTGGCTTGAAAGTTATGGTTGGTGGTGTATTGTTGGTTGCAACGTCACCCTAAGACACATTACGGAAGAACGAGATATACAACGTTTCATGGCACTCTTCACTAACAAAGCAGACGAAATTGCAGAGTGTCTTAACCACTGGGCGATGCGTGAGCGGGTCTTCTCAATGCAATTTGAGGGAAGGCAGCGGCTCATCGGATGGACCGGACAAGACATTCCAGTTGTCATTGATAATGATGATGTTCGACTAATCACCGGAACCATGGGTAGATTCCCACAATTCCGAAAAACAGGTTGGTCCCTTCTAAACAATGGCAATATTATCAACGAAGCGTAAGGAGGTTCATGATGACAAATATAAAATTACTCGTACTGTCAATTCTGGGCGCTCTATTTTTATCTTCTGTATCAAACGCTGGTATAGGTGATTACGCCTCAGGTATAAAAGCGGCAAAACTGTCTATATATGGTCACACTGGTCAAGATCCAGTTGCAAAATCTATTCTTGACAAAGACGATTTCTTCATTCCTACAAAAGCAACCCCTAAACTCGACTTTGAAGTTTTGCATGAAATCCCTAACTCAATTGCTGGGCAACTTGCAATGGAAATGGATATAGACCCTTTCAGTTCAGATACATATCTTGAAGCACCCTTACAGATTAATGTAAATGAATCGATATTAAATCACGACAACCCAATCTCTGCGAATTCAGGTTTTACTGGAGCAACTGTCCCGGCTCCACCTGCATTTCTGATTTTAATCGGTAGTTTGTTCAGTAAGTCAAGGCGTAAGCCCTGATGTGACATTGCAGTAGGCACTGGCTCTTTTGAGCCGGTGCTTACTAGCATCGTTTGGGGTTGAAGGGTACGCTACACCTATGCCAATCAAATATACAAGAGTGCACCGGTTATTAGAAATAATTTCGCTTGTCCAAGGGCAAAGTGGATGGAGTGCAAAATCACTTGCACAAAAGTGTGACACAACCGAACGCAATATTTATAGAGATATCAATCAAATCAAAGAGGCGGGGATTCCGATTATTAGCACCAAAGAACATGGTTACAAAATTGAAGGTACGTTCTTTATGCCACCGGTGCGCCTCACTTTTGAAGAAGCTCTTGCCGTCTCTGCCTTATGTGAAGCAATGGCAGACCAAGGTGCGATTCCATTTATTCGCCCTGCTTCCATGGCAATGAATAAAATTCTAGCTCAACTTCCATTTGACGCTAGGGAGGAGCTCACTGAACGTTTACGAACAATGCAACTTCGGACAACTGCAACTATGGACGAAGATGGTTACGAAGATGTGTATGACAAAGTTCAAAATGCACTTCTTAAAAAACAGGTTCTTCAATGTAAGTACGAAAGCGCTACTTCGCAAAACAGCGATGAAACATTTATGTTTCAACCATACGCGTTATTTTTTGGTACACGAGCTTGGTATGTTGTTGGTTACCATGAAAAGCGGGATGGAATTAGGACCTTAAAATTGAGCCGGTTCCTTGCAATCCAGCCAACCACTTCTACTTTTGAAATCCCATCATCATTTAATCTGGACAATCACTTAGGAAATGCTTGGAATATGATTCCGGGAGATACCGACTACGAAGTAGAGTTGCTTTTTTCTCCACCTTTTTCTCAAACAGTAAGTGACACAAGATGGCACGCGACTCAAAAGATTCGATGGCATGAAGATGATTCATGTACGTTTACATGCACCGTATCCGGCTTAGATGAAATTGTTTGGTGGGTTCTCTCAATGGGGCCGCACTGCAGAGTTATCAAGCCAACCGAATTGGCCTTGCGCGTTGCAGAACTCGCTCAAAGCACAGCTGAACTATACGAGAAGAGCCCTATTTAAGCGGTTCTCTCTAAACAAGCAATAAAAAAACCTGTCGTTGTCTCGTTTGGAATAATCCGTACCGCTGAACTTACATCTTGGCTAATCTCGAAATCGTTCCATTTGTTTACGAGACCTCTTGCAGTTGGTGGTTTTAATTCCTTTGGTAGTGCAACGACCTTCGCATCAATATTTTTTTTACGCAAAACTTTTTCTAGCACCATTTCATTTTCTTCGGGTGCAAACGTACAGGTTGAGTAAACGACTCGACCACCAATCCTAACGCATCTAAGAGCTGCAATCAGTAATTGTTCTTGTAATTTTGCAAGCCCGCGGATTTCTTGCATATTCCATCTCGATAAACGAATCGGTCTTTCCAAGCGAAAACGCCCCTCACCGCTACATGGAGCATCAACAAGTACACGGTCAAAACAATCCGAATGAGTTTGCCCTAGTCGTTCGCCAGGTCCACAGAGAACCTCAACATTTGTAGCACCCTGCCTTTGCAAAATTTCTCGTAACCTGTACAGCCGTTTTCGACTTCGATCATTTGCAACGAGCATGCCACGGTTTTCCATCATCGCCGCAATCTGTGACGTCTTACTTCCAGGAGCAGCACATAAATCTAGTACTCGCATATCGGATTCAACTTGTAAAGCGTGCGCAGCTAGCATGCTCGATGCTGCTTGAATATAAAGTCCATTTGTTTTGAAGCAATCTAATTCTTGTAACTGCCTTATTGAACCATCAATTAACTGATGACAGAGTGGACACCAAGCAACTGGAACCGATTTCATTCCTGAAGAATGAATTTCGTCAAGGACTTCTTGTTCACTGGCACGAAGAGTATTTGGTCGAAAAGTAACTGGCTTTGGTTTACCAAAACTTAGTAGAGCGGCTTGGTAATCTTCCTTAGAAAGTTGAAAAGCCAATCGCTCAAGGAATAGAGGGGGCAATTCCTTCTCTACCCTCTTTAACATATCGCACGCTACGTCAACTTCGTTCTCCATAATTACATTAGTGTACGAGGAAGAGATGGATTCTGTTTCGGGCCCAATCAAGCAACAAGGTCAAGAATGGAAATATCCTCGTCAAGATTACCGGTTAGTAACGGTTCATCAATCTCTATCGATCGAGTATCAGGAATGCTATGAGTGATAGGAATACGTGTTTGACTAGTACTAGACCCTGTAATTGTTCTTTGTCGTTGTCTGAAAACATCTTGTCCAGTGTGCCCGTTTTGGAACAATTGAACGCTTCCGCACGATGTTGTCCCTTTGATTTGAATTACCATTGTTGTTCTCCTTGTTTCAATCCCTAATCAATTTCGCCGTAAAAGACCACCCACCACGAGAGCCCTCATTGGCACAAAAGTAGTATCGCCTACTCCACTGACGACATACTGTCACCCTTCTGCTAGGTTTTTGTTAGGTTAAGGGCGATCGTAAATCGAAGCAACTGCCACAGCCCTAGGATGCCCTGTGCAGGACTCGCTCTGTTTTGAGGCGCAGCCGAAAAATTGACCGAAGGCATGGCGGGATTTGCTGCAAATCACGCAGTCGTGGCTTCGCCACGACACACAGGGTATTTGAAGATAAAGAGGCAAGCCCTTGGCTTCCCTCTTTTTCAAGAATGCCCTGTGCAGGACTCGAACCTGCGACCCGCTGATTAAGAGTCAGCTGCTCTGCCAACTGAGCTAACAGGGCTGATTAGGGAGTGTACCAAATCTTATTTTTTATGGTGTCAACTCACTTATGGATCGTTGATAATCACTTCTTGGCTGCACCCTTTAATTGCAAACACAATTGTTGTGATTAGAAGATTGCAAAGTGGCTGTGGACCGTTTGTTGTCTTATCCACTTCAGTAAACCGAGTATTGCAAACTTATACAGCAGTTAAATATTCCGCTTAATCTCACTTAGGAGTTACGGTTTCCGTAGGGCATGAGATGCTTGCAAGAGTTTTAAAGACGTCGCATAGTGCTTCTACCGCTTGTTCCAACTCTTGTGGAGTTGTAGTTCTGGAGAAACTAAATCGAACAGTCCCCCATTCACGATCATCAGGTGAGCCGATTGCTTCAATAACTTTAGATTCGTTTAATGCACCACTTGAACAGGCAGAACCAGAGGATGCACAGATACATCTCTCTGACAACATCAATAACATTAACTCACCCTTTACTCCCGGAAATGAAATTGAACTAGTTGTCCAAGCGCGGTGTGCACCGGCTGAATTAATGTGAGCTTCTGGAATGTTCTTAAGAACAAGTGACTCAAATTCATCCCTCATTTTTTCCATAACAGTTATGTTTTCTTGAGTTAGCCAAATTGACGCTTCCTTAGCCGCAACGCCAAAACCCATAATTGCTGGAACATTTTCTGTCCCACCTCGCCTGCCACGCTCTTGAGGGCCTCCTGTTACTAGTGGGGCTACGTCTAATCCAGTGCGAGTGTATAAAGCGCCAACTCCCTTTGGTCCATGGAATTTGTGTGCAGCAAAAGAAAGTAAATCGACAGGAATTTTGGAAAGGTTCACGGGCATCTTTGCAACCCATTGAGTTCCATCGCTATGTAAAAGAACGTCGTGATTACGACACATTTCGCATATCTGTTCGATGGGTTCAATAACTCCAATCTCATTATTACACCAAATTATCGATACAAGAGCAATCTCATTAGATCTCTCAGCAAGAAGTTCACGAAGTTGTTCCAAACAAATAACACCGTTTCTATCATTACTTAGACGAATTAGCTCCATACCACTTTCACAAATCTTATCCGTCATCTCGTCAACAGCTGCGTGTTCAATTTGACTTGTTATGATTAGATTGCGATTAGGTCTTGCTGAACAAGAAGTTTGAATAGCCAAATTCGCTGCCTCGGTTCCACCAGAAGTAAACGTGATTTCAGATGGTTTTGCACCAATAAGATTTGCTACTTCTTGTCTTGCTAAATCAACACCGTGTCTTGCTTCTTGTCCGATGCGATGAATACTTGATGGGTTACCCCACAAATTATCCATGGAGTTTATCACCGCTTCTGTTACTTTAGGTAGTGGTTTGGTTGTAGCGTTGTTGTCAAGATATATTTTATGAGAGTTCATTTTTATGTATTGTAATCGTAATCAACCAAGCAACAACGGCGATTACACCACAAGCAACGAAAATGTAATACGGATTATCTCCAAACAATGGGCGAACTAACCAGTATAGAAGCGAGCCAATTGCCATGAATAAAAACGAAATAGCATTAGAAGTAGCAAGGACTCGACCTCGGTGTGCTGGCGTGGGAAGCATTTGCATGAGAGATTGCAACGGTACAGCATACAGTCCTGCGAATAATCCTAGCACCGTTAGGCATGCAAGCGTTGGCCAATAAGATACCGGTGCAAGCACTATCCCAAACATGGAAAACGCCATTCCGAGCGCAGCATACATTGACAAAATCACTCGTATTTTTCCACGAGATAAAAATCCAGCAATTAGTGAACCAAAACCAACAGAAATTCCAATAGATGCAAGAAGATATGACACCCTTGTATCGTCAACGTCAAGGACGCTGCCCAATTCGGTAACAAGTAATAACACGATTGTTGCAAGCAAATAGAAAAACGCCCAAGCAATTGCAACTCTCATAAGTAGTGAGCCGTACATTTCCTTTCCGGTTTCAACGTATGTTTTAAATGGATTTGATGGTAAAGTCATCAATGGTTCCATCGCCTTTAACTTAGGTAGCCATACAATTGCAAAAAGGCCAAAAACCGCAACAAGAGTAAGCACAATCCCAGGTAACCAGATTCCAATTATTGTGTGGCTCTGTTGTTGGAGGTTGTCGCTAATAATTCCAGCAACCAACATCCCAACGATAACTGCGACATTCGTTGCCATATTTAGAATACCGTTCGCCCTGCTTACATTGGCTTTGGGGACAATTTCTGGAATCATTCCATACTTTGCAGGGCTAAAAAATGTAGATTGGGTTGCAAGTAACAACATTGCTATTGCGGCAAGCCAAAAGTTAGCAGTAACAAACCCTATGCCAGCCACTATCGCAAGTGGAACCTCAATCCACTTCATAAGAACAGAGATTGAGCGCTTTGAATACCTATCCGCAAGCGGACCCGCCCAGCCCGAAAACAATATAAAGGGCACAAACAAACAAAGTGCAATCAACCCTTGCCCACCCTCACCAAGTTTACCCTCCCACATCCCTCTGACGACAGCAAAACCAAGTAACGTCTTTAGAATGTTGTCATTCGCTGCACCCATGAACTGTGCTATGAGAAGCGAAGTAAGCCCACGTGATCTTCTTGGGTTTTGTTGTGCGGCACACAGCATCTGACGCACAATACAGCATCTAGTCGCAAGATGGGCGAGCACAACAGTGCAC
>CAZABE010000061.1:0-7230 GCA_964483425.1 uncultured Isosphaeraceae bacterium | reverse complement strand
ATCAGCAATAGCGCGTCGGTAACTTTGCAATGCTTGGTTGATTTGGTCTTTCGCTTTTTCCATTGCGTTTATCGCTTCATCGGAAGATGTTGCCGTTCCAGTGCCCTCAAGGTCTTGCATTGTTTTTTGGAAGATAGAGTTTCCGAAATTAAATGCGCTGTAAGTACGAAGGGTTTGGTCGTTGGTTGTTTCCATTGCGTCTTCAAATGCTTTTGCTGCTATTTCAAATTCATCTACGTTGTAGTGTGCGATTCCCTTGTCATATAAAATCTCTGGTGTTACCGAGCCAGTAGATGAAATATCATCTAGTATGACTGCCGCTTCTTGCCACTTTTCTTCTTCAAGATGGGCTTGAGCTTGCTGCAACAAATTAGAGGGTGGAGCAGCCTGAATGCAAACAGAAATAATGAACGTAGAAATTATCAAGTTGTCACCTCATACGATCGTTTACTTTGTTTGTTCTTTGGTCTAAGTGACATCCATGATTCGCCAATTAGAATTAAAAGAGCAGGAATAGCAAACCACTGGAACCTAGGTATGAATTGTTCAAGTTTAACGCTGTCGAAACTTTTTCCGGCATCTGAAGCAATACGCTGGGCATAAATAGAAGCCAAATCGAGGTTCGATGTTCCCGCAGGAACAAACAATCCACCACCAGCGTTGGCTATATTTGCGAGTTCGTCTGGATTCATAACTGACCAGACCTCCTTGCCATTGTGTGTGATATATGTTGGCTGCCCATAGAGCGTTGTTGGAATTCGCGCGCCAGTTGTATCGTCACCAATTCCAACGGTGTATACCATAATCCCAGAAGAAGCAGCATCACTAGCTGCCTCTATTGGGAAACTTCCCATGTCTTCACCATCGGTCAAGACAATGATTGTTTTATGATCTTGCACATCATCCGTAAAACTTTTCTGGGCAAGGCGAATTCCATCTCCAATTTTTGTTCCACCACGTTTTACGCTTCTTGGTGAAACATCATCAAGAGCAAGTCGAAGTGATCCGTAGTCCAAAGTAAGGGGGACTGTAAGTGCAGCATCACCAGCAACAGTAACAAGACCTGCTCGGTCGCTTCCCATTACGTCAAGGACGTCAACTATTGCGGTGGTTGCTCTACCTAAACGATTTGGTTGTACGTCTTCTGCGAGCATTGAGCGCGAAACATCAAGAACGAAGAATGTGTCGATTCCTTGTTGTTCTACTTCCTTGTAACTGCTTCCCCACCGAGGGTCTAGAATTGAAATACAAAGAGCAATTGCAACAGTCGCAAGAAGCGCAATTTGAAACTTTCTTCTACCATCTGAACTGGACCTTGTAAGCCGTGGAAGTAATGAAGAGGATGCAAGTTTACTTAACAATTTTGATCTACGAATGTAATTCATAACAATGACTGCAAAGAGTACACCAACAACCCAGAAAAAAAGCGAGTTGTTCGGGTTGTTAAATTGCATGTCCATATCAATCGAGAATCCTGTAATACGTGCTGCGCAGTAATGTGTCCACGATTAAAAACATAAACGAAACAAATAGAAGTGGTGGAAGAGTGAAACCATAGAAAATAACACTCTGTACAGCCATGTCTACATGGTTGACGTACGTGCGCTGAGTGATTTCTGTACGTTCCATTGCGTCAATATTTGCGTAAATTTCTTCAAGTGACTTTGTGTCAGTTGCTCTGAAATATTTTCCATCAGTGATGTCAGCGATTTCTCGTAAGGTGTCTTCATCAATTTGAACTCGTTGATTTCGCATGACGGTGTTGCCAAACAAATCCTGTGTTGGGGTGGGAGCCCATCCGTTTGTTCCTGCGCCAATGGTATAGACCTTGATATCCAAAGCAGCCGCCATGTCAGCTGCAGTTCTAGGGTCGATGTCACCCGCTGTATTTTCTCCATCGGTTAAGAGAATAATTATTTTGCTTTTAATTTTATCACCCGATTCGGTCTTTACTTTTTCATCTAGCGAAGATAGCCGTTCAACCGCAAGAGCCAAAGCGTCACCAATTGCAGTTCCGTCTTCAGACCTTTCGTTGACGATTTTAATACTGTCAAGCACCTCAGATACAAGAAAAGTATGATCAAAAGTCATTGGGCAGTTGCTGTCCGCGTAGCCAGCGAATGTGACGAGTCCTATGAGGTCACCGCTGCGACCTTCTAGCGAGCCAAGTCCGCCAATAAAATCACCTGCAACTCGCCGAACAGCTGTGAGTCGGTCAACTGCTTTGCCATCAATTGTGAAGTCGTGTGCGTTCATGCTTGATGAGCGGTCAATTACCATCTCAATGGCTACGCCATCTGCGGCTTGTTTAGTTTTCTCAAATCGTTTTTGAGGTCTTGCAACACAGATAATAAGAAAAACAATTGCAAGTGTTCGAAGAAGCCCTAGAATCCAGACGGTTCTACTGCGAAAAGATTTTGGTAACAAAGAAACATCTATTGCGGTGCTATAAGTAATACCGGTTTTAAAGTTATGTCGGGTCCATCGCCACCAAAAAATTGGGACAAGTAAAAGTAGTAAAAGAAACCAAGCGTTGTGAAAAGTCATTCTGCCACCTCGGTGGTTTCATAAATAAATACTTCGGCTTTATGTATTGCTTCAGTTGCTGTCGTTGTGCTAGGCTCATGGCGAGCAAATTTAACTAAATCCGCTGCAACGAGGAAGGATCCAAGTGAGTCACGGTCGTGTTGTTCAAGGCGTGGATTCTGTTTTGCTGCAATTAAAAACTCTCGGGTTGTTTGTCCCTTCGCTGAAATGTTGAATTGACTTTCTAAGTAGTGGCGCACAATATCACTTAGCGTTGTATAGAACGGTTGTACTTCTAGGTTTGCTTGCTTGAGTTCTGTAATTGCAAGTAACGCTTGTTCTTGTGCAGATAGAGTTGGCTTGTTGCCCTTAATAAATCTAAATAGCAGCCAGCACAACCCTGTAATGATTAGAACTGAAAAGGCAATCGGTAAAAGCGTATTTTTGGAGAAAAGAGGGACAACTCCCTTGATATCTCGTAATGACATCTCATGAAGTGAATCTCCAGCGACGGAGTAGACGGTGACTGGTATCGATTCAAGCTCGATTGACCCAGTTCGCAATGAATCGTTAGACCAATCAATTGTTATTCCCTCAAGAGAAGTGGTTTCAGCATCAAAAGTATCAAGTTGCATTGACCAAGTCCAACTGCGACCATCAGCAACTGGAATATCAAGCAAGTTTTGAGAATCAACAATTGTAAAAGATCCAAACGCATCAACATCAGAAAGGGAAAGAGTGGTTCCTTTTGGACTAGTAGCATAAATAAGTAACTCGACTGGATCGCCTACCATTATTTCAGTCGGCGCAAGTGTGATTTGAACATTTATATCGTCTTGTGACTTTTGGATTGTTTCTGACAATGCACAATTGCAGATTGAAGAAGTTAACAAAATGATTGAGAGGTTTCTATTCATGCGCGCCTTGCCTCTCTTTTCTTAAAGAATTGTCGTAATGCATTTGTAAATGGTTCACCAGTTTTTACTTTTATTTGATCAACTCGACTCCTTCGTAGGGTTTGTTCGATTGCTATTTGGCTTTCGTTCGCTAATTGATTCCAAGCACGTCGAACTCGTTTGCTCGTTGTGTCAATAATAGATGTCTCACCTGTTTCGGGATTTTCGATTCGCAATAATCCTGCTTTTGGTAATTTGGTCTCTGCAATATCGTTTGTGCTGACTGCGACTACATCGTGTCGTCTATTCGCGATTTGTAATGGCTTTTGCCACTGGCTGTCCTGCATATCAGAAACAAGGAAAACGATAGAACGTTTTTTCTGAACCTTGTTTAGAAATTCAAGTGCTGCACCGATGTCAGTCCCTTTACCCTCAGGTTCAGTCGCAAGTAATTCTCTTATCACTCTAAGTACGTGCTTTGATCCCTTCCGTGGGGGGATGTATGCTTCGATACGATCTGTAAAACATATTAACCCTACTTTGTCATTGTTTCGAATTGCTGAAATAGAAAGGGTTGCGCATATTTCTGCGACGAGTTCATTTTTGAATTGCACGTGAGTACCAAAGTGTTGTGATCCGCTTATATCAACTAATAATATTACTGTTAACTCACGCTCTTCGCGGTAAAGTTTTACGTATGGTTCTCCGTACCTTGCAGAAACGTTCCAATCAATGGTACGAACATCATCGCCGATTTGGTACTGCCGAACTTCTTCAAACTCCATGCCTAGTCCCCTGAAGGCACTATGGTAGCCACCTGCAAGAACGTCATCGACAAGGCGGGAGGTCCGTAGTTCGATTCGCCGCACCTTTTTAAGGAGATCTTGGGGAATCATGGTATTTTCTCCTATGGGACAGGGACGTAGTCCAAGATAGTTGCAACTACGTCGTCTGGAGTTTTTCCTTCTGCCTCAGCTTCGTATGTTGTTGCAATGCGGTGCCGTAAAACATCATGTGCAAGGTCTTTGACATCTTGCGGGGTGACGTACCCACGTCCATCTAGAAACGCATTTGCTTTGGCACAGAGGGTGAGTGCAAGTGTCGCACGAGGCGAAGCGCCATACTCTACGAACTCAGATAATTCTTCTGAAACCTTTTCGGGGGTTCTTGTAATTTGTACAAGTTCTACGATGTAGTTTGCAATTTGGTCATCAACATAGATTTGGTCGATGAGTTTTCTTGCATCTGCGATTGCTTCTGGCTGCATGACGCAAGCGACTTCATTGTCTTGAGTAGTGGTTGCCATTCGTTTGAGAATTTCCAATTCTTCATTTGAAGTTGGATAATCCACGACAACCTTCATCATAAAACGATCTACTTGTGCTTCAGGAAGCGGGTACGTGCCTTCTTGTTCGATAGGATTCATTGTTGCAAGAACGAGGAATGGGTCCGACATTTTAAAAGTATCTGTGCCGATTGTTACCTGCCGCTCTTGCATTGCTTCAAGCAGTGCGGACTGTACTTTTGCAGGTGCTCGATTGATTTCGTCAGCAAGGATAATGCTTGAGAAGATTGGTCCCTTGTTCACAACGAATTCGCCTGTGTCTTGGCGATACATCAATGTGCCAGTCAAGTCAGCAGGGAGCAGGTCGGGTGTGAACTGTAGTCGTTGGAATGATGTGTTGATTCCTTTAGCCAAACATGAAACAGCAAGTGTCTTTGCTAGACCCGGAACTCCTTCAATTAGAAGGTGCCCGTTAGCAAGGAGCCCAATGAACATTCTATGTAATAGAGTGTCTTGCCCGACTATCACACTGTGCAGGGATTCCCTTAACCTTGAAAATGGTTCGCTTGCGTTTGTGACTTGTTGCCCAAGTACTTGGATATCTGTATGTGTAGGATCTGTCATTTTGTTTAATGTGGTCATAGAGACCTGTACGCCCATATTTTAGAGTGGGTTCGTAAGGAATTGTAGAAGTTTTTACTCAAAGTAGTACAATGCCTGCATGACAGATTCAATACATGTAGATGGTCGTTTAGTTGCGTTACACTGGCCTAGGAATCTTGCAGAAGCCACAATGGCAGTTGACACTTCAAAGTTACAAGAGGCAACTGCAGAGATTGAAGATGGGTCAGGCGTGACACATCGTCTTGAAGTTCTTGCTGGTTGGGATGCAGATTATCTTGTAGGTAAGGACGTTGTTGCAAGCACAACAAGCCATGGAGTCGTTCTTAACGAGAAACCATAGAACAATCCCGCGTGTCGTTTATGAATCATGAGGCATAAAACAATCCCGCGGGTCGTTTCTGCTTAGCCTCGTTCGACGAGGCGATCTATTAAGAAACTCGATTGTTCAAGTGCTTGCTCTGAAAAATCACCGAAATGTTCGTGGACTTGTGTGAATATTTCTCTAAAGGTATCTTTATCTTTGGCTTTGACAACTTCTCGTAATTCGTTACCAGCACTTTGTAATGCATCGAGGATAGCAAGGGTCTTCGGGTTGTTCATTTGAATTGAAGCGTACAGGTCAGCGGATTGAGCGAAGTGCCTTGCTGTCATTAACAATTCCATAAGATAAATCGGAGAAGTGAATTCGAGTGTACGCTTTATGTCTACACCAAGTTGTTGGATGGTTCTTCCTAGTACTTCTGTTGTTTGGTGGGTGAGCACTTGCACGATACTCATTGCTTGGTCGTGTTCCTCTGCAGTTGTATCTAGAATCGATAGTCCGCGAGCGTGTAGCATTTTGCTGAGCCATTCGTGCCAATTATTCTTGTCCCTGCCTTTGACAATTGCAATTCTCTGTCCTTGAAGTGAGTGTACGCTTGGTCCAAATAATGGGTGAGTCCCGATGACGCTTCCATCGAATTCCTTGAGCATGGTTTCGATTGGTGCTTGCTTTGTTGATGTGATATCAATAAGAAGTGCATCTTTATTGCAGTGGCTCGCGCATTCTTTGATAACATCAAGGGTGCTCGCTATAGGCACCGTGAAAACAATTACGTCCGCCTTACTTGCTACCTCTATATTTGAGCAATCGGTCTTGAGATCAGAAATTAAAACTCGGTGCCCAAAATCAGAAAATAGAGTTGCAAAGAGTTGCCCCATACCACCGTTGCCACCAATAATGGCAATAGTTTTTGGTTCCATTTCAACAGGGATTTCTGCTCCAAGGGCTGCTTGGCGATCACGGCTAGCCCACAATATGACTCTGAATAAACTCTCTATGACTTCACACCGAAGACCGGCATCCTTGGCTCGTTGCCCTCGGTCTATCAGGAGGTCTTTTTCTCTTACAAAGTCGCGTATCCCAAAACCAGTGTTTTTTTTCACTTCAGCGACCTTTTCAACAACATCATTTCGTTGTTTTAAGAGGTCCAAAATTTGGTGGTCAATTTGGTCGATTTCAGCCCTTAGCGGGAGTAGGGCGTCTGGTACTAAATTTGATTGATTTTGTTGTTCCATTTCAATAGTAAACAGGGTACCATCTTTACTTCAGATTAAGTAATCACACCCCACCTAAGAATTTGGAATTTCAAAATGACCACGACTTGCTGTACCTCATCACAAACGGATAGCCAATTTGTTCAGGATTTTATGGGCAGCGTGTCTGCTCGAAACCCGCATGAACCAGAATTCTTACAGGCAGTTCACGAAATCGTATCCTCGCTTGAAGTAGTTATGGATAAGCGCCCACAATACGTGAAGGGAAACATACTAAGCCGTATCGTTGAGCCAGAACGTGCTTTTCAATTTAGAGTTCCTTGGGTAAATGACTCTGGTGATGTTGAAGTGAATCGGGGATAC
>CAZABE010000060.1:0-6356 GCA_964483425.1 uncultured Isosphaeraceae bacterium | reverse complement strand
ACCATTCGAGAAATCGTCCTTAGAAAGGGGTTGCTCGATGAGGAAGAACTTGATTCATACCTTGATTTTGAGGCAATGACGAAGCCAAGCACATAAAAGTCCTTTGGGGAGTTTTATGCAAGAGTCATACTAATCGTGCATAATGGGGCTCAACGATGGCAATTTTCCCTAAAACAAAAAAACACCTCGGACTTTTTGGTGTGTTCGCTCTTGCAACAGGCGCTACGCTGAGTAGTGGTTTTTTTCTACTGCCTAGTTTCGCAGCTCAAATAGCGGGACCAGCAGTCGTCCTTGCTTATCTGATTGCTGGGCTTTTGTTGATTCCTCCAATGTTGAGCAAAATCGAACTTGGTACAGCAATGCCAAGATCAGGGGGAGCATATTATTTTCTTGACCGAAGTTTAGGACCAATGGTTGGAACAATCGGAGGGCTTGGCATTTGGCTGGCGTTGTCACTCAAAACAGCATTTGCTTTAGTCGGGATGAGTGCGTATATACAATTATTTCTCCCTGCTGGAACAAGCGAGTCCACTTATACGTTTATTGCGCTTGGACTCGTTGTTTTCTTTGGTGGGCTTAATATGCTTGGCGCAAAAAAGACAACTACTTTCCAGATAGTGCTAGTCATCTTGTTGCTCTCCCTACTCAGTTGGTTTTTGACTGCTGGCAGTTTGGCGATAAAGCCAATAAACTTTTCAGGTTTTTTTGACAAAGGAGCAAGCAACATCCTCTCTGCTGCTGGTGTTGTGTTTATTAGCTACGTCGGTGTCACAAAAGTTATCAGCGTTGCTGGTGAGATTAGTAATCCCGAACGAAATTTACCACTTGGCTTGTTCCTCGCAATTGGAACAGCAATTACTGTTTACATAGTTGGCTTGGCAGTCATGGTTGGCGTAAGTGGCACAGAGGGACTCTCAATAGTTGATGGAGAAATTAATTTGACTCCCGTCTCAACAGTAGCTGCAGCAATTACTGGTTCAACTACGGGTGCATATATCATGGCAGTAGCAGCAGTCTTTGCATTCCTTTCTGTTGCTAATGCTGGCATATTAAGTGCATCGCGTTATCCGCTTGCAATGAGTCGTGATCATCTTCTACCACAATCACTTCGAAAAGTTGATGGAAAAGGAACACCAGTTGTCGGGATACTCATTTCTTCAAGTTTGATTATTTGTGTAATCTTATTTTTGGATCCGTTGAAAATTGCAAAACTTGCTAGCGCTTTCCAACTACTCATGTTTGCATTACTTTGTATATCCGTTATCGTAATGCGTGAAGCCGAACTTCCGTCTTATGATCCTGGTTATCGGGTCCCACTTTATCCTTGGTTACAAATAATAGGTGCGTCTGCTTGCATTTTCATTATTTGCATCATGGGATGGTTACCGGTAATCTTTTCGAGTGGTATTGTTGTTGTTAGTATCGTTTGGTATTTCTCTTATGCTAGAAAACGTGTCGAACGATATGGCGCCATCTATCACATTTTTGAACGGTTGGGAAGGAAACGCTTCGCACCGCTAGATACCGAACTTCGCGGGATACTCAAGGAAAAAGGGCTTCGGCCCCAAGACCCTTTCGATGAAATAGTTACGAACTCAAGAGTTGTTGATGCACCACACGGATCCACTTTTGAAGATATTGTGAACGCCGCTTCCGAAGAACTTTCCACACTACTACCAACTACCACCTCTTTCCTTGCTGATGGATTTTTAGAGGGAACAAGAGTTGGTGCAACTCCAGTTACTGGTGGTGTTGCCCTACCCCACTTACGCATTCCAAAAATTAAACAGCCAGTGATGGTCATAGCAAGAAGCAGAGATGGCTTAACTATTGATGTTGGCGATGTGTTTGGAGAGCAACATGAAGAACAAGCAATCCACGCAATTTTCTTCTTGGTAAGTCCTGAAGATGATCCATCTCAACATTTGCGATTACTTGCTCAACTTGCTGGGCACGTCGACCAAGATGATTTCATGCCTAGATGGCTTACTGCTGTAACTAACCAAGATATGAAAGAAATCTTACTAAGAGAAGAGCGCTTCTTGTCACTTCAGGTAACGATAGGAACAGCCACTGAGCAACTTATCGACTTACCAATTCAGCGTCTTGGCATTCCCGATGGGTGCCTAGTTGCTTTAATCCATCGAAGAAACCACATGGTAGTCCCCCGTGGTTCTACCATCTTGGAAGAGGGTGACCAACTAACAATTATTGGTGATGAAAGAGGGGTGCGATCTCTCAAAGAGCAATACAAAGACAACTTCTCAAGTACTGATTAGTCAAAAACCACAGTACAAATAACAAACCCCCTAGTTCGCTAGGGGGTTTATTATTTCCTTGAGGAGAAATTTGGAGAGAGATGGGAGAGAGAAAATTAGGAGAGGAAGAGAGAGTTCTTTAGTTATTACGAGTTAAGTTCTGTGTAGTTCGATTGTTTTTGTTTTTCTTGCTACCTACATCTATCCAGCAGAACTGGAAATGTGAACTCTATTACCGAATTTTTTAAATTTGTAGCGTTTTCAGCCCAAAAACTGAGGTTTATTCGGCTAAAGCGGTGTTTTTCTCAGCAGTATCAAGGTAGATTTCTAAGTTAGAAAATAACTCTTCTATGGCATAATTGTTTGGGTTCTGCTCGACTACTGGCTGTATTGACGCGAGGAGGTTCCTAATCACTCCCTCTGCCCTTTCGAGTTGCTCCATTTCACTACATAGTTCAAAGTATAAATTTGTGTAGAGGAGTACATTTTGCCTAGGACGGGCATCATTTGGGCTTGCAATACAACAATCTCTTACCAAATACAGTCCTGCTTCCACCCTGTTCAATCCTTGTTCAGAGCTTCCATTCTCAATCATTGACTTGCCAAGGAAATACTCAGACCAAGCTAAATCCCTAGGGGCTTGTCCATTCTCTGGTTGTAATTTGACAAGCAAACTATAAATGTCTCTAGCTCTTTTAAAGGTGGAGATTGCAACAACCATATCACCTTTTTTAAGAGCCATGTTTGCTTCTCGTTGAAGGATATTCGCATAATCTCGTTTTGCAACAAAATCACTTGGGGATTTTTCTGCACGAGATCTTCTTTCCTCAACTAGCCCTTGTAGAACCTCGGATGCCTTATTGATATCAACTTTGACCAAAGTGTCCACCATTGACATATCGATCAAACTATCGAGACGTAATGCTTTATCGTCTTCTGGCGATTCGTCCAAGTAGAGTGAAAGCTTTTCACTTGCTTTTTCTAAATGAGAAATACTCTTTGGATAATCTTGAGCAGTTCGTGACAATTCCCCTAGGCGATAGAAAACAACAGAGATTGAATAGTTGTATTTCGAAAGCCCTTCGTCGATTAACTCATTGTAAATTGAAATTGCTTTGTCATAATGTAAGATTGCATTATTAACATCACCTAAATTTGCAGCACTGTTTCCTGCAAAATATGAACCGTAAAACCGATGTGTATTACCTCGTAAACTCCTAATTTGTTCTGTTTGGCCTGCACTCTTAGCCAATTTATCAAGGTGTCGCAAAGTGGAATCTAGAACTAATTTTCTAACTTCTAAACCAGCATTCAACTTTACTATTCCAGCATAAAAACCACCAGTATATTCGCTTGCAAAATCTATAATCTCGTTGTACCGTTCTTCCGCTATATTCCTTTGTTCTAGTGCAAGTTCTGTTTGC
The DNA here is from genome assembly GCA_964483425.1 of uncultured Isosphaeraceae bacterium. GTDB lineage: Bacteria > Planctomycetota > Phycisphaerae > Phycisphaerales > SM1A02. The sequence goes on along the minus strand of CAZABE010000060.1, from coordinate 2,674 downwards.
CTATTCGCTTCAATCCAACCAGAAGTTGTTCCTATTATTCCAAGAACAATTGAAACAAACAGTAATAAAACTGCGGCGCAAGTTCGTTTGTATTTTTTCGTAAAAAGTTTTACCTGATACCCAATACTCAGCGGACGAGCAATTATTGGTTCGTTGTTTAAGAAGTGGTGGATGTCTCTTGCAAGTTCTGCGGCTGATTGGTATCTGCGCTCACGATCTTTTTCCATCGCTTTTAATGCGATTGTGTCAATATCACCCTTGAGGGTCGTGCTTATTGTGCCAAGAGAGTCAGGACGTTGTTCCTTAATAATTCGAACTGCTTCATGAATGGCTTGTCTACGCAAATCATATGGCAATTTCCCGGACAAGATTTGGAATAAAATCACTCCCAGTGCATACACGTCACTTCGTGTATCAATTCGGTCAGGATCTGCGTCGCATTGTTCGGGGCTCATATATTGCAAAGTGCCAATGAGTTGACCCATCGTTGTTTGCATCGTTGTAACTGCAAGATCAGCGTCAGTTGCCCTTGCAACACCAAAGTCAATAATTTTGGGTTCTCCCTGATTGTCAACCAAAATGTTCTCTGGTTTCAAATCACGGTGGATAATTCCTTTTTGATGTCCATGATGAACAGCATCACAAATTTTTCCAAACAATTCTAATCGATCTCTAATTGAGAGGTCTCGCTTTTGAGCGTACTCCACTATCCCTTGAGCGCCTGGAATATATTCCATTGCAAAAAATGGAACCTCTCCGTTTTCACTTTCCCACATTCCTGCTTCAAAGATTTGTGCAATATTCGGATGGCTTAATTTTGCAAGTGTTTGCGCTTCAAACTGGAAACGGTGCAGTGCCATCTCGCTTGCTGAACCTGCTTTAATAATCTTCAGGGCAACACGTCTACGAGGTGCTTCTTGCATCGCTTCATAGACAACACCCATGCCACCGCTTGCGATAATTCCAAGGATTTTGTATCTACCTATTTCTGTAGGCATGCCCGATGTAACAAATTTTCCTGGCTCGGGAACACTACCCTTCCCAGAGTCATCACTAGGCAGACCAATGGTTTCTGCATTTGGATCAGTTGGAAAATCACTTTTTGTCATAATTATGATTGTTTTGCCATATTTTGGAAAAACCGACTATTCAGGTACTACAATACCATCGAATTGTGAATGAGAAAATGAAAAAATTGTAAACTAGGCAATTTGTGGCCATAAGATCACATAATTAGAGATTTAATTCAAAAGATGAGTACACCTGAACATCCAAATTTGATTGTTTTAAATCAAATACATGGCAAACAACTACCTTCGATTAGCGCTATGCCTGAAGATGAGATGATTCTTGGTAGAAGCCCAGAGTGCTCTTTTCAACTTACAAACAGGTATGTTTCAAGAAAACATGCAGAATTGACCTTCAATGATAATGGATGGAGTTTGAAGGACTTAGAAAGCCGAAGCGGCACATATCTGAACACAATCAGAATGGAAACAGGCGAACAAGTACTGCTTCATAATGATGATCTTATACAAGTTGGACCATGGAAATTTCTGGTTCGAATAGGCGACCAAGATCTCAGTTTAGATAAGGATATGGTTGAGGAGCTTGACAAAGCGCCGCTAGAACGTGGTGACGATGTGCCAACTCTCGTTCGAACGGTCAATGGTCGTTACGAAACAAACATGGACTTACTTTTGCAACTGAAGTCGGACGAGACGGTAAACAGAGAAATGGGTTGGGGTATTTTTGTTGATCGCTATGGTCCTATTATTTGTGGTTTTGCAAGGAACGCTGGTTTGCCAAGCAGTGAAGCAGATGACATCATGCAAACCGTATTATTCAACTTTTTCAAAGTTGCTGATCGATTTGAATATGATCCGAGTAAAGGACGTTTCAGGGGATACTTAAAACGGATAACGTTAAACGCAATTCGTCAGAGATATCGCAAACGTAAAGAAAAAAATCTTGACACACATGGTATGAATATTGCCGAGGATCCAAGAGATGATCTAGAAGCGGTTTTCGACCGTGAATGGTCAGAGCATTTACTTTCTGAAGCAATGACTGAAGCAAGACCAAAGTTTGAACCAAAAACTTGGGAGGCTTTTGAACTTTATGGAAGGCGCGGAATGAGCGCAGAGCGTGCAGGCGAACGACTTGGTATGACACCAGAATCAGTACGCCACGCAAAGAGTAGAGTCATGAGAGCTGTACGAGAAATAGTCATTCGGCTTAGAGAAGAAGAACTTTAGAAATACCGGCACAACAATTCTAATTAACCGCGGCAAAGCAATAAACGATCCGCGAGCAATTAACGACCCGCGGGATTGTTTTCTGGATCGAATTAACGACCCGCGGGATTGTTTTCTGGATCGAATTAACGACCCGCGGGATTGTTTTCTGGATCGAGCCTTAGCGTCTGTAGGTTTTGTTTGCATATATGTTTCACGTTACAATCCACCACTGTGCGCTCGTAGCTCAGTTGGATAGAGCATCGCTTTCCTAAAGCGGAGGTCGCAGGTTCGAGTCCTGCCGGGCGCGTTTATGGAACTCTCAACTTTTTCCACATTTGCACTTGATTTATTTGAACTGTTTGAAGATGGGAGGATTCGACAAACAGTTTTATACATAGTGCTGAGCAACGTAATCGGACTTTTGGCAGCATGGG
>CAZABE010000059.1:0-6156 GCA_964483425.1 uncultured Isosphaeraceae bacterium | reverse complement strand
AGATTTTTCAAGAGAAGAAGACCAGAAAGTGTACGAAGAATATATGGCAGAGTTTCTTGGAATACCTTCCGAAGTAATTGAACAGGATTGTAAGGAAAAAGAAGAATGAATATGATCGAAGAAATATCAATAGAAACAAACGTTCAGCAGCGTAGTGGTTTAGCAACGGTTGCACTAATTTGCTCCCTAATCATTTGTTGTCCAATTACGACTTTGGTTGGTCCAATTCTTGGAATAATCTCTTTAATCACCCTTAAAGGTCGTGCAGGCAAAGGGTTCGCTTGGACAGCGATTATAGTTGGATTTATCACAACAATAATATGGGTGGCTGCTGGAATGTTCGGTTACAAAATGGCGATGCAATTTGTTGAAAAAGCGGGAGAAGTATCGACGACAACAATTCAAGCAGGATACGACGGTGATTATGCAACATTCCGACAAGGTCTTGCTCGAAGTTCACTCAATGTAACAGATGAAGAGATAGATTCGTTTATCGAAGAACTGCAGTCACGTTACGGAAAATTCGATTCAGCAGTCATGAACCTTGAAGAGCAAGATCAAGCACTCCAGCCATCTGCAGGCGAAGCGCCGATACCTGTTCGTTTAATTTTTGAAACAACGGATGTTTCTGCGGATGTATTAATGGTAATCATTCCAAGTAGCGGAATGGAATACGATTTGAAAGTTAATTGTTTTCGAATTAACGATTCAAAAAATGGAGACATAATTTTTCCGAAGGACTCATCTTGTGATTCTTCTATTCAAGAATCTATTGAACCATCTGAGGATCCAGTCGGATCGTAATTAAATTATATGCAGCAAAAGAAAATCAACCCTTGGTCGATTGTTGCGGTCTTAAGCGCGGTAGGTTTTTGTCCTCTTTTTACTTTTGTGTCCATTCTCTTTGGCATTCGTGCACTTGTTGACATCAAAGCCAAGGGCAATACACGCGGAGTTCGACTTGCTTGGTTTGCGATTTTATTTGGCTCGATGATGACAGGGCTTTGGGGTGGGGGTATGTTGTGGTGGAATACCACTGTTCGTAAACAGATTGAACAAGGACCGATTCATGCCATAATCCAAGGTCAAGATGGACATATTTCATTATTTGAAGATGCGTTTGTTTCTCCTGCAACCAATGAAGAGACAAAATCCTTTCTTGAAACGCTTCATAAAAGATATGGCGCATTACTAAGCGGCAATCTTGACCAAGAACACGATGATATAAAGGAAGAAAGCGATAACTTGTTTCTTGGCATGATTCCTGTGGAGGCAACTCTTGAATATGTACTTCAGTTTTCAAATAGGGAGAACGTACAACTAACAGCCAAGTTTGAGTTGTTTGAACAGGATAGCAATGGTAGTTCGTTCAAAAATCGCTTTGTTTGGTTCCAAATTGATGACGAAGTACGGGGAAATCTGGTGTATCCTGCAAGTGAGGTAGACATTGCGCAAGATGGAAAATGAACCAATCATCAAAGTTCGTAACCTTATGTGCCGTTTTGGGACTCAAACTGTACTTGATGGCGTAAATCTAGATGTGCAAGATGGAGAAATATTGGTCATCATGGGTGGCTCTGGTTCTGGAAAATCAACCTTGCTTCGCCATATGATTGGAACGTTCATTCCAGACAGTGGTTCGGTTGAGATTTTTGGTGAAAATCTGTCGGATTTAGATGTCACCGGAATGAATCGAGTGCGAAGACAGTTTGGAATATTATTTCAATCAGGCGCTTTATTTAATTCTATGAGCATAGCGGACAATGTGGCTCTTTCGTTGAGAGAGCATACTGACCTTGACACTGATATTATTGAGTTCATCGTAAAGATTAAATTAGAACAAGTAGGGCTTCGTGAAGCGGCAACTAAGTTTCCATCGCAAATTTCTGGAGGTATGAAAAAACGAGCTGGTCTTGCTAGAGCTCTTGCTCTAGATCCAAAATTACTTTTTTACGATGAGCCATCTGCTGGTTTGGATCCAGTTACTAGCGCAACTATAGATCAACTCATAATAGATTTGGCTAAAAAAGCAGGAGCAACTAGCGTAGTAGTCACACACGAAATGGATTCCGCTTTTGTAATTGCAGATAGAATGGCAATGCTTGATAAAGGTAAAATTCTAATGATTGATCGAAGAGAAGCATTCGAAGAACTTCGTGATTTTCCAAAAGAGAATGTTCAAGAATTAGATGATCGTCAAAAGTTAATAAGACAATTTTTGCGAGGTGATGCGGATGGTCCACTCACTCGTAGAAAAGAAGAAACAAGTTATGCGGAAGATTTACTTGGTATTGATGCACCTCGGTTAACGAGGGGACCATCGATTCGTTCCTCTAAGGAGTAATACATGTCACAAGTTAGAGATAAAAGACAAAACAATGTTAGAGCAGGTATCTTCGTTTTATTTTCGCTCATTCTTGCATTTGTGGTTTTTAGTTTTCTAACAAATGCTTGGGGCCGAATATTCAGCACAGTTTCAAACTATCAAGTAGTTTTCTCAGTGCAAGACGGTGTTGGGTCATTGTCAACGGGGTCTAGGGTAACACTTGGAGGTGTTCTTGTAGGTAAGGTTCAGCAAGTCAAACCTCGTGTTGAGGGCGATTCGCCAACTTCTCTTATAGATGTATTTTTTACGCTAGATAACCAGTATGACTTGTATGAAAACGCTTCTATTCAAGCCCGCGCTGGGTTGCTTGGCTCTACGGCATGGTTATCAATTACAAATGTAGGTGATGATGTTAAGGCGACTTCAAACTCTAAATTAATTGGGTCAACTCAGACGATGGTTGGGCAACTCCTTGGCCAAGATGCAGAAATAAACATTACTAAAATTTTGGATTCACTACGTATGTTAAGCGAAGCTCTTTCAGAAGATGGCGGAGCACTAAATGTATTACTCGGTTCAAGTGAAGCAGAAGGATTTAAAATGGCAATCGATTCCGCAAGAACATCCCTGCTTTCTATTAAATCAGTAATGGGTTCTACAGAAATAGTTTGGCCTGAATGGGAAACATCGATTTCAACGATTTTGACAGATAGCAAACCAATTCCAAATCAGATAAGAGAGACATTATCGCTTGTAAACGAGACGGTACAAGATGTACGCGTGAACATCCTTACAAAAGTCGAACGATCTATGCAGTCATTTGAGAACACCATGAATTCTCTTGAAAACATAAGCAAAACGTATCAAGAAAAATCCCCTACGTGGGCTGCAGAGATCAGTAGTATTATTGGAAACGTCAATCGGGTTTCTGCTCGTGCGAAGTCGGCGATTGATGAAATTGCTTCAAGCCCTTGGAGATTGATATATCGCCCAAAAGATCGCGAAATTGCATATGAACATCTGAACGCTGCTTCTTGGCAACTGCAACAAGCACTTGAGGATTTACGTATTTCTGCAGAAGCATTAGAAATTGCATCTAAAGCACCAAATGCACCAGCTGATTCCTCATCTCTTGCTTCATCACTTTCAAAAAGCGCAGCAGAGTTTGAGCAAGCAAGAGAAGCGATAGAACATCGTATGCAAATAGAATTTCCAAATCGAAAGTAACTGTGCATACTCTGCATTCAAATATCACAGTGGTAACTTCATTAGATGATCCACAAGTTGACGTTTACAGAAACATTCGAGATGCTGATTTACGAGGACGTAGACATCTTTGTATGGTTGAATCGGAAATGGTCGTACGAAGGATGCTCTCAAGTAATTGGAAGGTCCATTCGCTATTTCTATCGCCTTCAAAATATGAACGCTTAGCACCATTAATTGACGAAAGCCACAGGGTGTTCGTTGCGGATGTTTCTGTTATGTCTGGCATCACTGGCTTTCACATCCATCGCGGAGTGTTAGCTGCGGTTCAAAGACCAACAGAAAAGGAACAAACAAATAATGTAAGTCATTTGATTAAGACGTTAAAGGGAGAGAAGAAGATTGCCTTGCTTCTAGCAGAAGGAATCACTAACGTTGATAACATGGGAGCGTTGTTTAGAAACGCAGCAGCATTTGGTGTGTCGGCTTTGATCTTAGATAGTCGTTGTTGTGATCCACTTTATAGAAAAGCGATACGAGTCTCCATGGGTCATGCATTTTCATTGCCATGGGTAATTTCTTTTGATTGGAAACAAGACATTCGTAATTTAAAAAGTGAACTTGGAACTCAACTTATTGGTTGTGAAACCGTTGCAGGCGCAAAACCAATTTGGGAAGTTGACTCATCCCACAAATTCGCACTCATAATGGGCGAAGAAAAAATGGGGCTATCCTCAACTACCATCGAACTTTGCGACGAAATTGCCGAAATCCCTATGACCCCAAGAGTTCCTTCTTTGAATGTAGCTGTCGCTTCAGCTATCGGTCTCTACGAGTTTCTTGGAAGGAACCGTCTCGACAACGGGTAGTCCGTCTACAAACTGGTTGTCATTAATTCTATTGATATCTGCACCAAGTTTTTTCAATTCTACTTCCATCGAAGAGTAGCCACGATCTAGGTGATAGACGCGGCTAACTATGGTTTCACCTTCGGCAGCAAGACCAGCAAGCACTAAACTTGCAGATGCACGTAGATCACTAGCCATAACAGGCGCTCCAACTAACCGATCAACTCCTTGAACAACAACAGTAGAACCCTGCCTTACTAGTTTTGCGCCCATGCGGCTAAGTTCAGGGACGTGCATAAACCGTTCGGGGTAAATTTTTTCAGTGATAATGCTGTTGCCTCTAGAAAAACAAAGGAGAGCCATCAACTGTGCTTGTAAGTCAGTAGGGAAGCCAGGGAATGGTTGTGTTGTAAACATAACTGGATTAAGAGTTCTGTCACTTACAACTTGTACGGTGCAAGATTTTGGGTCTTGGGAAGTATCTTTTTGATGTATATGCACACCGACAGTAGATAAAACATCTGTTACAGCAAGCAAATGGTCGAGTGGGAATCTTTCTATTTCAACATCACCATTTGTCATTGCTGCAGCAATTACCCATGTTCCAGCAACGATACGATCGGGCATAACAGTATGTTTTGTTCCCCCAAGTTGTTCTACACCTTCGATTGTAATGCGGGGAGTACCAGCTCCACTAATTTTTGCACCCATCGAAGTAAGTAAGGAAGCAAGATCTGTAATTTCTGGTTCACACGCTGCCTGTTCAATAATCGTTTTTCCCTTGGCAAGAGTAGCTGCGCTCATTACATTGGCTGTTCCAAGAACAGTTGAACCAAATGGTCCACCTAGAAAAATTGTAGCACCGTGCAATCGCTCAGCACGAGCGATGATGTCTCCTCCGTCAAGTTCAATTTTTGCGCCAAGCGCTTCAAGACCACGTAAATGTAAATCGATAGGTCTGTCTCCAAACGCGCAGCCACCCGGCATTGAAACACGAACTTCACCTCTGCGTGCTAGAAGTGGTCCAAGGACACAAACGCTAGCGCGCATTGTTCGTACGATGTCATACCGTGCATGCGATTTGGTTTCATCTATAGTCCTAGTTGAAAGGTTTTTGCCATCTCTTGAGACCTCGCAACCAAGTTCTTCGAGAAGGTGCCCCATATTTGCAATATCTGAAAGGCTCGGAACGCAATCGTAGTTGATTTGTTCGCTTGTAAGAAGAGAGGCAGCTAGAAGTGGTAAGGATGCGTTCTTTGAACCATCAACAGAAATTGAACCAGTAAGGCGTTGCCCACCGTGTATTGAAAATGCGTCCATGTTGAGTTGCTGATTCCTTCCTGCTTTTTACCATCCTTGGCTGGTCTGAAGATTCTATCGTCTTCTTTTGTGTGAAAAACTCATATTTTGTGTTTGGTATGATGGTAACAAATACAGTCCAAAAATGGGTTTCCCTAATTTGACATTTTTAGTTATCACACCAAGAATTCCAAATTTGCAGTCTGTAGGGAACAGCCATGTTTTTTTAATTTGGTTTTTGATTGTATCTTATGTAAAATCAGTAGATTAGGAACATGAAGAAAACAAGGAGAATTCCGATGAATTTAAAGATACCCCTCTTAGTAGTGACGATTTTAACGGCAACAAATGCCGCCAAAGCGGATATTTTGCTGGTCCCCAGCGAGTATGGTTCTATTCAATCTGGCATAAATGCTGCAGCATCTGGTGATACGGTTTCCGTTGAATCTGGCATTTACTATGAAACAATCAATTTTC
>CAZABE010000058.1:0-2165 GCA_964483425.1 uncultured Isosphaeraceae bacterium | reverse complement strand
CATCTATCAGTTTATATGTAGTAATTGCAAAGGATGGTGGTCCTTCGCTCAGATGAATCAGATTGGGTTTAAACCAATTTTGCCTGTTAAGATGCAGCAAAATACTACATGTCCTCATTGTAAGCATACAGATTCTGCATTACGGTTTCCGGTAAAGGAAAATAGCTTTACAGGAACAGCATTCTGATGGGCTGGGCTGAGCGTGGATGCTTTAGATACTCAAAAGGCGAACGTGTGTTCAAGCCACATCTTTGGAAGAATGTAGATACTCCAGATAGATGGCTGTGGTGTAGATGCCACTGGTGTGGCTTGTTTAAGAGACGGTTGGAGGATGAGTCAGGATAAAATTTTTTTTATATTTGCGACACTATGTCGCACTTATGTGGTAAAATGAAATAGTACAAAAAATATTTGTACACAGAATAGGAAAAAATGACTAATACAATTACAACTGAAACGCTTGGGTCGTATCAGGAGATCCTTCCCAAATATCGTGATACAGCCGATTTAGCCATACTTGACCTCCCATATGGGATTACCTCCACCCGTTGGGATCAGCACATCGACCTGACTGAGTTCTGGCTGTTGTTGAACGCTGCTCTGAAGTCCGTTCACACGGTTGCTGCGTTTGCCGTACAACCATTTGCTTCAGAGTTGATCGCCTCCAATCGCGGCAACTTTAAATACGACTTGATCTGGCAAAAGCCAAATGCGACAAACCCATTTCAAGCCAAGCAACGTCCGATGAGGAGCCACGAAACCATCCTCATCTTTTCTCTTGGCAAGCCCTTCTACGAACCACAAATGGTGGAGGGTAAGCCTTACGTTTGGGATTCAACACGCTCTGGAGGCGAGGCTGCTAACATCAATGGCGGTGGCCGTATCGAAAATGATGGTGTACGTTATCCAAAGTCTGTCTTGGATTTTCCACAAGACCGTGGCCTACACCCAACGCAGAAGCCAGTGAGTCTTTGTCGGTGGCTGATTCGCTCTTATTGTCCTCCAAAGGGAACGGTTCTTGATCCAACTATGGGTTGTGGAACCGTCGGTGTTGCCGCACGAGCGGAGAGTCGCAACTTCTTGGGGATCGAAATCGACCCCGAGTATTACCAGATAGCAATTAAACGAACCAAGGAGGTTCCACATGAATAATACAATTACATTAGAAGAAGCAAGAAATCACATCTCAACTACCATAGAGGATACAGAAGTTGTCCCGTTTGCTTTTGAGCAAATTAAAGCACACACTAGACAAGACCTTGAAATTTCTGGTAAAAACTATGGATTGACTGATGCTGCACAGAAACAGTTTGCAGAAACGATTAGTGTTCCCTTTCCTTTTGTTAAAAGGAGTCCCAGCCAGTTAGTTGCATTAAACTACAACTATCTTATTGGGGAAACTCCTCAGAGGGCATTGAATGCCGTTATCAGGGGAGGTAAAATCTCATCGTTCTGCGACGTTAACATTCCACATGTTGATCATTTGGATGTGCTCGAAGCCGCAGTTAATGAAGTTGGTGACGATGCATATTTGAGGAATTTCAGGATTGATGATAGTGGACTTTTGTCAACGGTCATTACGTCTGATGAGTTGAACTTCTTTACTGATGAGACTCCATATTTTGGTGGAGTAAAGGTTAAGTTCTCTGACACCTGGGCAGTACATCCGGTTGTTGAGGCTTATCTTGAAAGAGAATGGTGCACTAATGGTGCAACATCTCAAATTGATAAGAGGAAGTTCCGTGTTAAGGGATACAGCAGAGATGCCATTATTGAGCAATTTGCTGAATTCGCTGGAATTGCCAAGGGGCAGATCAACCCAATGTTTCAGGGGTTCGTTCATCTAAGAGATGAGATGGTCGATAACGTCAGAAATACGGTTTTGAGAATTTGTCAGGAGCATAAGTTGCCTGATAAGGTATTCAATAGAATTATGGAATACTGGGGAACTGATGGATTCAAGAGTACATTTACGAATCCTGAGCATCTGGTTCAGCAGCCTACAATGTATCATGTTGTCAATTTATTCACATATGTTGGTACGCATTGTAGTGATTTAGCGCCAGAACATCGGGAGTTATTGATGGCGATTGGTGGCACAAATGCTATCAACCATCATGATCGATGTGGTTCTTGCGGGAGTCGCGTTTGATCATAGTTACTGT
>CAZABE010000057.1:0-7336 GCA_964483425.1 uncultured Isosphaeraceae bacterium | reverse complement strand
AAGTTGACCCCCTCCGTGATAAGTAATGTCTCCACCGCGATTCGTTGCACAAACCTGTATCCCCGCTTCCTGTAACTGTTGCTCAGTAGCGAGAAGGTGGTCGCTAGCAGAAGGGCGTTTGCTCACGGTTATTACAGGTGGGTCGTGTTCAAGAAGCAAAAGGTGGAAAATCGAGGACTCAGAATTGCGTTGGTTTACGACTTGGTTCTGTAACTCCTGTTGAATTTTGAGTGCTGGCTCGTAAGCAATTTTTCCAAGATCTTGAATTTCTAGTTGGCAAGACATCGCAAGTCATGGGATGATACCGTTCAAATGCCAGATATTCACGAAACAGCCGTATTAGATGGGAATATAAAGTTAGAGGACGATGTGATAATTGGCCCCAACTGTGTTTTAAGTGGAGATGTTTCAATTGGAAGTGGAACAAAGGTAATTGGAGGAAGTTATCTAACTGGAAAACTAACAATTGGTATGAATAACACAATATATCCCTCAGCGCATATTGGTTTTGCTGCTCAAGACATCAATTTTCCTGATGACAAATACGAGCCGGGTATAAAGATAGGAAACGACAACGTGTTTCGTGAAGGTGTAACAGTGCACAGGGCAACACAAGATGTACCAACGACTATAGGTAACGGCAACATGTTTATGACAAATTCACATGTAGCCCACGATTGCCAAATCGCAAACAATACTACTATTGTGAGTGGTGTTTTACTGGCTGGACACGTCCATCTACATGACAAAGTTATCATTGGCGGGAGTGCCAATGTTCACCAATTTGTAACGCTTGGCAAAGGAGTCATGATTATCGGTACGGGTTACGCTTCTTATGATGTTCCTCCCTACTTTATGGTGACAGGTCCAAACATTGTTGGGTCTCTCAACATAATTGGCATGCGTCGTAGTGGTATGGACTCTATAGATTTGGACCGGCGAAAAGAAATTTATAAATTAATCTACCGAAGCGGGAACACTGTTGCTGCCTCTGTAGAACAACTTCGAACTGACGGGGATACTATTGCATTGGAGTACGCTGACTTTATTGAGTCATCAAGAAGAGGAATCATTGCACCATACCATCCAAAACGTAGTGCAAGGCGAGGACTAACCGTAACAAATGAGTAGGATGGAGTTTTTTGTTTTAGGTAGTGGTTCGTCTGGCAATTGCAGTTTGTTGAAGATTAAAAACAACTGGATCATGATTGATTGTGGTTTTTCGATGAAACAAACAAAGGAGAGGGTTCGTACGCATGGTGTTTCGATTGAAGACGTCAACGATATAGTGCTCACACACCTTGACAGAGATCATTTCAATCCAGTTTGGTGCCGCACCCTCGCAAGGCGAAATGTACGAGTACATTTGCACGAAAGCCATGTTGATACAGCAATTCGCTCTGGGCTTGAAGAGCGCTGCATTGTTCCCTTCACTAAGGAGTTTACGTTGCAGGGTGCAACAGTCGAGCCAGTGCATGTCACACATGATGTACTTGGCACGTTCAGTTACGTGTTTGATACTGGTAAGACACGCTTTGGATTTGCAACTGACCTTGGAAGAGTACCACAGCATCTTATCGATAGATTTGTAAATCTTGACGGTGTTGCATTTGAATCAAACTACGACCCAATGTTGCAAGAGATGAGCAACCGACCAGAATCACTTAAATCAAGAATTATGGGTGGTGGAGGGCACCTTTCAAATGAACAATCGCTTGCAGCAATTAGTCAGATTGCCTCGGAATCAGACCTGCAACACATAATCCTGCTGCATCTCTCAAGACAGTGCAACTCCCCTTCCATCATCCGTGATTTGTACTTTGACAACCTTGCCCATCTTTACAGTTTTGTAACTATAACGAGCCAAGATCGATGTTCAAGATTGCTCTCAATCAAAACAAGAACGGAATTGTCCGCCTAATCCTTTTGTTTGCAACAGGTTGCGTTTCCTGAAACCGAAGTCACATTTCACGGAAAACCCAACGAAAAAGGGCGTTCCGTGCCGATATGTAGGGTGCTATGGGAAGTACTGTAATACAAACACGTCGAGGGCAATCGAAGGGCTCTCAATCACTCGCATCCGCAACCCTCAAATCTAGGATTTTGTGGATTTCAAGCGCAACAATCGCCCTTTTTGTGGCTGTGGCGCTGTTGTCGTTCAGTGCTGGGGACTCGCCATCTCATGTTGTTGCGGTACATAACGACCCAATTTCAAACTGGTGCGGTGTTGTTGGGGCTTGGATTGCATATTGGACATACCACGTTCTTGGTTTTGGGATTTGGGCTCTAATTGTAGGAGTTGGCGCTTGGGTAACACTCGTTTTTCGAGGAGTTGAAATAACCCATACCGCAGCAAGAGCACTTGGCTTTCTAATTATGGCAATTGCTGTGTCCTGTTTCCACGAATTGTTCTTTCCAGAACTAGGAACGCTAGCTGGAGCAAAGGCGGGTCTCATCGCAAAAACAATTGTTACTCAACTTGAAATAAGTTTTTCATCGTTTGGCGCTCTCTTGCTCGTGTTCGCCGGTTTTTCTATCGGACTCGTAGTTGGAGCTGAAAAAATTGCATTCACTATTGTGCATCTTGTTTTTGCTGGACTACAGAAAGTAACAAAAATCCGCAAACCAAATCCTTCGTTATCTCCTTTAGCAATCCTTCGATTTCAACGTTCGACTTCAACGCTTAATCAAGATAAAGTAATTGAAGAAGAGTGGGAAGAAGATGATTATCCTGAAGATGAATACGAAGAGGAAGAATACGAGGATGAAGAATACGACGATGAATATGATGAAGAGCCTCGTAAAAAACTCTCGCCAGCAGAGTTAATCAAGAAGATGGCTAAGTTGCCCGTTCGCGTTGCTTCAAGTGGAAAGGCGGCAAAAGAATCGGACATTCAACGCCCAGATAATTTTGAGGGTTATATCTTTCCATCGCTTGATTTGCTTGATAATCCAAAAGAAGGTTTTGGAGGTTCAATAGAGGAGCTTGTTAGGCAACAAGCAGTTGACCTTGAAGAAACATTACAGATGTACGGTATTGATGGTGAGGTCTCAGGTATCGAGGCGGGTCCAACCATCACGCTCTATTCTATTGACCTTGCTCCTGGCAGCAAGGTCTCAAGCATAAATAGCGTTGCAAGTGACATAGCGCGAAGTTTAGGCGCACCGAATATTCGCATAGTTCCAAATACTGCTGGCCGCAAAACGGTAGGCGTCGAGGTGCCAAATCCTGAGCGGGAGACCGTAAGTATCAAGGAATTGATGAGTAGTAAGAAAACTGAAAAAATGAAACTTCCAATGTTTCTTGGCAAGGATGCCTCAGGCGAACCAATGGTAGAAGACCTTACAAAGATGCCACACATGCTTGTAGCAGGAACAACTGGTTCTGGCAAGAGTGTCTGTATTAACTCAATTATTGCTGGCTGGATGTACACAAAACGCCCAGACGAACTAAAGTTAATATTGGTTGACCCAAAGATGGTTGAACTCAGTCAATTTTCTGATATTCCACACCTTGCATGTCCGGTTGTCACCGAAATGGGACGCGCTGCTGCAATTCTTGAGTGGGCTGTTGCAAGAATGGAAGAGCGATATCAAATATTCCGAAAACTTGGTGTTAGAGACCTGTTGGGCTTCAATGAATTGACTGTGGATGAAATTTATAAAATTCTTGAACCCCAAACGGAAGAAGAAAAAGCGCGGATTCCAGTCAAACTTCCATACATTGTTTTCATTATCGACGAACTCGCTGATTTGATGATGACTTCGAAAGAAGTTGAGCAAGCTATCGTACGCATTGCCCAAAAAGCGCGCGCGGTAGGTATCCACTTGATTCTTGCTACTCAAAGACCTGAGGCAAAAGTCGTAACTGGTTTGATTAAGTCAAATATGCCATGCCGCGTTGCTTTTAAAGTAAATAGCGGCATGGATAGCCGCATCGTTTTGGACACCAAAGGCGCTGAGTTGCTTCTTGGAAATGGTGACATGCTCTACATTTCTCCTGGCACTACAACTGCAAACCGTTCACAAGGTACTTTCGTTTCACCAAAAGAAATTCGCTCAATAGTGAAACACCTTAAAGAAGTTGCTGCCCCTAACTTTGAACGAAGTCTGGTACAAATTAAACCCGGAGGTGGTGATAGCAGAACCGGCAGTGGAGATGAAGTACAAGAACGTGACGATTTATTCGATGATGCTGTTCGTATCATGATTGAATCGGGTCGCGGATCTGTTTCTTTACTCCAGCGCCGAATGGGTATCGGTTACGGTCGTGCCTCCCGCCTTGTTGACCAAATGGCTGTTGCCGGAATCGTCGGGGAGCACAAGGGCTCAGTAGCCCGTGAAGTTCTCATATCAATTGAGGACTGGGACGAAATGCAGCAACTCGAGGCAGAAGAAGACCCAGACCTAGAATAATTACACCTAACTTAATTTGGCTCTGAGCCGTATTAATTTGGGAGATGCAAAAACGCCGATAGAAATTGAGTACTTGTGGTAGACCTATTTTGGAATCTGGTCAAAAACTAGAAACTAATATTAGGCACTACAGCGACCAGAGCACTGTGCTCTGGGCGGTGTGCCCTCTTGATGTAAGAGGGGTAAATGGCTTGGCGGCGTCAAGTGGGACGCGACGGTTGAGCATGGCAGCGTTTCAAAGGAGGTGATCAGTGATCGATTTAATTGACTGTACAAGAGGGCTTCGCGGAACCTGAACCCGTAGACCCAACGGGTTTACAGGTACGAAGCCCCTTCCAGGACTTTGCTCGCCAATCAACATCGGTTGATTGGCGAGTTTTTTGTAGAGATGGGGTATCCTGTGCAATATGAGCAAACCGTCTATATTGAAACAGGCAACTGCAAAACTAATCGAAACAGCGGAACAAATTAAACTCGGTGGTGGTGAAAGGGGTATCGAGCGCCAACACCGACACGGGCGCCTTACTGCTCGTGAGAGAATTGACAAACTCGCTGATAAGGGTGCGCCTCAATTTGAATGTGGTCTTTTCTTTGCACACAATATGTATAAAGAATATGGTGGTGCTCCTTCCGCTGGTGTTGTAACAACAATTACGCAAATTGGCGGAAAGCAATCCATGATTATTGCAAACGATGCCACCGTAAAAGCGGGTGCATTTTTCCCGATGACTTGTAAAAAAATAATTCGTGCTCAGACAATTGCACAACGTGCACGTTTACCAATAATTTATTTGGTTGATTCCGCTGGAGTTTTTCTACCACTACAAGAAGATGTCTTTCCTGATAAAGATGACTTTGGTCGAGTTTTTAGAAACAATGCAGTTATCTCTGCAAAAGGTATTTCGCAAATTGCCGCCATAATGGGAAATTGTGTCGCGGGAGGCGGTTATCTGCCGGTTCTTTGTGACACATTACTTATGACAGAAGGCAGTGGTCTTTACCTTGCTGGACCTGCTTTAGTTAGGGCGGCAATTGGTCAAGAGGTTGACAACGAAGATCTCGGCGGTGCAGAGATGCACGCGGAAATTTCCGGAACAATTGATTTCCAAGAACCAGACGATGATGCGTGTATTAAACGGATACAAGCCCTTGTACACAGTGACATGTCGGTGAATCCGGTACCCAATCCTCCGTACGAAGTTGTTGAGTCAGCTAAAAAACCAACAGACATAGACAATATTTTCAAAGCCGCCTCTCATGAACAATACGACATGAACGAACTCTTAACATGCATCGTTGACAATGAAAGTTACAACGAGTACAAGTCCGATTATGGTCGATCGATGGTATGCGGCTACGCACGAATCGGAGGTTGGCCCTGTGGCATCGTTGCAAACCAACGTTGCTTAACGCAAAAGAAAGTGGCGGGCGGAAAGGGTGGACCATCAACTTCTGCAAACATGCCTGCAGTTATTTATACCGAGGCAGCTGACAAAGCGGCGCGCTTCATCATGGACTGTAACCAAAAAAGAATTCCTCTCATCTTTGTAAACGACACAACGGGCTTTATGGTTGGTCGCGACAGCGAACAGGCTGGCATTATTCGCTCTGGGGCAAAGATGGTAAATGCTATGAGTAATAGTATCGTTCCAAAAATAAGTTTGATTGTCGGGAGTAGTTATGGTGCTGGGCATTATGCCATGTGCGGTCGGGCGTTTGATCCATTCCTAACACTAGTTTGGCCAACTGCAAAGTATGCTGTCATGGGTGGTTCTTCAGCAGCAAACACGTTGCTTCAAATCGACCTTGCTGCGCGTAAACGAAGAGGCGAAAAGGTTGATAAAAAAGAAAGCGAACAATTACTCGCTGCTATTACTGCAAGTTACGATGAACAACAGGACATTTTCTATGGAGCTGCGCGGGGGTGGGTAGATCGAATGATAAACCCAGAAGAAACAAGGCAAGAGTTAATCAACGCTCTTTCAATTGCATCAACTTTTGAAATTGAGAGCGAGTACAAGACCGGTGTCCTGCAAACATGAAGGTTGCCTTAGAGGGGAAAAAGATACTCATAACTGGAGCAAGTAGTGGTATCGGTGCTGCTACCGCAAAAGCATGTTGGCATGCTGGCATGCATTGTGTTATCAATGCAAGGCGTGAGGGCAAATTGCAAACACTTGCAAACGAACTAGGTGACAACTGCACGGTTGTTGCTGGCGATGTTACAGAAACCGGTTTCAATAACTACTTACTTGAACAGGCGGGTGATATATACGCTGTCTTTGCCAATGCTGGCCACGGGCTAAACCAAAACTTCCTTAATTACGATCATAAACAGTTCCAAGAACTATTCCAACTCAATGTCTTTGCCGCGGTCGAACTTGCTTCGCTTGCAGCAAAACAGTTGGTGCAAAACAAATCTGGTCACATTTTGATGTGTGCAAGTTGTCTTTCTAAATTTGCAACGCCAAGACATGGTGCATACTGCGCAAGCAAGTCCGCTTTAGAAGCGTCTACAAAGTCAATGAGAATGGAATTGAAGAACAAAAATATTTTTGTAAGTAGTGTTCATCCAATTGGTACTCAGACTGAATTTTTTGTTTCAAGTGCAAATAGAAGTGGGACAGCCAGTCCCACTTTTGAATCGAAGCCACCTTCTTGGCTCATGCAGCCCCCAGAAAAAGTCGCAAATGCAATCGTGCGTTGTTTGCACCGCCCAAAACCAGAGGTCTGGACAAGTACCGCTATGCGGCTGTTAAGCACTGTTTTTGCTGCATCACCACGGCTCGCTAGCACTATTATTACTCGTTTTTCTTGACTTTAACCATCTTTACTAGCACAATATATGCGTGCTAAGGTCAATCATTAGTTCCGCTGTTGTAACTATGGTCTGTCTGCATGGAGTTGCAGACGAGCCCCA
>CAZABE010000056.1:0-10199 GCA_964483425.1 uncultured Isosphaeraceae bacterium | reverse complement strand
GCCGCCCGATGACGCAAGTTGAATCAACTCAGAAACCATGACTCCCTTGTTCATGTCTTGATACGGGACCGTTTCTGATTGAAACTCGAATGAGTTTTGTCCAGATAGACCAATAGAAGTTACTGCGATGGCGATGGGTATAAGCATTTCTTTCTCCTTAAATAAGCAAATATAACCCAATAACACCACAAATGCCAACAAAAACTATCCGTCAAGTCGTTTTTGGGGAAAATTGGGGTTTTGGGTAGGATAGTGACGAAGAATATATGTTGGGCAGCGATTGTCGCAGAGCCCGTACATCGCAACATGTTTCAGGGAAGAAACCTAATGGTCAGTCATCCAACAGCGGACGGCGGCGATTTTTTGCCGTCAGATAAAAATAAATCGAACTCAGACGGGGGTGGTGGGTGGGCAATTGAAGCCATGCTGCACTACAAACAGACCGGGTGTTTGTTAACACGACAGAACCTTCTTATCTACTACATGGAAACGTTTGTTGCACGTTTGGCATCAAAAATCGCATCAAGTGTCCAACACGGCATCGAACAAGATGATTTAAAACAAGCTGCTTTTTTTGCTCTTGATAGTTATATTGATAAGTTTGACCCCTCTTTAAACTACAAGTTTGAGAGTTTTGCAAGGCTACGAATTGAGGGGGCAATGTACGATTATCTTAGGCGAGAAGACCCCGCATCTCGTCTTGCTCGTTCACGAACAAAAACCATCTCAAAAGGGGTTGAGTTATTCTCTGCAATGCATGGCCGTAAACCCACAGATAATGAGTTGCAACAGACGTTGAACCTCAACGAGGACGAATTCTTGGCTGTTATGCGCGATTGCCACGTACCAACTACGATTCCTTTTAATTCAATTGATAACAATGGTGACAATGATGGCTTAATGTCCACACCGATAGAAATAGAACTAAAAAATTCTGGATGCGATAAGGTTGACCGGAAGGACTTACAAACATGGTTATGCGAAACCCTTGGAACGTATGACAAACTCATCGTTGCTCTTACTTATGTAGAGGGGCTCACCATGCTAGAAACGGGGAATTCTATTGGGTATAGCGAATCTCGAGTTAGCCAAAGACTTAAACATATCCAAAGTGTTCTAAAAGAAAAAATCACTGACGAACAAGGTGATTTGTGGCTCAGAGCTAGTTAAGGAGGGGTATAACAAATTGCACAAAAATACCCAACCCAACTGCAATAGCAATGATACCAATTACAATTTGAGCACTCATTACAACGACCGATCGCCAATATGTTGCATAAGAACATTCTCGAAGAGACCTATACACAACTGAAATTCCAAATGCCATTGGAATGAGTAACACATACCACACCGGTTGCATGGCATTCATCGGTTCTAAAAATGGAATCCACGCAAGCATTAGGGGGAATCCTCTTTGTCTCTAGCACAAACCGTTCGTCTTTCCAAATCATGTTCATGGCTTAGTTGTAACAAATCAAGCATAACAACAAAATTCATCAATCCTGCCATCGCGATAAAGAGCGTTCCTATCTCGTTTGCGTGACTCAACCCAACAAGTGTAACCCGTTGCTCCGTTGGGAGGGGGGCAATAAAAGTCTGGTTTAGCAAATCAATACCAACAACGATTGGACCGCACCAAACTTGAGCAATAAACCACAAGGCGTCTTTTTTATGATCAACAGCATCAATGCCACCAACAAGAACACCACAAAAAACAAGAAACAGAATTCCAAACATGATTAGCAAACCACGGCGCTTCTGCCCAATCGAAAGGTGTCCGAGACCGGGTAACAGCCATCCAAGAACAAAACTCGTGAAATTTAGCGATTGGTCGATTTGTGTGGTTTTTTTGTTGGTCATAAATGGGTTCTAAACTATTGTTGTGGGGTATGCTACCAACGTGACAACAAAACAGGGAAATGAAGGACATGATTCTGGAATGCCAGAAGAAACAAGAGAGGTTGTCGACCGTCGAAGTGGAATAGATCGACGAAGTTTGTCTGAACCAACTGCGAAAGACCTAGACCGAAGACGAGGACCTGGAAGAAGAAGGACTGATTTCTTAAGAGCTGCCGAGGAGGGGGAAATGAACCAAGAACAATTTATGTTTTTGGTTGCTATCAACGCCTTCAAAGAAGCAAACGGAAGAACCTTCCCCACCTGGACCGATGTTCTTGAAGTTGTTCGGAAATTGGGATACCGAAAGACCCTACCGAGCGAATCAAACCTTGGGGATAAAATTGTAGACTGGACAGAGGAACCCGATAGCCCCAGCGGTGTTTAACTTGGATTACTACGTAAAGTAGTCCGCATTGATTTGGATGTATTTATGCCACTCTTCTGGTAAATCCTCTTCGGGAAAAATGGCTTGTACTGGACATTCATCTACACACAGTCCACAGTCGATACAAATATCTGGATCGATATATAACATTTCGGCTTCCGAAAACTTGTCGTCGTCGCTCATTGGAAGAATACAATCAACTGGGCAAACATCAACGCACGCGGTGTCTTTTGTGCCAATACATGGTTCTGCAATTATGTGGGTCATGGGTGTTTCTTTGTTCTGCTCTGTTAAAAAGTCAATAGGATTATCAAGAGTTTGCATTATGACATGAAACGCTTCGTGTATCCAGTGTCATTAAAAGAAGAAACGACCCCGGCTGGGGTCGTTTCAATGTGTGGTCCGAGTTGAATAACGATTGTTTATTTTTTTCGACGGCGGCGAGTGGCTTTCTTTCGAGTAGCCCTTTTTCTCGTTGCTTTCTTACGGGTAGCTTTCTTACGAGTTGCTTTCTTACGGGTTACCCTTTTCCTCGTTGCTTTCTTGCGAGTAGCTTTCTTACGAGTGGCTTTCTTTCGAGTTGCCTTTTTCCTCGTTGCTTTCTTTTTGGCCATGATCATTGACCTCCTTGTTTCAACAATACGCGCGTTCGGACCACTGACGGACGTTCCGTCAATAGAGTTTTACACCTATCGGACTCAATTTGGAAGATGCTTTATCAAAAATTTTTCAATAAATTATTTGTGTAATGTCATGTTACAAATTTAATTTTTAAATTAACTTAACAAAAATGTACTTTGTGCACATTATACGTACGGTTTTGTTAAATTTTTTGTTTGATATTACGTTAAGTTTTTTAAAATGTAGAATATTAAAAAAATTAAACTTTTTGTTTTTTTTAACAAAATAATTAAACAAAGTGCAAATTGTTTACAAGTTACAAAGTTTTTTAATCTAAAGTGCGTCCAAATTACAAACATGAATTGTATGCTTATTTTTTATGAACGAAATACATGAACACACTTTCGATTCTGGTTTAACACTAGTAACTGAATCAATTAAAGAAACAAACACCGTCGCAATTAACTGGGGGGTGCAAGGTGGCGTTGCTTACAATGAGTTTGACGGTGACAGTGCAATTCTCTCAGAACTTGTAAAGCGGGGTGCTCAAGGATTAAGCGCGAAAGAGCACAATGACGCACTTGATTTGCTCGGAATTAGGCGACAGGTTTCATGTGGAATCGAATTTTTTCGTGTTTCTGGGATTATGCTTGGATCTCATTTTACCAAGGGATTTCCTTTGTTAGGCAGCTATTTGATTAACCCAACTCTTCCGGAATTGGACATTGATGCCTGTAAAAACTTAGTCTTGCAGTCGTTACAATCCTTGGCGGATAACCCGTCACACTTGGTTGGTGTAGCACTCAGCAAACATCATCATCCAAGCCCTTACAACCGCTCATCATACGGTAATGCATCCGATATATCTTCTGCAACCATAGGGCGGTTACGAGATGTTTATAACAACACTTTTTGTCCTAGGGGTTCTATCCTCGCAATATCAGGTTCGATTGATCATCAACAAGTTGTAAACATAGTTGGTGAATCCGCTGATAGTTGGCAAAAGACACCAGAACTAAATCCACAAGAAGGAAATACAGACCGTGGAGTTCATTGGATAGAACATGATTCTTCACAGGTACACATTGGCTTGGCATTCGATGCTCCCAACGCTTCTGATTCAAATGCTATTCTTGAAACTGTTGCTGTTTCAGTGTTTGGCGGGGCAACGAGTGGTCGCTTGTTCACCGAAGTTCGTCAACGAAGGTCGCTTTGTTATAGTGTTTCGGCACAATTTGCTCCTTCAAGAACACGATCTCTGGTACGAATGCGTGCTGGAACTACACCCGAACGCGCAGATGAGACCATTCGTGTTTGTGTTGACCAACTAAACCAACTTAGAAATGGAATATCTGAAGAAGAATTCTCAAGAACTATCCATCGACTAAAAAGCAGAACTGTTATGGGTGGTGAATCGACAAGCGCAAGAGCGAACTCATTATGGGGAGATCAATATTCTCTCGGATACGCTCGCTCCCTTGAACTTCGCTTAAAAGAGTTAGAGGAAGTTTCTTTAGTCGATGTTAACAATTGGCTTAAAAAACGTCTTTTTGGGGAGTTAACTCTTGTTTATCTAGGACCAAATGAAATCAAACTGCCAGATTCACTGCTTTCTCTTGATGATTAGTCAACGGGTACTTCAACAAGGCATGGTTTCTGAGCAGTAGATCCTTGGGAAGGATCTTTTGGGTTGAAGTATTGTAGCAGTGGTTCACCGTTCACCAATCGCTTTGGAAATCTAGACACCATCGCCTCAACCTCTAAACTATAAAAACCGGTCTCTGGATCAACTGCACGGTAGCTAAAAAGTCCTACAGTAACTGAACTTAACGAAGTGTCATCGTTGTGATAAAAATAGGCGTCAAAACCCTTACTTCTCAAATCAGATGTGTATGATTCTGCAGCTGCTCTTCTTTTGGTTTTGGGTAACTGTCCACTATCAAAATCACCCCATATTGCAACCTCAAGAGTATAGATTGGTACGATTGTTGGGTACTCCCTTCGCACGGTCCATAAATCGTGTGGGTGAAGTTGTTCCCTTTCCTTTGGGGACTTAAACTTTGACAGCATCACTTGACCAAACTGTGGGGTGCCCTGTCTTGAAGGAATCGACCGCAACATCTTGATATCTCTTTTCGCCTTTGGGTCATCGTAGCCAGAGTAGTCGCCATAAGTAATTACGGAACCCCTGCTTCTCTTTCGCACTTTAATTAATGGTGCAAGAGAAGGGTATTGCATAGCAAGAGAAGATAGTGTTTTATTTGCATTGCTAATGTGACCACCGCCGGTGAACGTGGCGATAACAATTGCAAATTCTGCCCGATTTTGTTCTTCGATTGGACTGTCAGAGTACGGTTTATCTCCGAAATCCCAAGTTGAAACATCCATTAGGTCACTTTGTTCTGTTGTTGAAACAACGGTATTTTTTACTTTTGGCGCCGAACCACAGCCATAAATAAACAAAAACACTACCAATGATGACTTTATGGATTTATTAAGGTTCATGTTGGCTATCCTACCTCTCTTGAAGTCCATTGAAAAGCCGCGGTTTTGTGGGCACCAGCGTGGGTTATATCGGACTTTATGAAAACTTTGAAAAATCTCATAAAGTTCAAGCAAAACAGGGGTTGTGTACGATAATTACACTGTACCAGTTGTACTGCTTGGTGGCTTCAACTGGCTAGGTTTAGGAGTGGGGAAGTATAGGGAAGTGTTAGGACTTGAGGAAACAGCCGCACGCCGGCACAGAAAAGGTGTAAAGAATGTCTGAAATCTCCGCAATCGGAAACGCAGTAGTTGGCTCGGTCCGTCCGGCATCGCCGACTGCTCCAACAAGTGCTGTTGAAGTTGCTGTTCCAACGACTGAAGTTGACAGCGCTTCAACTGTTGACAGTGTTGAATTCTCTGAACAAGCACAAATGCTTGAAAAAATTCATCAGCTACCTGATGTTAGACAAGATCGTATTGATGCGATTAAGGATGCAATCGCGAACAATACTTATTTGACTGATGAAAAGGTCGACGTTGCGATTTCTCGACTCCTTGACGATATCACTACTTAGTTGATTTAGATTTGGTACGACCATCCAAATTTTCTTTCATCGATACCACATGGATTGTTGTAGCGATGTTTTTTTTGTTTTCGGTGGTTGGTTGTTCTTCGTCACAAAAACAAACAGGACCAAGTCGGGTTTCAAATTGGGCGTATATCCCTAGTTCTATTGTAATTAACCCACTCAGCAGGATACGAACTAATGAAGATCCAACAAAAGCATCCGTCATAGTACATATCGAACTTCAAGATGGGGACGGGTTTTCTTGCCGAGGAGTTGGAGAACTGTTGATTACCATTACCTCTGCTTCTGGCAACAATGTCGACACCAAAACCTATGACTTGGGAGACCCAAAAAGAAACCTAGAACTGTTCGATTACGTAACTCGTACCTATCGAATAGAACTGTTAACAGGAGCAGAAGTTCCATTTGTGCTTGTTAGGGCATCTTTTGATGGGGGGGATTCAAAAACCTTGAGAAGTAAAGAAAAAGAATTAATTAATAACAGCACATCAATCTCAAACTAGCAAGCAGAGGGGTGCCAAATTGTTTTCATTTCAACAAACGGCTCTATGCTCCATGGCGATGCAACGCGAGCTCCGTCATACCATCCATCACCCTTGATTGAACTAAAACATACTCTTTTCATACTATCGGCTGAACCTTGCTCAATAAGAACCCTGTTGTTTTTGCTCGTGCTAGCAGAATAAATACCAGAAACTTGGCGGTGAGATGCAACATGGCTTAGCAATTCTGATTGTTTTCCTGTTATCAAATTGATTACTCCAGAAGGCACATCTGAGGTTTCACAAACTTCTCCAAAGATTGCCGTAGGGATTGGGTTATTGTCTGAGCCAATCACAACAACTGTGTTACCGGCGCAAAGTGGTGCACCCATTAGTGCAATTAAGCCAAGCAGAGATGGTTCTTCTGGTGCTAAGACCGTTACGACTCCTTGTGGTTGAGGAATTGTAAAGTTGTAGTAGTTTCCGGTTACAGGATTTGCACATCCTAAAACTTGTTGCAGTTTATCTGTCCATCCAGCAAAACGGACAAGCATATCTACGGATGCATCGACTTCTTTTCTTGCAGATGTAATTGTGTTTCCTTGAGTTACCAGAATGGCAGCCGCAAACTCTTCACGTCGACCCTCTAGCATTTCAGCCATTCTGTACAGAATCTGTCCCCGCAAATAACCTGTAATTCCAGACCAAGATGAAAATGCATTATTCGCATATTCAACTGCTTCACGAAAATCTTTTCGCGAACCATGGCATATATGCGCAGCAACGTTTCCTTTAATATCTTTTATCGCAATTGACCTGCCTGACTCGGTTCGAGGAAACTTACCCCCAATATAAAGTTTGTATGTTTTTGCAATTGTTAATCTAGTCATTGTTGTTCCTTACTCAACACCCAACCGTACGTATGGTCTAAGACCATGCATTCCTCCCTCACGTCCAAATCCTGACTCTTTGAAACCTCCAAATGGAGACGCCGCGTCGAATTTGTTGTAAGTGTTGCACCAAACTATTCCCGCCTCAAGTTCTTTGGCTATTTCAAATATTTTTGATCCCTTGTCTGTCCACACCCCTGCAGCAAGTCCGTATGGCGAGTTATTTGCCCTTGAAATAGCTTCTTCTGGAGTTCTAAACGTCATTACTGACAACACTGGTCCAAATATTTCTTCGCGTGCAATGGTGTGACTTGGCTGTACATCTGTGAAGAAACAAGGGTTGCACCAAAACCCTTTGCTTGGCATTCGTTGATCGTTTGCTTTGTGTAACTGCGCCCCCTCGTCAACGCCTGATTTAATATACCCCTCAACAATGTCCAATTGATTTTGCGAGTTTATTGCGCCAAGGTCGGTATTCTTATCGAGAGGATCGCCAACCCGAAGTGAACCGAGCCGGTGTTTAAGTTTGTGTACTACTTCTTCTAAAATTGGTTCTTCTACAAAGAGCCGTGAGCCAGCACAACATACATGACCTTGATTAAAGTAAATACCAGAAATAATTCCTTCAACCGCTTGGTCTATTGCAGCATCAGCAAAAATAATATTTGCACTTTTGCCGCCCAATTCTAAAGTTAGTTTTTTGCCGGTTCCTGCCGTTTCGCGCATTAGTAATTTACCTACTTCGGTCGAACCAGTAAATGCTACCTTGTTTACTTTCTTGTGTTCTGCAAGCAACTTCCCCGTGTCACCTGCGCCTGTAACGATGTTAACCACACCCTCTGGTAATCCGACCTCTTGAAATACTTCCGCCAAGCGCAGAGCTGTTAGTGACGTTGTCTCGGCTGGCTTGAGAACGCATGTGTTTCCACACGCAAGTGCTGGAGCAAGTTTCCACGCAGCCATAAGAAGTGGAAAATTCCAAGGAATAATTTGTGCACACACTCCAACCGGTGTCGGATTACTCCCAGAAAATGCATAAGAAAGTTTATCCGCCCATCCCGCATAATAAAAAAAGTGCTGAGCGACAAGTGGAATATCTACATCTCTTGATTCTTTGATTGGTTTGCCGCCATCCATGGTTTCCAGAATGGCAAATTCGCGCGCGCGCTCTTGGATTCTTCTGGCGATTCTATATAGAAATTTCCCTCGTTGTGATCCGCTTAATCGAAACCACTTGGGTAGTGCTGTTTTTGCTGAACATACAGCAGCGTCAACATCTGCTTTTCCTGCACAGGCAATGTCTGCCAGCTTTTGTTCGGTTGCTGGATTGATTGTCCCAAACCAAGAGCGTGATTTTGGAGAAATAAATTTTCCACCAATAAACAATTTATTCTTCTGTTCTATGGTGATTTTTGTGCTTTCGGGTGCTGGGCTATAGTCCCACTCGAGTGCTGTTTTTTCTTGTGCTGAAGTTGTCACGTGTTACGCCTCACTAAAGTCATAGGTGGCAGAATACCGACCAGTGTGTTGTTTTATTAGTTGCCTTAGTACATCATTTGCTAAACTTGAAGCGCCAAACCTGAATAGATTTGGCGTTAGCCATTCGTTTCCGAGGGTCTCTTTTAGCATAACAAGGTAATGGAGCGCTTGTTTTGCTGTTCGGATTCCGCCAGCTGGTTTCATGCCAATTCGTACACCTGTTTCTTCATAGTAATCGCGGATTGCCTCAAGCATTACAAGCGTTACCGGCATAGTTGCTGCGGGGCTAATTTTTCCTGTTGATGTTTTAATAAACACTTCGCCTTCAGAGATTGAGCCAACCGAAGCGGCGGCTTGGATTGCCAAATCAGAAGCCGCCCTAACATTTTCTAGAGTTTCAAGTTCTCCTGTTTCAAGTATTATCTTTAGGTGTGCGCGTTCACAAGCAACTCTTACTTGAGTAATTTCATCTGCTACCTCATCAAAATTACCAGACAAAAATGCTCCGCGGTTAATCACCATGTCAATTTCATCTGCCCCTGATTTTACTGCTTGGGTTACATCATTGAGACGAACTTCAAGTGGATACTGCCCGCTTGGGAACCCCGTTGCAACTGATGCAATCTTTACACCAGAACCCTCTAGCGAGCGTTTGGCCACTTGCACCAAACTAGGATATACACACACTGCAGCGACTGATGGCAGGGGTGGTTCGATATTACCCTCCCATGGCGTGATTGCCTTGTGACAAAGTGCACGCACCTTTTCAGGCGAGTCCTTGCCTTCAAGAGTTGTTAGGTCAATCATAGATAAAATGAGTCGCAGCCCCTGTTGTTTGGAGTCGGTCTTGATAGAGCGCCGAGTAAATGAAGAGGCGCGTTGCTGAACCATTACCGTATCAACAGGTCTTCGCATGGATGTATTGTATCGACCGACCGTTAATTCCGAGCAGAATTAAACATTGCTGGTAAAAACCAAGTTGCCACTGTCTCAACTGATTTTTTGTTCTGAGGGTCTGGAATGTTGTACACCATGTACATTGATGTTGAGTTGTCTATAACGTGTACAAAATCGGTGCCTTGGCCGTTTGAAGTAGTCAACAGCGTAAAACCATCCGCTGTGTTTGAATCATCTGCAGAAGCATTTGGTGTGTGTCGACCAGAAACAAAAATTATCATGGCTGATATAAAGAATGCAGTTGCCCAAAGAATATTGTTACCGGATTTTCGTTCGTTTAATGTTTTGTTTTTCATAAATTACCTACCCATCGCTCTTGCAGAATCTGCACTTAATGACCGTTTGCCAAGAATAATTATCCTGTTATCGTTGTGGCTCCAAGTGCTTGCAACCAGTTCCCCTTGATTTC
>CAZABE010000055.1:0-22504 GCA_964483425.1 uncultured Isosphaeraceae bacterium | reverse complement strand
TCGAACCAAGCATTGGCTTGTTCTGGGTCAGGTACAAAGACCTCGACCTCGTCAGATTTTTTTCCAAATAGTGCCATAAAGAGGTGAGCCCCAAAGGGTATGCATATTCTACCGTCTGGTCAACACCTGCGGTAGAATGTTTTACATGACAGTAGACCCTAATTCTCTGATCCTCACGTTGCACCCTGATCCTATTCTTAGGGAAATAGGCGAGGAAGTTGACCCAAAAGACGAGAATGTCCAAGCAGTAGCCAAGCGAATGGTGGAGATTATGTTTGAGAACAATGGAATCGGTCTAGCAGCACCACAGGTTGGGCTACCTTGGCGGATATTTGTTACGCGTGACCCAGAAGATGAGGAGTGCGCAGTTGTTTGGATTAACCCCAAGTTAGAAGTACTCTGTAAGGAGATCGAATCAGAGGAGGAGGGGTGCCTAAGTTTGCCCGAAATTCGAGGAGATATTCGAAGACCAAACGCAATTAGAATTACAGGGTACGATATTCAAGGAAACCAAGCATCGTCGGAAAGTGATGACATAATCGCTCGAATCTGGCAACATGAAAATGACCACCTCGACGGTATTCTCATCATCGATAAAATGTCAACGATGGATAAACTTGTAAACCGTAAACTAATTCGTAATCTTGAGCGGACACAATGAGGATTGTTTATCTTGGATCTGGTACTTTTGGTTTGCCTACGTTGGAGCAACTTGCAAAGTCACATGAAGTAGTTGGAATTGTAACTGCTCAAGATAAAACAGCAGGTCGTGACCGAAAACCAACGCCAACACCAATTGGAAGTTGGGCGAGTGACAAGGGATTTCCATTACTTAAAACCGATAACGTAAATGATCCCGATATCGAAAAACAAATTGTTGATATGAAGTCAGACGCGATGGTCGTTATTGCATTTGGGCAAAAATTATCTCAAACATTGATAAGCAAACAAAGAACAATGAATTTGCATGCTTCGCTTCTTCCAAGGTGGCGTGGGGCAGCTCCGATTAATGCAGCAATTATGCACGGCGATGATTGTTCAGGAGTTAGCGTGATTACATTGGCAGAGAAAATGGATGCTGGGCTTATTCTTGGACAAACCTCGACCGAAATTGGTAACAACGAGACAGCAGGGGAACTTCACGATCGACTAGCAGAACTTGGGTCTAAACTTATTTTAGACGTTCTTGAAAATGACAACGAAGGGGTTGTACAAGATGAATCCTTGGTGACTTTTGCTCCCAAACTCTCACGACATGATGCGTTGTTAGATTTAACACAAGATGCTGAAGCAATCGCAAGTTCAATTCGTGGATTGTCTCCTTGGCCTTGTTGTCACCTTATTATTTCTGGAGTTGATTGCAAGATTCTAAACGCAATTGCCAAGAACAGTGAAGGGTCGACTGGTGAGGTTCTAGAAGATGGAACGATTGCAGTTGGGAAAGGAAGTATAGAAATTCTAGAGTTGAAACCCGCAGGAAGTAAAGCAATGTCTTGGAAGGAATTTTGTAACGGTAGGGCGATTTCGGTAGGCGATAAATGTGTGGTGCAACCATGAATATTCGAACTATGGCTCTAACATTGTGGGATGTCCTCAAGCCAGTTGAACAAGATCAAGTTGTAGTTGCTAAGAGAAAGCGTCCAATTCAAGAAAAGTATGATTCTATTGTTGAAAAAATGAAGGAGACTTACGGGTTCAGGGTTCGTAAGTGGCGAACTTCAATGAGTGGTTGCGCGTGGGAATTGAAAGATAAACAGGGGAATGTTTATCGAATGCTTGAGTCCCCTTACCCAAAAGGTCCAATGAGTTGTGCGATTTTTTTGCACGAAGTTGGACATCACGCAATTGGCTTTAATACTTATAAACCAAGATGTCTTGAAGAATTTTATGCTTGGGAATGGTCTTTACAAGCAATGAAAGTCAACGATATTCGAATTACTGAGAACGTTTTGAAACGAAGAGAAAACTCGATTTCGTACGCAGTTGCGAAAGCGATTCGAAGGGGATTGAAACGAGTACCTGTTGAACTAGAACCATATATCCCAAAGCAATATCGGGTGGCGTCGTGAATGCAGTGATAAGGGTCGAAGATCTTGAATACAACTTGCCAGAGGGGATGATTGCTACACATCCTGTTTCTCCGCGTTCAAGTGCTAAGTTGTTAGTTGTTGAAGGGGATAAGTTTCTTCACAAACAAGTAGCTGATTTGCCTTCCATCTTGCCAGAGAATGCATTGCTTGTTGTAAATGAAACAGCGGTTCTCCCTGCTAGATTCGTGACAAGAAAAGCAACGACAGGTGGACGAGTCGAGGGACTCTTTTTGAAAGAGAAAGATGCACAATGGGAAGTGATGCTTAAAAGCAATGGCAAACTCAAAGAGGGAGTTGTTCTAGAATTTTGCAATGGCGAAAAATTAACACTACAAAGTCGAACTGGGAAGCACTGGCTTTGCTCATGTACTGATGCACGAAAAGTAAGCGACATTTTGCAAGAGGTGGGTATAACACCTATACCTCCATATATTTTAGGTGCAAGGGGGGATATCCCAACCGATGATGAGAAAGACCAAGTGTCTTACCAGACAATTTATGCTGATAAGAGCAAGAACAAATCAGTTGCAGCACCCACTGCTGGGCTTCATTTTGATGAGGACTTGCTAAATTCCCTAGACAGGGTTGGAATCGAACGGGTGCCTGTTACGCTCCACGTTGGCGCAGGTACGTTCAAGGGAATCGAAACGCCAACAATTGAAGAACATGTAATGCATGAAGAACCATGGCAAGTTGGGCAAAAAACACTTGACGCGGTTGCCAAAGCAAAGAGTGATGGACGGCAAATTATTGCAGTTGGGACAACTTCTGTGCGGACACTTGAATCACTACCTCCTTTAGATCTTTGGCCGTCTAGTGGTGGTTTGGCTGGAGTGACTGACATAATGATTTCACCTCCATACGAATTCAAGGTGGTTGATGGGATGTTAACCAATTTTCATTTACCAAAAACAACACTCCTAGCTTTAGTTGCTTCTATGCTTGGCATCGATCGACTTAAAATGGCATACACCGAAGCGATTGCTGAAAAATATCGTTTCTACAGTTACGGGGATGCCATGTTTATTCATTCACAGGAGACAGAATTGTAGTATCCTGTAAGTGCACGGATGCACACGCTTAAGCAATTAATCGAAGGACTCGATGCACGGATGGAAGGTAAACAGTTTGCCTTGCCCGTGACAAGTGTGGTGCAACATTCACAACGAGTTACAAAGGGTGCGCTGTTCATCGCAAGAAGTGGTGTACGAAGAGATGGTGCGGCATTCATTGACGATGCGATTTCAAATGGAGCTGTTGGTATTGTTTGTACTCCCGAAGTTTCAATGTCTTTGCAACATAAAGATATAGCAATTGTTGAAACTTGTGATCCTTGTAAAGTAGGCGCGTTAATTGCTGAACGTTTTCATGGCAATCCATCTAGCAAGTTAAAGTTGGTTGGTGTGACTGGGACAAACGGGAAGACAACGATTGCTTGGCTGATTCGTCATTTGCTTTCAAGCGCTGGAATTAAGTGCGGTATGCTTGGGACTATTGTTTGCGATGATGGTTTAACATCAAAAGACTCGACACTGACGACGCCAAGTTTTTGTGACATCGGTTCTATCCTTCACTCGATGGTTGACAATGGTTGCAATGCGGTAGTGATGGAATGCTCGAGCCATGCCCTTGATCAGGGGCGCGTTGCTGCACTGGATTTTGACATTGGTGTATTTACAAACCTGTCGGGTGATCATTTGGATTATCATGGCTCTGCGGATTCTTATTTGCAAGCAAAAATGAAACTCTTTGATGCTGTCTCGGGTAGCGCAGTAATCAATATGGACGATCCAGCAAGTTGGACAGTTGCCGATTACGCGAAAGCAAAAGTTATTGCTTGCAGAACAGAGAGCGATGCTGCAGCAGCATGGGTTGAGATTGTAGAAGAGAAAATAGATGGTTCACAAATTAAGTTGCACGGTCCTTGGGGAAGTATCGAAGTTCTTTTGCCATTGCTTGGTCGGCACAACGCAACCAATGCACTTCAAGCAGCAGTAGTTGCCCATGAACTTGGAATTGCCAAGGAAATAATTGCCACGTCGCTTGAATGTGCTCCTTCACCTCCGGGTCGATTAGAGCGAGTGCCAGTTGGCAAACAAGTAGTTTTTGTTGACTTTGCTCATACCGATGATGCACTCGAACAAATGCTTTGGTCGGTGCGACATGTTCTACCAGAGGGGGGGAAATTGCATGTTGTCTTTGGATGTGGTGGGGATCGAGATATTTCTAAGCGCCCAAGAATGGGACGAATCGCTGCTACTGTCGGAGACGCAGCGTACGCAACTAGTGATAATCCAAGAAGCGAAGATCCAGAAGCAATATTGGATCAAGTCCTTGCAGGTGTTCCAAAAGACCGTGAGCAGATGACTCGAAGAATTGCCGACCGTAGAACTGCTATTCAGGCGGCTATCGCGTCGGCATCTGAATGCGACGTTGTTGTAATTGCGGGTAAGGGGCATGAGAAAAACCAAATTTTAAAAGACAGGGTGATTCCATTTGATGATGTAAAAATTGCTGAGGAAATTATTCTTGCTAAAGGCACTAAACAGTGAGTTTTACTGCACAGCAATTAGCACAATATGTGGACGGGGAACTGCATGGCGATTCGTCGGTTCTTTGTTGCGGTGCAGAAATCGATACGAGGCGATCTCTTCTTGGGAAAATTTTCTTCGCTTTGCAAGGTGAGAACACTGATGGACATGAGTATGTTGAGGAAGCAGTTCTAGGTGGTTGTAGTGCAGTAGTTGTTGAGAAACATTTTAATCTTCCTGTCCCTGTAGTAATTGTAGAGGACGCAAGAGAGGCTTTGTTTAAACTTGCAAAAGCACGGCGGGAAGAAATTACTTTTGATTCTGTTATCGCAGTGACGGGATCCGTTGGCAAGACAACAACAAAAGACATCCTTTCTACTTTGCTTGGTAAAGGTGCGGTTGTCTCAAGAAAAAGTTTTAATAACGACTTGGGTGTCCCTTTGACGATTCTTGATGCCGAACAAGCGAACTATCTTGTTTCAGAAATTGGGGCTAATGCTTTAGGAGAGATTGAACCACTTGCAAATTTAGTGAACCCAGACATTGCTATATTAACTTCCGTTGAAAAAGCGCATCTAGAGGGCTTTGGAACTATAGAAATTGTACTTAAAGAGAAATCGAAATTGTTGTCGTCGGTTCATGAAGGAGGATATGTCATAGTTCCGGACACAATAGATGTTTCCGCCTTTTCTTTTATGGGCAAGGTTATTAAGGTTGGAAAATCCGACTCGGCTGATATTAAAATTTTAACTGGTCTCTCCGAAGACGGTTTCGCAACTTTGGAAATGGAAGGAAGACGAGTTTCACTGTCGTTGCTTGGCGAACATAACGCGATGAACGCAGCACTTGCTATCGTGGCGTCGAGTTTTGCGATGAGGGAAAAGTCGATTTGGGACTTGCTTGAACTTGCAAGCAAGGTTTGTTCGCCTGAAGGTCGCCTTAGAAAAATTGAAGCCGGTGGGGTTACGTTTATAGACGATTCATACAATGCAAACCCAGCATCAATGCGTGCTGCATTGAAATTGTTTTCAACATTTAATGCGCCACGTAAAATTCTTGTTCTTGGAGACATGCTAGAACTAGGAGAAACGTCTAAAGAAGAGCATCGCTCTCTTGGACCAGTAATCGAACAAGTTGGAGTTGACTTAGTTGTCCTTGTCGGATCTGGAATGGGATCGGTGGTTGGGGACTTTTCAGCGATACGTATTCCAGATGCAACTAATCTTGATAAAGTTACTTCTTTGCTTCAACAAGATGACCTTGTGCTACTCAAAGGGTCAAGGGACTTACGGTTGGAAAGAATTATTGGTTTTTATCAACAAACAAAAGTTTTAGAACACTAGACGGCGATATACCAAGTACATGCTTTTTAATTTATTGCAATCGATGGATGAGTGGCTAGACAGCGCTGGGCTGTACTCGTTCTTGCAGGTTCTATACCAGAGAGAATTTCGAGCGTTTACTGCAGTTGTGGTTGCTTTTTTTCTTGTGATTATCTTTGGCAAACCACTAATTCGTACTCTTATTAAGTTGAAAATTGGCGATCATGCTCTTTTTAATAATGACGAATTGGATGCTTTGATGAGAAGTAAAGAGAACACTCCGACGATGGGCGGGATTTTGCTTATTGGATCAGTTTTTGTCACGACCCTGTTATTTGCTGATTTGTTTAATCAATATGTTCGTCTACTTCTAGTGGTGATTTTTCTTTTCACTGTATTAGGTGGATTTGATGACTATCTTAAGTTGGTTGCAGGACACCGAAAATTGGGTTCTCGGGACGGTCTGTATCGATGGGAGAAGTTACTTTTTCAATTTGGGTTTGGGTTGATTGTTGCGTTAATGGTTTGGAAATATGCAAGCAATAGTGATGCTGCACATGTTCTTACATTGCCGTTTGTTCGAACGTATGTCCCTGGGATGGAAACATTGACACTTTCACCTCATGTTGTAGTTCTTGGTGTTTCGATGTTTTCTATCATCGCAATATTTATGGTGATGTTGATGTCAAATGCAGTAAACATTACGGATGGGCTTGATGGTCTTGCGCCCGGTACGGTTATGATTGCTAGTTTTACGATGATGGTGTTATGTTATATATCGGGATCGCCTGATCTCGCTGGATTTTTATTGATGCCATACGTTGAGGGATCTGCTGAACTGATGGTGGTTGCGGGCGCAAGCGCTGGAGCTTGTTTAGGTTTCTTATGGTTCAATTGTCATCCCGCTCAGGTTTTTATGGGTGACACTGGGTCGATGCCACTTGGTGCATTGCTTGCTACTATTGCAATCATTATTCGCCAAGAATTTTTGCTCTTAATTATTGGTGGTGTTTTCTTGATGGAATTTGGAAGTAGTTTTCTTCAGGTTGGTTATTTCAAAGTTACCAAAGGGAAGCGTATTTTCAAATGCGCTCCAATTCATCATCATTTTCACCGTAAGGGATGGTCAGAGTCACAGGTAGTAACCCGATTCTGGGTTGTTGCTGTAATCCTTGCGATGATTGCTCTTGTCTCAATCAAGATGCGCTGACACCTCAGAAAGAAATAATTCGGTCCAGAGCCACATCAATCAGAGCCACATTTATTATGGAATGGCGCAGTCGAGGTCGATTTTGGCGCTTGGGAGCGTTGGGGCTTTTTTAAATCGGTGTTTGCGGAGTATCGAGATTAGATTTGCCATGTCCCCATGTACTGGAGCAGTAAAATTGACTGGTTTCTCGGTGATGGGGTGTGTAAACTCAAGAAAACTAGCATGCAGCGCTTGGCGCTTAATAACAAAATCAGTACGTGGTAAATCGAAATGGACTCCCCTTGGAATGATGTCTGATACTTTGAGATGTTTCCCCCCGTAGATGTCATCTCCTACGATTGGATAGCCCAAATGTTGAAGATGCAAGCGAATTTGGTGAGTGCGTCCAGTTTTTAAATCTAATTCGACGAGGGTGAAACCGTCATAAATTTCCCTCACGTGGAAAATTGTTACTGATGGCTTACCTGCATCGTCAAAGCGGACAGCGTAACCATCGCGTTTTGTTGGATGTTTTCCAAGTGGTATATCTATCGTGTCTGTTAATGGTTCAACTTCACCGTGAACAACTGCGAGGTACCTCTTTCGAGTTTTACGTTGTTCAAACTGTTTGCCTAGTCGCCAATGTGCCGTGTCAGTTTTTGCTGCGACCATTACTCCAGTTGTGTGCCTATCGAGACGGTGGACAACCCCCGGTCTTGCAAACTCTTCGCCGATTTTGGAAAGTTCCCCACCACTAACGTTTTGAAAATGCCAAGCAAGGGCGTTAATAATTGTTCCTGACTTATTTGACCTTGCTGGATGTACTATTATGTCATCATCTTTGTTAATTACGATGAGGTCGTTGTCTTCGTAAATTATTTTGAGTGGAATTTCTTCGGGTTGAATTTCCGATGAAGGTGGAGGTGGAAGAATTACATTTACGACGTCATGTTTTTTTAATTTAGTTGAACCCTTTGGTGACTTCCCGTTGACAGTTACCATGTTCTCATCGATGAGTCGTTTCAAGCTTGTTCTTGAAAGAAAGGGGATGCGAGTTGCGAGGTAACTATCAAGGCGTCTATTCAAGTCCCTTGAAATGGTAAAACTAGTTTCGACAACTGCATCATCGTCAAGACCTTGTTCCTCGTATGCTCGAAAAAGGGCATCACTATCGATGTTTCCTCCACCATCGAGAAATTTATTAGACCGATTACTCGGTGAATACATTACTGATCTTCTGGTTTTGTGATTTCAGTCAAAATGTCGATAGTTGAATTCACCGGTTTTGGATCACGGCTTAAAACTTGATTGTTTCTTGCTGAAACATCGGCATCTGTAGGCAAGATGATTTCATTTGCAAGGGTATCAATGGTTGATGCTCTTGCTAATGCTTGAGTAGCGAGCGCTGGATAAAGATTTTCAATACGAGCTGCTGCGCTTTCGTAGAATTTTTTTGCTGCCTCAACATCTCCGCGCGATTCTGCTATAGCAGCACGACCATTTAGACCGCTAACGACGAAGAGGGCTGCGGAATCTGACTTGTCATCATTTGCGACTACTCTGCTGTAAAGATTGTCCGCTTTTTCAAGATAGAACGTGCGGTCTTCATCGGATAGCGCTGTTGAGATATCGGCGCTACTTCCTATGGTTTGATTGAGTACAACTGCTTTAAGGTAAGCGTCACCGGCTGTCAGTAATCCAAGTTCTTGGATAGCATCGATATCCGAATATGTTTGTGCAACATCTTCATGTGAAGCGGGGAGCCCTGTTGCGGATGCTTCGATATAAGCAATCCATGCTTCTGCTCGATGAGCCATTTTGCTTTGTTGGTACCTGACAAAGAAAAGGTATGCCACAATGACAATCATGACTATTAGTAGGTAACTTGGACCCTTGGTCTTGAGCCAATAGACAAAATCCTCATTTACATTGCTTTCAGAGATGTCAGCGGTTTGAATGTCTTTTAAGCGGTCTCGGTCCATTTCTTATTCCTTTACGAAATGGAACATTCTATGCGAGGGAAGGGATAATCGCAATGTTTACTTTAAATTAAGGCGATCTGTAGCATTTTGGAGTTGAGCAAGGCAAGCTGCGAGATACCTTGGGTCGCCCTCCGATTGCATGAATGCAGGGGCTGTAACTGCGAGCATAAGGCGCCGAACATCGACGAGTTTGTTGTAATCTTCGTCAACACGCATTCCAAGTGCTCTCCTCGCTGCAGCCATAGTTGGAACGGGTTTTGTCGCCTTGAGACGCGTTTTGTGTCCCCAAAGTTGTCTTTCCAAGTAGACGGCGTCCTCAATCCAATGACCTGCGTGCACCTCCGCTAAATCAATTAGGGCTACTTTGGCATCTGGGTCATCGCTTCGGCACATAGCATTTGAGAAATGCACGTCTCCATGTAGCCATTGGTCAATCCGACGAGCCCGCCACGTGTCCATGAGATCGTGCAATTTCTTTGAAATCAAAGTATGCATTTTCTTCCATGATGATTCGTTTTTGATGTGGTTTTCGCGAACGCTTTTTTTAGCCGACTTAATGAGTGTGTCCCAATCCTCTTTTCTTCCTTCTTGGTCAACTGGAAAAACAGAAGCCGATTTGGAAAAACGAGCGGCAGCATCTGCTATTCGCTCAATATTATTTTGTTCCCAGTGTTTGCCAAGTGGACCAACTGGGAATCGCTCAATTATCATCCAAGTAAGATCGTAACCATTGAGTTGCTCGCCACTTGCAAGAAGGAGTGGAACCACTCCATCTGGTTCTTGCATCTTTCTAGTCCAGATTAGTTCTCTTTGGTTTACAGGTAGTTTGATGACTACGTCTGTTTTGCAATCGTCGCCTTCCCACGTCGCGAAACCGGTTGCTGCGCCACCTCGCTGCCAATCAGTGCGGAACCAATGGATGTTATCTAGCCGATTATTTGTTTGTTTTCTTAGAACTGGCTCAAGCGAGTTAGCCAGTGAAGTGGGAATCCTGCTCGTTGCAGATTCAATCATACTCGCTTCTCCAATAGAACTTTCACATGATTAGAGTATGGCAAAAAATAGATTGAGGCAAGTACTTTTCCAAGGGGGTTGCCTTTATCGCCTCAAGACCATAGTTTATGGAGCGTGGAAGGTGCTCAATGGGACGTTTTGGTACTCGATTTGGATGGAACACTATTGTGTAGCCAAGGGGCTGTATCAGAGCAGAATTTGCATGCCCTTGATGAAGTACGAGCCCATGGGGTTGAGGTAGTTATCGCAACGGGTAGAAGTTTTGCAGAATGTAAACATATTTTGGATACAATTCATCACGATGGCGTTTGTATAACAGCAGGTGGCTCGCAATTAACAGACAGCGATGGAAACGGGATTTCAAGAGATACTGTGGACAAGGAAATTGTCACTGAAGTAACCGAACAAGTGCTAGCAAGTGAACATCGTTCTTTGTTATTGAAGGACGCAACAAATTGTGGTGCACAGTATGTATTGGTTGGGGATGCAACATTACACGATGCATCTACTTGGTGGTTCAAGTCACTTGGCATTTCTACTATTGAAGTTACCTCTATTGAAGAAGACCCATGGCCAGAACACACCTTGCGAGTTGGCGCGGTTGCTAAAGAGCAGGATTTGTTACCGATAGTTGAGCATTTAACATTATCATTGGAGGGAAGGGCGAAGTTGCAGCACTGGTCTGCGGTAACTTGCTCAGAAGCAACTGGCTCATCAACTCATTTGCTTGAGGTCTTTGGGAATCAAGTGAACAAGTGGACAATGTTAGAGAGGCATCTCGGCGATGATTTGAATCGTGAAAGAATTGTGGCAATTGGAGATGGCTTGAATGACATCGAGTTACTTCGAGAAGCTGGTTTAGCTATAGTTATGGGAAATGCAAATGAGGATGTTCAACAACACGCTAACGTGCTTGCAGGTCATCACGATGCACACGGATTTGCACATGCAATGTGCCGATGGATAATTC
Source organism: uncultured Isosphaeraceae bacterium (assembly GCA_964483425.1). GTDB lineage: Bacteria > Planctomycetota > Phycisphaerae > Phycisphaerales > SM1A02. Next base: position 11,406 of record CAZABE010000055.1, on the reverse strand, counting down.
CTAACGGGAAACAGCGATGAGTACTGTTGATGATGTAAAGGTACATACCCGTGCTGCTTGGTCTGTGCCATCGGTTCTTGAGGGTGTTCAAGAAATCAGTGAAAGTTGGTTGCTATTTGCTCCTGATTGTGAACCGTTTTGGTCTGATGTTTGTCAACGCAAGTTGTCAAGGAAAGTGCCAACTGCACAAAGAGGAATTGTTCTCGCAGTTGAGTCAGCAAAGCCGTCTATAGTTTTTGTTCCTAATCGCCAACTAAATGAAGTACTTGAGTACGCGAAAGACATTAGGGTTGATTCTCCACTTGTATTAGTCGTAGAGGATCACCCTGTTCTAGCTCCACAATTGTTCCCAAGGGAAAGTGCTAAACAAGTTGGAATATCTGTCATTGAGCCTTGCGATTCAACTGAAGTAAAAATCTGTGCAAATGCCGCAGCGACCTTTTCTTCTTCTCTAAATGTTCCGGTGATTTTACTAATGCACCAAGCGCTACTTGCTAGTTGTTATTCTGAGGAAGTAGTATCAGATCAGAACGTCCACCCACGCAGTTCTCAAGCTGAATCAAATACACCTATTTCTCTTGCACGCCGTTTAGAACTCAATCGGCAGCGAACATTACCAAGCCCAGGTGAGCAAGCCGAAGTTGGTTTTGTAACAATTGGTGGTTCTGACCTATCTTTAAAGTATCTAGTTAGTGAATTACAGTTACTTGGAAGAGTGCCGATGTTGAACTTCCGATTGGTGAGTCCAATTGACCATGTTCCTGTTGAACGGTTTCTTTCTCGTTGTAGGCATGTTGTTGTTTTAGAACCAAGACCAGGAGAGGTAGAGCAAGAAATAGTTAAAATTGCTCAGTCGATGCGTAGAGATGGAAGAGAGGTAGCTACGATTTGGGGTAGAGAACTACCTCCTTTTGACCCAAATCTCCCTGCCGTTCGAGTCCCCCTAAATGCAATTCACCCATCAGTTGTTGCAAGGTTGACACAGCATTTGTTACATGATGCATGTCCGTCTGCCAACGTTGGCGAGCAGTTAGCGCCACAGTTTCCAGAACTTGATGTTACATTAACAAAGCGCGTGCCATTTGGTACGAATGGTGCGCTAAACTTGTTAAGGCAACTTGCAATTCATTCACTTTGTGCCAATGGATCAGATTTTCATGTGGTTATTGATGGTGATGTTGTTCAATTGGGAAAGGGTAATCAGATTTACATCGAAACTTGGGGAGAGAAGAGATTTGTTTCGAACGGAATAAATGTAATCCGTGATGCTGTTGCAAGAGATGAAACAAGGGTTTTTCTTGTCTGGAGAAATAATGAAATTGGTAGCGCCTTGTTAACACTTGTTGAAGCAGTACTACCATCAAAAAATGATGATGGTAAGCGTGTTCAAGAAGTTACGATAGATCAGGGCGAAGAAGTTGAAGCAACAATCGAAGCAGCAAGTAAACACAAAGGTGTAACAGTTATTATTGTTAGTGACGGCGAGGAACCGCATTTTGATTTGTCTCGACTTTCATCAGCAGCACAACAAATTGACAAACTTGGTTTTAGACCACAACATGCAATTGTAATTCCAATTGAACAGATGACTCCCGTTCGATTAGTTCCTATTGATCCATGGAAGTTACAAGCCGGCTCATCAGCTATGCCACTTGAAACATCGATGTCTACAAAATGGTTGGAGAAGGGTTTTAGTAGTTGGCGACTCTCCCTTCGCCCGATTCTTGAACGTGTAGAAGTCACAAGAACCAAGCCACCAGTACGTGTTGTTGAAGAAAGTACAACTCGTTTGCCACCACCAAAAGTGCTGCATGGCTCCTCAGCTGCTTGGCGAGTACACATTGCTGGAGTAAGAGGTAATCAGCCAGGCGTCGTTGGTACTATTTTGATGCAAGCAGGTATGCAGATGGGGTATGAAGTAAGAGCTCAGTGTAATAATCGTTTTGTAGGACCTGATCGCAGGGCATGGGCTCAACTACTGTTCACTAGAAAACAAGCATCCAACACGTATAGACCACTTCTAGGAGCAATACCTTGGGGTGAAGCAGACGTCATTTTTGGCTGGGATAAGGAAGAATTTCTTAGAGCAATTAATCAACAAGGTAATCTTAGGGTTGGTTCGAGCGATCGAACCTACGCAATAATTAATAATGAACCAATTGAACATCAAACATCATTTAAGGAAGATAACTCAGAACAGAATCGTTTAGACGAGGAACTGATTAAATATTCATGTCGGAAAGATGGTCTTGTGCTACGTGGTTTTGCATCACTTGCAAGGTATAGATTCCACAATGAACGTCTTGGAGACATAGTTCAATTGGGTATGGCATTTCAACTTGGTTACATTCCTGTGACCGTAGATGCAATGCATGCGGCCATATCCGAGTCAGAAAAAAATGGTTTTGCTCGAAGTTTAGAAGCATTTGATTTTGGTCGTAAACTTGCAGTTGATCCGGATAGTATTTGGCATCCAATCAAAGATAGCTCGCAGATTGATCTAGATCGCCTTGAAAAACGGTGTGTACGAGATTTGCGAAAACATGGCAGAAGGGGTGTCGCACAAGCAGTGACTCTAAAGCACCTCTTGCTCCAGTGTAGACAATCATTACCCGGTTTGTTTGAAACAGTTGACGGGTGCCAGTCGATGGTTGATTTATTTAACGCATTAAGGAGGTGTATGCTGTGGGGCGGCGAGCCAGTTGCAATACGGTTTGTCAATCTAATTTGTCAAGTATACGTTGTTGATAAGCCAGAAAATGGAAGGGCATTGACGAGAAATGTCATCCTTCCACTTGCTGAGTCAATTTTAATACGTGAACCGATTTATTTGGCTAGGTTGGCTAGGAGCCCAGAAGTTGTGAGACGAATTAGAAAGCGCTTGAACGTAAGACATTCTCGTGGAGATAAATTAAAGAGGCGATTTCTCTCTCGCTTAAAATTGCGTCTATGGAAATGGTCTTTGCAAATAGATCTTCGAACGAGCGACTGGTCTTCTGTACTCGTTTCGACTTTAGGTGGATTGGTTCCAAGAAGATGGCGTGGGCATCGAAGGGATAGAGCGGTGAGGGAACTTGTTATTCATGCGGTTAATAAGGCAGTCAACACAAAAGAAGAGCATGAAGATTGGGTTCATAAATTTCAAGAATTACATAAAATTGCTCTTGATGGAACGTTGCACTCCACCTCTGTAGAAGAAGTAAAAGAAATAATTAGTTAGTAGTTTTTTCGTGCTGCCTTTTAAGTTGACCACACGCAGCAGCAATATCTCTTCCTCGGCTTGAACGAATGTGGGAACTTACACCTGATTTTGCTAGGGTCTCTTGGAAACGTTTGACTTGTTCAGTTTTTGGACGATTAAATTTAAGTTCTGGGACTTCGTTGTAACGAATTAGATTGACGTTACACCTTAGGGTCTTGCAAAGTCCAACAAGTTCTTTGGCATCTAAGGTACGGTCGTTTACTCCACCAATTAGGAGGTACTCTAGGGTAATCTCTCTTCCAGTTGCATCAAAATATTTGTTACATGCTTTGAGAATGTCGTCTATGGAAGCAAATTTTGCCCAAGGTATAAGTTCTTTTCTTAATTCATCGTTTGGCGCGTGCAAACTTAACGCAAGCGTGACGGGAATATCAAATGTTGAAAGTTTTTCAATTGCTGTGGGTAAGCCAACAGTAGAAATAGTTATTTTTCTTGCACCTATGCCAAGTCCCCATGGAGCGTTTAATATTCGAATCGCTCGCGTAACAGCGCTGTAGTTAGCAAGTGGTTCACCCATTCCCATAAATACAACATTTGTAACATCTTTACCACCGAGTTTGATTACTTGTTCGACAATTTGTCCCACATCGAGATTCCCTTCAAGCCCACCAAGCCCAGAAGCGCAAAAGGTACATCCAACGGGACATCCAACTTGACTTGAAACACAAACCGTCATTCTTCCTCTTGCTGGGATCATTACCGTTTCAGTTTGTTTGGATCCATCGTCCCATTCAAGTAATTTTTTTATTGTTCCATCGGAAGCATTTTGAGTTTTAATGATTTTGGATCTTCGAAAGAGAAGACGCTCGGAAAGAAGTTCCCTACTATCTTTCGCTATATTTGTCATCTCATCGGCGAACGATACTTGTTTATTATAAATCCAGTCGATTATTTGTTTGCCTGCAAATGTTTTAAGACCAATCTCTGCAACAATAGAGTCAATATCACGAGGAAAAAGCTCGAGGGCATGTTCTTTTTTTGTTGTCAAATGCTAAACCCTTCAATCGTTACATCTTTTTCTCTAAGAAAAGTTGTGAGAGAAATTGGCATTGAAAATGTCATTCCTTCATCAAATTTGGACTCGCTTTCAAGTTTACCACCATAGTTATAAGTAAGATGCTGAATTAAATCAAGAACAAGATGTTCTGGTGCACTAGCACCTGCAGTAATCAAAATAGAGTTTACGTTTTCAAGCCAGTCAGGATTTAGTTTTGAAACATCATCTAATAGATACGCCTTTGTTCCGGATGTTTCTGCAATCTCAGTTAGGCGAAGAGAATTGGAACTATTTTGACTTCCTATTACTAGAACAAGGTCAGCGTTAATTGCATTGTTGCGGACAGCTTTTTGCCGTTTTGTTGTTGCGTAGCAGATATCTTCTGTTGGGGGTGAGTGAATATTTGGAAACGTTGCTCTAAGGGCAGCGATAATTGTTTCAGCATCATCAGTACTTAAAGTTGTTTGGGTAACGTAAGCGAGTTTATCTGGATCAATTATCTCTAACCTTGGAATATCATCAATAGTTTCAACTATTTGAATTGCATCAGGAGCTTCTCCTTGAGTGCCGACAACTTCTTGATGATTCTTGTGCCCGATTAACAAGATTTGCCAACCCCTTTTAGCGTATCGGATTGCTTCAGCATGCACCTTTGTTACAAGAGGGCAAGTTGCATCGATGCATGTAAGGTTCCTTTTGTGTGCTTCTTCTCTTATGGTTGGACTTACGCCGTGGGCACTAAATACTACTAATGAGTCCTTAGGTATTTCCTCAATTTGTTCTACAAACTTTGCACCCCGTTTGCGCAAACGCTCAACAACGTGTTTGTTGTGAACGATTTCGTGATAAACATAAACTGTTTCATTTACGTCAGTTACATCTAGTATTTTGTCGACGATATCGACCGCCATGCGAACACCTGCGCAGAATCCCCTTGGGCTTGATAGTTTGATTCGCATGCGGGTATTGTACTGCGGTGTCTTTGTTTACGTCTTTGCAGTTTTAATGCTTTCAAGCCTTCGCGGCAAAAAATGGAAACATTGGTTATCGAAATCACATGCCAAGTGAGTGACAAAGGAAAGCATACACATCGGCAGCTTCTTCAATGCGAAGCCTTGTGGGTTTTCCAGCGCCATGTCCTGCTCGGGTCTCAATTCGAATAAGTACAGGGTTCTCACATGCTTGGGCATATTGTAGTTGGGCAGCAAATTTGAAACTATGTGCAGGTACTACACGATCGTCAGTATCACCTGTAGTTATTAGTGTTGGAGGGTAGCACGTTCCCTTGTTCACATTGTGGTACGGGGAATATCCATAAAGGTGTTTGAACATATTCTCGTCTTTTGGATCTCCATAATCACTTGTCCATGCCCATCCAACGGTAAATAGCGGAAATCTCAGCATGTCAAGAACGCCAACTGCAGGTAAGCATGCACCAAACAGTTCGGGTCGTTGTGTCATGCAAGCACCAACGAGTAATCCACCATTACTACCTCCCTGAATAGCAAGTTTTGATGGCTTCGTCCAGTTCTCTTTGATTAACCACTCGCTACAAGAGATGAAATCATCGAAACATTGTTGTTTATTTTCAAGCATCCCTCCTTCGTGCCAAGAACGTCCATACTCGCTTCCGCCTCGAATACATGCAACTGCAAGAACACCACCCATTTCTATCCATGTTGCTCTCGTTGAAGAGAAACGAGGAAGAATTGCGATGTCAAACCCACCATACCCATATAGCAAGACAGGATTGCTACCATCAAGTTTCGCAGCTTTATTCGCAACTATAAAGAGAGGGATACGTGCTCCATCAGTGCTTGTTACGAATTCCTTGTGAACTTTTATCGTGGACAAATCAATAGGAATAGTTGATTTCCAAAAGAGGTTGGTCGTTTTAGTTTCTAAGCCAAGAGAATAAATTGAAGGAGGTTGGTTGTAACTTGAATACGACCAATAGACACTTGTATCGTTGTTGTCTCCTCGGAAGCCAGACGCAGTCCCAATTCCGGGAAGAGCAACTTTATAAAGAAGAGTACCGAGCAAATTATGTACAGTTGCTTTAGAAGATGCATCTTCAAGCCAAGTACATGTAATGAAACCGCCGACAATATCAGCACTTCGCAAAATAATTTGTTGCTCAGGAATTGTTTCAGACCACGTTGGATTGCTGGCTTGCAAATCAACAGAAATGATTTTACCATTTGGTGCGTCTCGATCTGTTTTGAACCATAGTTTGTTTTCGATACCACCAATTAATGAGACCTCAGCTCCAAAGTCGGTAATTAGCCAATGGAGTTTGTCCTCATTAGGTCCTTTGATTAAGAGGGCATTGTTTGAAGACGTTCCTTCGTTTACTGAGACAACAAGCCAGCCGCCATCTTTAGTGACACTTGCGCCATAAAATCGATCTGGATGTTCGGAATCAGACCATACAAGTTGGTCTTCGGACTGGGTTGTGCCAATTTTGTGAAACCAAAGTTCCGAACCGTCGGTTGTCTCGATGTGTCCTTCGTTATCACTATTTGGGTATCTAGAATAGTAGTACCCGCTTCCATCAGGAAGCCAAGATGGAGAATCGTTTTTGATTTCCGTTAGAACTTCTGGCAGTATAGTGTTTGTTTCTAAATCCTTTGCGTACCAAGTTGCCCAGTCAGAGCCTGCATCTGAAATACCCCAAACAAGATATTTTCCTTCAGGGCTTGGGCTGTACATCGAGAGTGATTTGGTTCCGTCTTGTGAAAAAGTATTCGGGTCCAGTAGCACGTTGTCGATATTTGAAGGAGAGTCGCCTGTATAAATTACGCTATGGTTTTGGAGCCCAGTGTTGCGTGATTGAAACCACCTAGTTCCCCGATGAAAAGGTAGTCCTTGTTTTTCGTAATTCCATGCTTGAGTTAATTTCTCTTCAATAGTTGGAAGGACAGTAATAGAATCAAGGTATTCCCGAGTTAATTTGTTTTCTTCGATTACCCAATTACGTACATCATCGCTCTCTCTAACATCTTGTTCAAGCCATCTGTATGGGTCAGGGACTGATACGCCGTGGTGTGTTTCAATTATATTTCCGCGTGTTGTCTGTGGGTACGGAATTTGTAAAAGTGTGAGGGTACATATAACAACTGAAATCATCGATTAGTTTCCTATCAGATAAGGCAGATCGTGTAATCCAGAAGTTAGGTCATTTGGCCCACCCTCTTCAATTAATACGTCGGCTTCATAGTGGACGCTCACAGAATGGTCGCTAGAATAAATTGGCCAAGCACCGCTTGTGTTTTCTATTTGCCCAGTTCCAACAGCAAGCATTGGCTCGACTGCTATAAGCATACCACGTTCAAATGTACGCCAAGCATCTGGCCATTCAGAGGGGTGAGAGGGCACAACATTTGAAACAAACGGTGGGGCGTGTAATGTCTTTCCGTAGCCATGCCCTCCAAGCCCACGAATTAAATGAAACCCAAACTCTTTCTCTGCAACTTGCTGTACTGCTTTTGCAAAATCCATCAGAGGTCTTTTTGGTTGCATGGCTGCAACTCCAGCGAGTAATGACGCTCTACCCGCTTCCATTAATTTCATATTTTCATCAGAGACGGATTCGACGCCCCAAGTCCAAGCAGCATCTCCAATCCAACCTTGGTGTGAGACTCCGATGTCAATGGAGATAAGATCGCCCGGTGCAAGTGGAGCTTGTTCCATAATGTGCGTGCCGTGAACGACGCAATCATTTACCGACAAACAAGATTGGCTAGGGAATGGGGGTTGTCCTGGTATTTTGTATTTGTAAAAAGCACTTTTGCTGTTTAGCGAACGAAGTTGTTTTCCAATGAACGAATCAATTTCAGGTAAAGTTAAGCCAGCACGTAAAAAATCCGTGAGGCGATTATGAATCTCAACAACAAAACTAGCAGAGAGCGCAACTGCCTTTGCATCTTTATCGCTTAAGAGGGGGACCGTTTTCATGATTCCTCTTCGGCTTCCATCTCTCCATCTGTTAGAAGGTGTACTATTTCACCTTTTATTGCAACAAGGAGGGGACCTCCAGATGCAATGTGCCAAGCAATGTCACGCTCATCAACACAATCAAGGAGTTGGATATCTGCTTGCATCCCAACCTCAAGCCGTCCCACTCTATCTTGGAGGTTTAGAACACAGGCGGCGTTATGTGTTGATGCTGTTATTGCTTCAGCTGGGGTTAGTCCTAGTCGCCTGCACGCAAGTGCAATTGTAAATGGCATGGATGGACTTGGAGCAGAACCTGGGTTGTAGTTTGTAGCAATTGCTATCGGGCAACCCAAGTCCGCAATCGTTCGCCCGCGAGCATACGCATCGTGTAAACAAAAACCACTTGAAGGAAGTAGTACCGCAATTGCGTTACTTTCTGCGAGAAGTTTGAGTTCGTCATCTGTGGAGTGTTCAAGGTGGTCCACACTCACAGCGCCAAGTTCAACTGCTCTTGTCAACATTCCAAGAGCATTGAATTGATCAACGTGTGCTCTTATGGGGCAACCTAGTTCGATTGCTTTTTCAAATAAGCGAGTTGTATCTTCAACTGTCCAAGAACCATTTTCGCAATAAGCGTCACACGTTATCCCTGGGAATTCTTGTACGACAGCTGGTAATGTCTCGTTGATAACCGTCTCAACATATTGTTCTTGTTCTGAATCTATAGCGTGCGCTCCAAGAAACGTTCCAACTATTAATTGAGGGACAGATTGAGAAGCATCGTGAATGGCGCGCAACATTTTTAATTCGTCTTGGGTGTTTAAACCATAACCGCTCTTAATTTCAGCTGTGGTTGTGCCTTGTGATGTCATTAGTCCTAGACGTCCAAGGACGTCTATGCATAACTCCTCTTGGCTTGCTTCTCGAACTGCCCTGACAGTAGACATGATTCCACCGCCTTGTTTGAGTATGTCAAGGTATGGTACACCTTGCAGCCCCATTTCGAATTCATCTAGTCGGCATCCTGCCCAGCAAGTGTGGGTATGACAATCAACAAATGTAGGCATGACGACTCGCCCGTTTGCATCAACAACAGGAATGTCAGAATGACTGTTTATAAAGTCCTCGTCTGGGTTTCCGCTTGAAACTTTTTCGATTAGACCCTCGCGAACTGCAATAAAGCCGTCTTCGATAACACCCAAATCGTTCATAGCATCTTTTCTGCGAGGAGAACTGTCACCTTTTAGAGTTATAATTCTGGCGTTAACAATTATGAAACTATTCATGAAGTTTTCCCTTGCATAGGAATTTTTACTTTTTGTTCATAAGAGCATTTGATGGCTTCTTCGTAGCCAGCGTCAACATGCCTAAAAATTCCCATCATCGGATCGTTCGTTAGTACTCTCTTTAAACGTTCGCCACTTTCAGGAGTGCCGTCGGCAACGATGACTTGTCCTGCGTGTTGTGAATATCCGATACCTACGCCGCCACCGTGATGAAAACTTACCCAACTTGCACCGCTTGCAATGTTTAATGCAAAGTTAATTAGTGGCCAATCACTTACGGCATCAGTTCCATCAAGCATCCCTTCGGTCTCTCGGTTTGGACTTGCAACGCTACCGCAATCAAGATGATCTCGACCAATGACGATAGGTGCAGAGACAGCGCCACTTCGTACGAGTTCATTAAAAGCAAGACCCGCCTTATCGCGCTGCCCAAGGCCGAGCCAGCAAATTCTGCATGGCAAACCTTGGAACGCAACACGTTCTTGTGCCATTTTTATCCACCTCTTAAGAGATTCGTCTTCTGGAAATAAATCGAGAATGACTTCGTCGGTTTTTTTAATGTCCTCTGGGTCGCCAGAGAGCGCGCACCACCTAAAGGGTCCTCGTCCTCTACAGAATTGGGGTCGAATATACGCTGGAACAAAACCCGGAAAATCAAAAGCGTTTTCAACACCCGTATCAAATGCTCGTTGACGTAAATTATTGCCGTAGTCAAACGTTTTTGTTCCTTGCTCCATAAACCAGAGCATAAGTTTGACGTGTGTTGCCATCGAAGCGGTTGAGAGTGTTACATATTGTTCGGGATTGTTTTTTCTCAGCTTGTCTGCGTCTTCACGGTTCATGCCATTTGGGTAATAGCCCACTAGGGGATCATGTGCCGAAGTTTGATCTGTTAATACTTCTGGAACGATTTTGCGCTCTTGCAAACGCGTAAGTAAGTCCACGATGTTGCCAAGGTAACCAACAGAAATAGGGTCCTTATTTGTGGTTGCTTCAACAGCGCGATCAATTGCTTTGTCGATGTCTTCATGAATTTCATCTAGGTATCGGTCATTTACTCTTTTTTCTAATCGTTCGATGCAGACATCTGCAATAAGGCAGATCCCATCGTTCATGGTGACTGCGAGTGGTTGTGCGCCGCCCATTCCTCCGCAACCGCCGGTAACAGAAAGTGTTCCCGATAGTGTTCCACCAAAATGTTGCCGTGCGCATTCAGCAAAGGTCTCGTATGTACCTTGAAGAATTCCCTGAGTACCGATGTATATCCAAGAACCTGCGGTCATCTGTCCATACATCATTAGGTTTTGGGCTTCCAAGTCATCGAACAACTCTTGCGTTGCCCAGTGTGGAACTAAGTTGCTGTTAGCGATAATGACTCTTGGGGAATCGACTGTAGTGGTTGCGATTCCTACTGGCTTGCCTGATTGTACAAGTAATGTTTCGTTTGGTTCTATTGATTTGAGTGATGCGATGATTGCATCGTACGATTCCCAGTTTCTAGCGGCTTTTCCTCGTCCACCGTAGACAACAAGATCGTCTGGGCGTTCTGCAACCTCAGGGTCGAGGTTATTCATCAACATTCGCATGGCTGCTTCTGCTTGCCATGATTTGCAAGTGAGCGTCGCCCCTCTTGGGGCACGGATAGTGCGTTTTTGGTCTGTTATTGAGGATGCCATAATTCTACCGATGGTATCCGCTAACGGGATTCTTTGCACGCTGTACAAACCAATCTGGCACTAGAAATAAGGAGAAGTACCAATGACAATGCAAGCAGAAATTACAATGGAACCAATTACAGCAGGAACTTTTTGCTGGAATGAACTGGCAGTGCGTGATACTGAAAAAGCAGCAGCATTTTACACTTCGTTATTTGGATGGACAACCGAAACGTGTGAACATGGACCAATGCCGTACACGGTGTT
>CAZABE010000054.1:0-17488 GCA_964483425.1 uncultured Isosphaeraceae bacterium | reverse complement strand
GACTCAGCACGTTTTCCGCTAGTCATCAATTGCAAATAATCAACAATCACAACACCGATATCGTGAGATTGTTTTAGCCGCCTTGCTTTTGCTCTCAATTGTGTGATTGATAAACTTGGGGTATCGTCAATGTACAAGGGTCGCTTCATTAAATCGTCGGCTGCTTGAATAATCGCAGCCATATCCCTATCGCTTAGCATATTGCGACGGATACTATGACCTGAAACAGAAGCCCTCGAACTCAACAATCGTTGTACGAGTTGTTGTCTGCTCATCTCCAAACTAAAGAGACCAACAGGAACATCTCGCATCGCAATATTTTCAGCAATGTTTAAAGCAAGGGCTGTTTTTCCCATCGATGGTCTTGCTGCAACGATGACCATTTCTCCCGATTGCAATCCACTTGTAATTTCATCAAGGTTCGGGAATCCAGTCGAGACTCCAGTAATAATTCGTCCCTCATTCTCTTCAAGTTGCCTAATCGCATCGTTTAATAAGTCATCTAGTTGTTCTGCGTGCCGTTGCTCCGATTGCTGAGCAATGCCAAAAATGCGCCGTTCCGCCTCACTTAGGATTTCTATTGGATCTTCTGGTTTTGTATAAGCATCATGCAAAATCTCGCCTGCTGCGGCTATTAATTGCCTAACGGTTGATTTTTCCTTCACCAAACGAGCGTAATGGGATGCGCTAGCTGCACTAGGCACTGCTTGAGCAACTTTAACGAGATATTCAACACCCCCAACTGCATCGAGCAAATTACGATCTTTCGCCACCTGTTCCAATTGCACAAGGTCAACTGTCTCATACTTGTCGTATAGTTCCGCCATCAATGTATAGATGGTTCCGTTTGCCTTCTTGAAGAAATCGTCTGTTCCGTGCAAAATAAGTTGCACGTCATTGAGGACCGTTGGATCGATCAAAATTGAACCAAGCAAACTTCCCTCGGCCTCAAGTGCGTGTGGAGGTAGAGCTTCCATCAGGCGGTCAACCGCCATTGGATTTGCTCCCAGTGTTGAAGTTTGAGATTGTCTTGTTTCGTTGCCCATCCTTGAGCAGCACCTTACTATTAATTATTACGAGAAAAGAGTAAACGACAGGTCATCCACCGGAAATACGCAACGAAATTATGCGTTGACTGTTTCTTCCACGGCTACTGTTTCAACTATCGGTAACTCTTGTTTATTATTCGCACTTTGTTCGACCGCTTCTTTCATAAGCCGTCCAATCTTAAATTTTACAGTTCGCCTTGCTGGTACTGGGACACGTTCTAATGTCCTAGGGTTTTGAGCCATACGAGCAGCTCTATCCTTTACTTCAAAAACACCAAAGTCCCGAAATTCAAGTCGATTTCCCTCACCAAGCTCGGTGATTACATTGTCAAGAAACGTTTGTACGATTGTTCTGACATCATTCCTTTTATATTTTGTCTCGTCAGCAATCCTATCAATCAACTGTTTCTTGGTGGTCGTTGGCATCTTCCAAACTTTCCGTTCATAAGAACTTGTCTAGGAGATTGACTAACTTTGCTGGGTCTCCCTCCAGCAACGGTCGCTCTCTGCTTCTCTCGTATTTTAAAGCTCGTTACCTCTCACTGAACGAGCCACTCTCTTCTAACAGGTCGGCACAACAACTGTGCTATCGATAAGTATGGCGATTTGTTAACCGTCCGTCAAGAACCTTTTTTAATCTCTCCATAAAAATCAGAGAAAAAATCCAGGATTGGTGAGTTAACATTGCAAGAGGAGAAAATTAGGATGCGAGATTTGTTATTCCAAAAAGCCTATTTATTGGCTTTAATGGCTACTAAAAAAATAATTTATAGTATTCCACTTGGTTTTTGTTGCATTGAGAGTATCATTCCCGCCCAACCATTTGGTCGATGAATGGAGGAATACACATGAATATTATTATTTGTGGAGCCGGCAAAACCGGTGCCCACGCAGCAGAAATTCTCGCCGCAGATGGCGCAAACGTTACCGTGATTGATGAAAGTCAATCCGCACTCGATGTGTTAGCAGAATCATTGGATGTTGCTACTTTACTTGGTGAGCCAGCAACCGCTAAGAACCTAGTGAGTGCGGGTGTTGCTGATGCTGATGTTGTCATTGCAACTACAAACGCCGATGAAGTAAATTTACTTTGCGCTTCAACTGCTTCATATTTAGGGGCTGACCGCACGTTTTCTATGGTGACACACAGTACATATCTAAACCGTGACATACTGGATTATTCAAAAATATTTTCAATAGATAGTTTGATATGCCCATCTTTTTCCACAGCAAGAGCAATTGCTTCACATCTTCGCAACCCAGCTGCAATGAAGGTCGAGCGCTTAGTTGGGCATACGATTGAGGTACAACAATTTGAAGTAACAAAGGGTGCGACTGGAATTGGAAGACACCTATCAGATGTCGAACTTCCCGGAGGTGCACGTCTTGCTGCAATCACACGTGGGAACGATACATTTTTACCTAGCGGAATAAGCACCGTTGACGTTGGTGATGAGGTCTTACTAGTTGCAAATACCGATGTGTTTCACGATGCAAGGAGGATCTTTCGTACAAAAGATTCTGGAAGGAGAAGTGTCGTCATCATGGGTGGCTCTTCGGTTGCTGTTTGGCTCTGTAGAGCACTCCAAAATCGTGGTTTCTCAATTCGGCTCTTTGAAACAAGTCCCGAGCGTGCAAGCGAACTCGCTGATAAGTTGCCTTGGGTAACCGTTATTCAATCAGACCCTACCGATCCAAATGTCTTTACTGATGAGCATATCGAAAACGCGAACGCATTCGTTGCCTTGACAAATGATGAACACAATATCCTCAGTTGCGCTTGGGCAGCTGGACTTGGTGTAGAAGAAACTTATCCAGTTGTTTCTCGTAAAGATTATGCACCTTTTGTGCAAGCAATGGGCTTGACACACACTTTTAGCCCCAGTGAACTTGCAGTTGCTGAAATTCAGAAACGCCTAAAACGGAAACAAATGACTAGAGTTGCATCTCTGGCTGGGGAAGGCATGTCGATTTACCGTGTTCGTGTTGGTAAGGATGCTCCCGTAATAGGAAAACCACTTTCAGAATTAGGTCTTATGCCAAATTGTATGGTTATTGTTCTCGAACACGATGAACACACCGGCGCGGTTCCTGGTGCGCACGAAATTTTAGAGGAACGTGATGTAGTATTCGTTGTCGTACGCAAGGAATTTGTGGAAGAATTGCGAAATCTTTTTGGTGTAATGTAAAACCATGAATTATCGCTTGATTATTCGACAACTAGGTTTGCTTGTATTAGTCCTTAGCGCTGTGCTGTTTTGCATATGGATTTGGTCTGCTATTGCTATAAGTTTCTCGGATAGCGCTGTTTTTTCTTTGCTGTGGTCAACATGCGCTAGCGTGATTCTTGGTCTGGTCTTATTTCTTTTTGGAAACCGCAACAAGTGCCAGCACGGAACAGGTGTTATGGGAAGGCGAGAAGCATTGCTTCTTGTTTCTTCTTGTTGGTTTGTTGGTGCTCTTGTTGCTACGTTACCTTTTCTAATTTGGGCAAGAGGCACTAGTGAAGGTAACCATCCTTTTCGTTCTTTTGTAAATTGTTTCTTTGAGGCAATGAGTGGTTTAACAACGACAGGTGCAACCATCCTTTCAGACGTAGCTACGGTTCCAACCCCACTGCTTTTTTGGCGCTCAATGATTCAATGGCTTGGTGGTTTGGGGATTGTTGTTCTATTTGTTGCTGTTCTTCCAAGTTTAGGTGCTGGTGGTAAAAAACTCTTTCGAGTTGAAGCACCCGGTCCAGATCCTGAAGGTGTCCGTCCACATATTCGCGAAACGGCAAGAATTCTTTGGCTTATTTACGTTTGTTTAACTGCTGTTGAAATTGTTGCTTACTGGCTCGCGGGGATGTCGCTGTTTGATGCAAGCAACCACGCTCTTACAACGCTTGCAACTGGGGGGTTTAGTACTCAAAACGCGAGCATCGGCTCATACAACTCAAGAGTAATCAACGTTATTACCATAATCTTCATGGTTTTAGCTGGAGCGAACTTTGGTCTCTATTACGCTGCTGTTAAAGGCAAACTCAAAGTTATTTGGTCAGACGTTGAGTTTCGATTCTATTTATTTTTATTAACTGCGGGTTCAATTATTGTTATTTTTTCTTTGCTTGGAAGCGGGCAACCTTTAATTTCAACAACCGGTGCCACAGAACCTCTCTCCGTAGGAGATGCTGTTACTCAAGGTGTTTTTGAAGTTGTATCCCAACAAACAACGACTGGCTATGCAACTGCTGATTTTAATACTTGGCCGTTTGTAGCTAAAGCAGTCATAATTATGCTGATGTTTATTGGTGGTTGTGCTGGATCAACGGGTGGTGGTATTAAGGTCATTCGTATTTGGATTGCATTTAAGGTAATGCTCGGTGAACTGGAACGTTCGTTCAGGCCGAATGTAGTAAGACCTTTAAAGGTCGGCAAATCCGCAATAGATCCAGAATTAAAACTTGCAACTATTGCATACGTTTTAGGAGTACTTGTTTTATTCGCAGTTGGCTCAGGATCTATTATGCTTTTTGAATCAGGTAATCCAGAGTGTACAATTACTACTGCTGCCACTGCATCTGTTGCTACTATCTGTACTGTTGGTCCTGGGCTCGCTAAAGTTGGAGCAATTGAAAATTATGGCTGGTTTACAGATGCCTCTAAATTATTGCTTTGTGTGCTAATGGCTATTGGACGGCTAGAGGTATTTGCCGTTCTTGTTTTAATTACACCGAAATTCTGGCGCAGCACATGAACAAAAACAAGTTGTCAATGTATTTATTTATATTGGCAATTCTTACTATTGTCACACCGATTCTTTTCGAAACGATTGGGTTCAAAACGTATAAATTTTTGCGCTTTGCAGGAATAAGAAATTGTCCTGCATATTATTTTATTTTCTTCTCCTCCTTTTTATTGTTGATATCCACCGCTCTTCTTTTTCCATTTAAAGAAGAGGAGGGTTGGATTTGTAACTGCGGATATGACCTCTCATTTTTAAGTAAGAAATCAAAACTCTGCCCCGAATGTGGAAAAAAAGTTCACCTTGAGTGGTCAGCAAGTATTGGTCAATATTCAAGAAAAACCATGCGGCGCTTGTACGCAATGATTGCACTGTTCGTTCTGGGTCTAATTATGATGATTCTTGGAATGTTAGCCAAAGTGCTGGAAGACGGAGCGCAATGTTAATTACATCGGTTTGTCTGAAATGGTTTTATCGTAAACAGTAAGAAGTTGTTCTTTATCAAATATCATCTCTTCTCGAGAAATTCCAACAATTTCATACCTTGGTGTTAATTCAATAGCGTCGCATGGACATGCTTCTTCACACATTCCACAAAAAATACATTTCAATTCATCAATGGTAAATGTAACAGGATATTTTTCTCTATCTTCCCAAGGTGCTTCACCGGCGATAATTTCTATACAGTTTGCTGGACATGCAGTTGCACACATGAAACACGCAACGCATTTCACTCGATTTTGATTGTCTCGGTTTAGGCGGTGAACACCTCTGAAATTTGAGCGCTCTTGTCCACCCTCAAGTACATTCCGATCATCTCTTTTGTGCTCAGGGTATTTCACAACCCAGACATTTTTCTTGTTTGTACCACCCCTACCCATATTTCCAAGACAGTGCCGCAAGGTCGTACCTAGACCACGAAGAACCGCTGGTACGAAAAAATAATCCGAAGACCCAAGTGGTTTTGGTGTCACGTCAACTATGTAATCCTTATCCATAGACCGAGGATTATACTGGGGACAGTCCCCAAGGGACTGTTCCCCTAATTACAATGCCACAATGGTAAATGAAGAAGACCAGTCAGGCAGATTGTGGCGACTATCGGCGATGGGCTTCACGTTTGTATCGATGATTATTGCTGGTGGGCTTTTGGGGTGGTTGTTGTCTTGGATTTTTGGGCAACCAGAACATGAACGCAATTTTATTGTTTACGGATCAATCGTTGGCATTGTCTATGGCACGATTGATTTCATCAGAAATGCGCTGAGGGCTGTTCGGGAAAATGAGCAGTGAATAATCCAGAAATATCACTTTCATTTCGACGATTAGCCTTGGCACAATGTGGAGCTACGATTTCTGCAACTGCCGTTTGGTGGGTGGGCTCAATCATAGGTGGTTTTGATTCAATAATTGCAACTGCTGGAGCAGCAGAGGCTGGTATTCTTCTCATTAGTTCTCTAATCATTTTAGCCCTCTTTTCACCACAAAAAAAGCGACCTATTGCAACAGCGGCTACTCTCTGGTCTGTGGCTTCATTTGTTCGATTCATTGCTGCACTTGGTGGCTCTACTTTGCTATACTACGTGGCTCAATTTGGGCTTCGCCCATTGTTGTTTTCGTTCCTTTTGACCGCCGTTTTCCTACTTGTGGCAGAGACTAAAACACTTGCCTCAATGCTGTCGGAATTCGGCAAACAAACAAACGAGTAATCCTCTTTTATGTCTCCAATTCTTGCTAGTAACAACCCGATTCACCATATCCTTGACAAACCAATTACGTTGTTTGGTCATCCGGGCATTACCATTCACATGGCATCCCTTGTTATTGCTGGATTTGTAACATTTCTTATTTTGAAATCCTCTGCAAAACGGATTGCGGTCGGAGATGAGTGTGAAGGGACTGATCGCTACCTTACAAGCGGTAGTCTTGCCCAACTCATTGAAGTGATTACCATCTACTTGAGAGACAAGGTCATCGAACCAGTTCTTGGTCATGACACAAACAGATTCCTTCCCTACCTCCTCTCACTTTTTTATTTTATTCTGACTTGCAATATCCTCGGAATGATTCCATTTGCAGATGTCCAAGTTGCTGTTGGTAAGATTACCACCGAGAGCGAAGTTGATTGGGCGATGTTTGGTGGGACTGCGACAAGCAATATCAATGTCACAATTGGACTCGCTCTAATTTCGTTTATCGTCATACAATTTCATGCCTTTAAATCGTTAGGACTTGGTGGCTGGGCGCATCACCTCACAGGCGGTGCTCCACTGTATTTGCTTCCCATTATGCTCCCAATCGAATTTATGGGTATGTTCATCAAGCCAGCTGCACTCGCAATCCGTTTGTTTGCAAATATGGTTGGCGGACACACGATGCTCGCGGTGCTCACAATGTTTGGGATGATGACTTTTGAAGCAACTTCAAGTTGGTTACTCACGGGTTCAATAGAACTTGTTTCAACAATTGCTGCAGTCATCATCAGTTTCCTTGAACTATTCGTCGCCTTCTTACAGGCATTTATTTTCATGTTCCTCACAACTGTGTTTATTGGGCAAATGTCCCATCATGGTGAAGAGCACGAAGACCATGCACTGGAGAATGCGACACACTAATTATTGACCCATCGTGGGAATGGGTCTTGAACTTCTTTCTTACAGCACTTGCACCCACGGCAACTGCAAATCAAATGTTTATAAGACAAAATGGATAAAATTATGAAAAAGCTCGTTGCTTTCACTGCTCTGGCCACATTGGGCCTCATGGTATTTGACGTAGATGCCGCATCCGCACAAGACGCAGCGCATGGTGCTGCTGAAGGTGCTGACGCTGCTGCTAAAGCTGCTGCTGAAGCTGCAGAATTAGCTCACAAGCGTGCTGTAGAAGTTGCACAGGCAACCGGCACAGGCTTTAAGGGTCTCGGTGGCGGTCTTGCTGCTGGTATCGGTGCTCTTGGTGCTGGTGTTGGTATTGGACGAATTGGTGGAGGTGCTGTTGAAGCGATTGCTCGCCAACCCGAAATGGCTGGTTCAATTGGCACAAACATGATCATTACTGCTGCGCTTGTTGAAGGCGTTGCACTGTTTGCGGTTGTTATTGGTCTTATGGGAATCATGTAATCACTGGGAGCGTAGGCAGTCATCAAAACTGCTCTACACTCACGCAGGCCGTACTAAACGGAAGGACCTCACATGATGAATCTATTCATTGCATCTGATAATGCATCCCAATCTCCATTTGACATTCAATTACTTACTTTAGGAACAACGATTGTTGTCTTTCTGATTTTTTTGTTTCTGGCATCAAAATTTGTGTGGCCACATATTCTAAAGGGTCTCGATGAACGAGATCAAAAGTTACGTGATGACCTTGAAGCTGCACAAGAGGCACGTACACAAGCCAAAGCGGCTCTTTCAGAATATGAAGAAGAACTTAAACAAGCACGTTCAGAAGCTGGTGAAATGATTGCAAAAGCAAAACAAGATGCCAAGATAGCTGCAGAAGAACTTCGAGCAAACAACATCCGTGAACTTGCTGAGATGAAAAGCGCAGCAACCTCAGACATTAATGCTGCTAAAAAAGCTGCTATTGTCGAGTTACACAATGAAGCAAGTAACTTGGCAGTTTCAATTGCAAGTCGCATTCTAGATAGAGAAATCTCTTCAGAAGACCAAGATGCACTACTTACTAAATCTCTTGCTGAAATTGGACAAACGAAGTGACCTGCCAAGTTGACGCTCTTGCAACTGTTTACGCTAAAAGTTTGTTTGATCTTGCATCAGACGCTGGCGGAAATGACAAAATTGTTGAGGTTGCTGACGAACTTGAGCAGGTTTGCGAACTCATGCGCCAAAACAATGAGATTCGTATGTTCTTGTCATCTCCAATTGTGGATGTCCCGAAACGTGGCGAAACTATTTCTGCAATATTCTCTAATCAAATTACCGATTTAACACTCCGCTTCCTTCTTGTCTTGAACAGTAAGGGGCGGCTCAATCATCTTGAACCAATTAGCGCCTCTTTAGATTTGCTAGTACAAGAAGCATTTGGAAAAATCGAAGTTGACATTTTTACTCCGACGGCAATAGATGCGCAATCTATCAGCACAATCAAAGATAAAGTGCAATCTTTGCTCGGCAAAGAACCAATCATGCATCCATATATTGATAAAGCAATGCTTGGCGGAATTAAACTACGCATCGGAGACCAACTTATCGATGGCTCCGTGCAAACAAAACTACGGCGTCTCTCTGAATCCATGAAAACAAACGGCGGTAGCGCAATTAGAGAGAGTTTTGAAACGTATATGGAAGATAACTAACTTAGAAAGACCTTTTCAAAGGCGAGGAATATCGTGAAGATTAAAACAGACGAAATTACATCAGTCATTAAGCAAGAAATTGAACAGTTCAGCAGTGAACTTGAAATATCTGAAGTCGGCCAAGTTGTTGAGGTTGGTGACGGAATTGCAAGAATTTATGGACTTTCTGGCTGCATGGCTGGTGAGTTACTTGAATTTGAGACACCACGTGGTACGGTTATGGGTCAGGCAATGAACTTGGAAGAAGATACCGTTGGTGCAATCATCTACGGCAACTATCTCGCAGTTGAGGAAGGTAACACTGTAAAAACAACCAAACGGCTTCTTGAGGTTCCAACTGGTCCTGAAATGCTCGGTCGTGTGGTTGACCCTCTTGGAAACCCAGTAGATGGTGGTCCTCCAATCAACGCTTCAAGCACATCAAAACTTGACATTGTTGCTCCTGGAATTGCTGCGCGCCAGCCAGTTGTTGAGCCAATGCAAACTGGTATCAAAGCAGTTGACTCGATGATTCCAATTGGTCGCGGGCAACGTGAACTCATTATTGGTGATCGGAAAACAGGCAAAACAGCAGTAGCAATAGACACAATTATCAACCAAAAACAATATTGGGGAACCGACGAAGCAGTTGTTTGCATCTACGTTGCTGTTGGCCAAAAGGACTCAACTGTCGCGGGTGTTATTGAAACGCTAAAACAAAATGGTGCGATGGATTACACAATCGTTGTTGTCGCTGGTTCCTCAACTGCAGCCCCACTTCAATACATTGCCCCCTATGCTGGCTGCGCGATGGGCGAGTACTTTATGTGGCAAGGTAAAGAAGGTAATACACCTAAACACGCACTTTGCATTTACGACGACCTTTCAAAGCAAGCAACGGCATACCGACAACTTTCACTCTTGCTTCGCCGTCCTCCTGGTCGTGAAGCATTCCCTGGGGACGTGTTCTATCTACATAGTCGTCTGCTTGAACGTGCAACCAAACTATCAGATGAAAATGGTGGCGGCTCATTGACCGCACTTCCTATCATTGAGACACAAGAGGGCGATGTTTCTGCTTATATTCCTACCAACGTAATTTCTATTACTGATGGTCAGATTTACTTGCAGCCAGAACTGTTTTCTTCAGGTGTTCGACCAGCAATTAACGTTGGTATCTCTGTTAGCCGTGTTGGTGGTAACGCTCAAATTAAGGCGATGAAAGAAGTTGCTGGCTCATTGCGACTAGACCTTGCTGCTTATCGAGAACTTGAGGCATTTGCCCAACTGGGAACAGAACTAGATGCTGCAAGTCAACAACAACTCGACAGAGGTGCACGCCTTGTCGAACTCCTCAAACAAGGACAATACACTCCATACAAGGCGCTTGATCAAGCAATTGCAATTTATGCAGCGTCTAAGGGATTCCTTGATGACGTCTCGCTAGATAAAGTTCATGCATTTGAAGAAGGTCTACTTGATTATATGAATACTTCAGCAAAATCTGCTAAGGATAAACTTTCTGAAGCAAAATCCTTCAAGGGTCTTGAAGACGATTTCAACACAGCTATTGGTGAATTCAAAGCAACGATCGTTTCATAGCAATCGATAATTTCACTTGAAAAGCCCCTTGGAAGCCAAGGGGCTTTTTTGTACGAACAATCTAGAAACCTGAATCGTAATTTTGATGGTTAAAATGGGGCTTTTTTACCGATTAAGAGAGAAATTATGCACGAACTACAATCACAACACCATCTAATTCCTGCCGCACTTGAAGCCGTTTCCACCGCTTGTGCTGTCTCAAGAGCAGTACAGGCAAATCTAGCCCAAATATGCGAAGTGACCAAGGATGATAGGAGTCCAGTGACTGTCGCTGACTTTGCTGTTCAGGCAATAGTATCTCTTAGTTTGGCTGATTCGCTTTATCCATCTGACTGTCTCATTGTCGGAGAAGAAGACGCTGCTGTTCTTAGAACTGATGAACAAGGAGTAGTTCTTCAGACCGTCTTAGAAGCAGTCAAATCATGGAGACCACAAGTGACCAAGGAGGAGGTACTCGATGCAATTGATGCGTGTAATCACGATGGAAGTTCAAATGCTTTTTGGGCACTTGATCCAATTGATGGAACGAAGGGATTTTTGCGTGGGCAGCATTATGCAATTGCACTTGGACGAATTGAAGAGGGTGAAGTAGTAGCTGGTGTTATGGGTTGTCCAAATTTATCAACTGACCAATCCTTCCCGCTTGATGAAGTTGATCCACAGGGTGTTATGTACGCAGCATCAAGGGGCGCTGGTGCGTGGGAGTTCGCTGACTGTAATCCTACTTCTTCTCCAATGAGAATTATTGCCCAACAATACGAAGAATCGAGACCTATTCGTTTTTGTGAATCAGCAGAAAAGGGACACTCCAATCGTGGCGACAGCGGAAAAATTGTCGACGCAATTGGCACCGAAGGTGAACCTGCTCGATTAGACAGCCAGTGCAAATATTCACTTGTTGCACGTGGTCAAGCAGACGGTTACTTGCGGCTTCCAACCAGCAAAACGTACGTTGAAAAAATTTGGGACCACGCAGCAGGCATGTGTATTGCTATAGAAGCTGGCGCTGTTGTTAGCGATGTTTCTGGTAAACCACTTGAATTCACACACGGACACCGGCTTGAAAATAACCGCGGTGTCATCTGTGCAACTGATGGACTCCACCAACGGATTATCGCAGCGATTGATGATCTTGCGATAGCACAAGAGTAATGACCACATCTGCTTGGATTACGCTTTTCACGATTGTGGTAATCATTATCGCTCTCATGCATAAGCGTAAATATGGACCGGACCTAGTCATTACTGCTGGACTTGTTTTTTTGATGATTACCGGCGTGGTCGATTTCAAATTAGCTACCGAGGGTTTCGCTGGGCGTCCACTTCTTATGATTGCCGGTCTATTTGTTGTTGCAGCAGCCCTTAAAGAGACCGGTGGTATAGAACTTATAGGTAAGAAATTGCTAGGGAAACCAAAATCACTTGCAACGGCTCAAGTGCGAATGATGGTACCTGTAGCTGCAATGTCAGCATTTATGAATACAACCCCAATCGTAGCAATGTATCTTCCAATGGTAAACGATTGGGCAAAGAGATTAAAAATCCCACCTTCTAAGTTGTATATGCCATTAAGTTTTGCTGGAATTTTGGGTGGTCAAGGCACAATGATTGGAACTGGATCAAATCTAATCATCATGGGACTCTTTATAGGTTGGTGGCAAGACCCACCACTTTGGGTGCAAGAAATACATGTGGGTCCCCCGAGTGATGCATTGACAATGTGGGGTGCTGCTTGGATTGGAGTTCCTGTTGCAGCCATTGGAATTATTTTCATTGTAATTACTACAAAGTGGTTACTTCCTAGTAGGACTCCTATAAAGAGTTCCCAAAGACATATTCGTGAGTACGAAATTAAAATGGCTATAGAAGACGGTGCAGCAATTGTTGGGAAAACAATTGCAGAAGCTGACCTTCGGAACTTACCCGACTTGTACCTAAGCGCAATTGTTCGGGGGGACAAATATTTTGGTGCAATTACACCACAAGAAGTTCTTCAACAGGAAGATAAATTGATTTTCGTTGGGGACGTTAAGTCAGTTGTAAACCTAAGAAAGACCAGAGGTCTAATCCCATATACAGACGCTCTTGAAGTAATTGGTGGGCAGGCGTTTTCAAGAAAAATGGTTGAAGCAGTTATTTCTGGTAGTTCCCCACTTATTGGACAAACCATTCGCAAATCTCAGTTTCGTACTAAATACAATGCTGCCATTCTTGCTGTACACCGAAACGGAACACACATCGTAAGCAAGATAGGTGACATCGTTTTGCAACCCGGTGATACTTTGCTCATTGAGTCGAGTGACGTCTTTTTAAAAACATGGAAACATAGTTCAGATTTTTATCTCATCTCAGAACTTGAGGACTCCATGCCCAAATTACACAATAAGGCAAAATTATCGCTATGCATCCTTGGCTTGTTAATTGTGCTATTAACAAGTGGACTCGTTGACCGAGTTGCTGCAATTTGGGCTTGTGGGTTACTCATGGTTATCGCTAGATGTATAAATGGACCAAAGGCAAAAAAAGCAATTAACCTTCAAGTTCTTATTGTTATTGGAGCAGCAATGGGGGTTGGAAACGCAGTTCAGGCAAGTGGGTTAGCAGAAGTAGCTAGCACAGGCTTATTAGACCTCGCCAATTCTATCCATATTAGCAATTATGGAACACTATTCCTTGTGTTTGTTATGACAAGTGTGGCAGCTCAACTCATGACGAATTTCGGTGCTGCTGTAATCATGTTTCCAATTGTTATCAGCGCAGCCGAAGGTCTTGGTGTATCCCCATATCCATTTGTGTTCACAATGATGGCGGCTGCAGGTTGCAACTTTTTAACTCCAATTACTTACCAAACAAACCTTATGGTATATGGTCCGGGTGGTTATACGTTTATGGATTTCCCAAAACTTGGGCTTCCTTTAACAGTGCTTGTAGCAATTCTTGCAACAAGTATTGCACCGCTTGTTTTTCCATTTGTTCCGTAATCATGAAGCGGTTTGCTTTTTATGTAGCGGTTTTCTCGATTATTGTTTATTGTCTGTGGATTATTGGGTTAATGCTTAGCGATCGATGGGGATGGAGCCAGTGGCTTGCCTGGATTCCAACCGTATTCTGTCTGTTTTTACTCGTAATCGCTTTAGTTATTAATTCAATCGCAAAACGTGTAAAAACACTGCTATTTTTAATATTGCTATTTTTAGCATCTCTTTCTTGGTTCATATTTGAAGAAAACAGATTTTTTTCAACCATTGATTCAAGTGGAAGCATTCGGCTTGTCGGCTGGACTATGAGCCATTCCAAAAAACATGTTTCTTATGACTCTGCAAAGGAGATTGTTCGGTTAAATGGAGATATCACTTTGTTAACACACGGTTGGTATGTTCGCAGTGAGCCAAGTATCAAAGGCTGGCTTGGGGTTGGAAAGAGAATTGTCTCTAGTGGCCCCTTCACAATACTTACAAAACATAACGTGTTAGAAGTCCAACCACTAGTTGCATCAGAGGGTATTTATATTTCTAAGTTCGTTATCGATACAACGGAAAAACTTGGGAAGACAATAGATTTGTGGGCGGTTGATTTACCTTCTGATTTATTTACTCCAAGAACTGAAATCGCAGCAAGAGCAATTCGACTTTTATCACAAGTTGAATCTCAGCAGCCAGACATTGTTATTGGTGATTTCAACATGACAAGGAACAGTTACGCAATCAAAAAAATGTTCCCAAACCTTATCGATGCGAGTAATCTTGGTGGTATCGGTTTACTCGCTTCGTTCCCTTTGCACTTTCCTTTGTACTGCATAGATCATACTCTTGTCGGAAGCGAATTAACCTGTAACTCGTATGTAATTTCAAATCCACACATTGGAAGGCACCGAGTTCAAATAACAGAACTAAGTTCCCTTAAATAAACGAGTTGTGTTTCTTAGAACTTACTTCCTTGAGAAAATGCCATAAATGACATCGTCAAGTTCTCGAATACCATTAAAGTCCGATGGAGGTAGCATGCTTAAACTCGTTTGGACTATAACATTGTCAACCCAAGTTACCGAACCATCACCACGCAGTTCGTTGTATCCAACCCTATGGCTATAATCTTCTTTTGTTCGAAGACCATCTGTAAGAAGGATTAACTTGTTGCCTTGGAGTAGTGAGTTTCGTTTGCCAGTTCGCCAATCTTTATGACCTACGTATTGGTAATTGCAAAACAACGATTCGCTGATTCGTTCTGCTTCCCATTTAGATCTGCACTCTTCAAGAGTATGGTCACCATCATGGCTTGGGCAATAAAACGTATCAGGAGAATCACAATAGTGCCATTTGTAAAGATGCCCAAGACCATCCCAATGAGAACCTTCTAGTGGCTCGGGTATTGAATGAACCGTTGAGTCAGCAAACGTTCGGTGGTCCGATTCAAAACCAGTTCGTACAAGTGCAAGTAGACCTGGATTCGGTTCTTGTTGATCAAGTACGCTTGCAACTGGTAATCGATTTCTTCGGTCACCACTATACATAGTTAAGGATTGCCCTAACTGATGTTGGTTAGATCCGCAAAGAACACGGTGTGCATTTTCTCTAACTGATGTGAGTGTTGGCATCAACAACCCCAGCAAGAGTGATGTGATACTAACTACAACAATTAGTTCCAACAAACTAAAGCCGCGCCGTTCATTAAGGGGCGCCTTTATTTGATCAGATGTTTGGTTTACATAAGTCATAACAAACAGATGCGTGATGATATTATCGCCACATCCGTAGCATAGTGCTTATTTGATGAATTGCGACATTTTTCTGAAATCTTCTGTAAAAAAATGATACACTCTAAACTGGTTTCCGAAGAGCCACCCATTTTGTTTGGGTTTTGTTAACATTTGGAGCTTAATTTTTTGAAAAACGAAGAGCCTGACTACAGATTGATGCGCCGTGTTGCCTTGGGAGAAGAAGACGCTGTGGCTGAACTCTACGATCGTTATTGTGCTCTAGTTTTTAAGTTATCAATCCAATTCTTATCGAATAATGCGGAGGCAGAGGACGCTGTACAAGAGATTTTTGTACGTCTTTGGAAGACAGCAGACCGCTTTGACCCAAGAAAAGCCAAATTAGTGACTTGGGTAATGCTTATTACCAGACGTCATCTCATTGATAGAATTCGCAAGAAAACCATTCGCCCTAACCAGCAAGAATATACGGAACAGAATGAAGTTTCTGCAACCGAAACCCCAGAACAGTCGAATATATTGTCACACGAACGTAACGCCCAACTCTGGGAGGCGATGCAGTCGCTTTCAGAGATGCAAAGAACGGTAATCGAGAGGGCTTACTTTCAAGGCTTCACTTTGCGAGAAGTAAGTCGACAACTTGACAAACCGCTTGGCACGGTAAAATCTGCTCTTAGTCGCGGGCTACTCCGCTTACGAGAGCGCGGAATTAAGGATGCATCATCCATTTAACGGTACTTTTTATGACGAACGAAACATACAACCCAAAACAACTTCTAGAACTCGCTGTTCTTGATGCACATGGTTTGCTTGAACCTATCGAAAGCGACTTGTTCAACCGTTCGTTCCACGATGCTCCCGCCGCAATTCAGGACGAGATCAAACTATTGCAAGAAGGCCTAGCTCTTGACACATCTCTCCTGCCTTCCGATATGCCACACCCATCTCTTCGTAACAAGGTGCTACGCGCAGTTGCTGAAAGTGCGGATCAAGAAGCACAACGACTCGCTCCTCTTGCTTTAATTGGTGCAAGGGCAAGTGCCGCCCAAGCAAAATTTGGCTCTTCAAAACAGATAACTCTTTGGAGAACTGCCGCTGTTGTGTTGTTTGGAGTAGCAATCGTACTCGCTGTTATCACTCTTGATGCCCAAAGCAAAGCGAACCAAAGCGCAAAAATTGCACAAAACACATCTACAAGTAACGCAATCAATGAGATGGTTGGAATTGAATTCGCAAAATATATTGGCAATCCATATTGCCAAGTCACCCGACTAGAACGTATGGATGGTAACTCAACTGGATATTTGAGAGTTGCAGTTAACGAACGTTTCGGAAACGGGTATGTTGTTGGAATCGATCTTGAATACAACGAAGAAATAATTATTCATGGTACAACTGCAGGCGGTGAAGTTATCGAACTTGCTAGGATTTCCGGAGACAAACCTATTGTTGGCCGTGAGTTTGCAATAGATCCATCGCTCGTTGGCGGAATGACTATCTCTGCTATAGATGCAAAGACAGGAAAACGCTGGGTTTAACCCACTTGTTAAAACAAAAACAATCCGCGGGGTAGTTTTCTGGTTTGTGACTATCGCAGGTCTTATTGGGTCGCTGTGCGATGCATACACAGTAAGTGGGCTCAAACCCAGTACCAAAAAGGTGGGCTCGTAAGTAATCATTCCCAGCCTTCCACAACATCGGGGCTGTGAGGCATGGCTTTCGATGCAACTTTTTACGATCCCTGAGGGTTCGATAGGATCGAGCACATACATACTGCATATACATCGCACAGTGACCCGTACACGAGTCATCCGTACAATACCATTTACAAAATGGTTCGCAAGGAATTTATTTGAAAACTCTTAAAACAACTCAACACACACGTGAGTTGGTTGCTTGGGCGTTCCTACCAATGATGATGGGAGCAATCGAGGGTGGAGTTGTGGGAGTTCTTACTAAACGAATGTACGACGGGATAGTCGGTGAGGGTCTCCTTGACTGGTCTGTGGCTTCCCTTGCAGCTGCACAGGGGTTTGCAAGTATTACCAGTTTCCTTTGGGCAGCTCTTAGCCATGGAAAACACAAAATACGGTTCAT
>CAZABE010000053.1:0-11156 GCA_964483425.1 uncultured Isosphaeraceae bacterium | reverse complement strand
ATTGTGATTAACTTCTTGTTCGCCCTAGTTGCTTTTCGTTTACGCTTGTTACTTCGTGTTTTCTTACGTTTTGTGTTCGCCATTTAATTCACGGCTCCTAATTATCGGTCAAAGTATTATTGTTGATTATTTCTGTTTCTTCTGCCCAATCTGGTAGGCACTTCATGATTTCTGGTAATAAATTATTTGTAAAATCGGTCGCAATATCGGTGAATTGTTCGATATCAAACTGTCCTCCACCCTGCATTGTGAATTGCACCTTGCAGTAATATGCCTTTTTTGAACTTCTGTCAAATGCGAGCAATCTAATGCGCTCTGGGTACGCAGTAGTTTTTCCATTAGCAATAAAGAAATAACCAGCGAACATGTGGTCGTTCCCTAGTTTTGGATGGCTAAACTCAGTAACCCGTAATTCAAAATCACCAATTGGAAGTCGAATTTTTTGTGGCTCTGAAATTTCCCCATCTTGTTGTTCGATGTAAGGGTAATTTGTGCCATCTGGATGTGTTTTTGTGTCTAGGTTCCAAAAAGAGGTGTCTACATTCATTGGCATAATAATTGGCTCTGCTGTTAATGGAACAAAACCACCAGCAACCATACATCGATCTGGGACGTGAGGAACAGCATCTACCTGACCCGTGTAATACGCAACGTGTAATTGCATCGGCTGCCTTGATTGACGTAGATTTCCATACGCTCGACTAAGATATAAATCGGTTCCGAGTGCTTCAACCCCAGCGGCATCGAATCTAATATCTTCTCCCAATTTTGTCCATTTACCTATTGTTTGTGGCAATAACGAAAGGTTCTCGCGAGGGAACACTGCTTCTTTCTGAAGGTGTACATTCAAGACACGAACACCCGCCTGTAGGCCGCCCGCAGTTAGAGAAAGCGACAATATCGCAACTACAAATCCTACTGTTGCAGAGCCACTAAAACGGAATGATAATCTCTCTGGTTCTTCATCTGCAAATGAATCTTCTTCCTCAATTATGAGATTTTTAAGAATCCAAACTATTCCTAGATAAATAAGAAAGGCGGGAATTAGCCAGAGTGTTCCAACGAACGTGTGAAAATCGCCTGCCGCAAACCCACTATCAGCAATACTAAGTAACCCAAGAGTAATAACACGTAATATGTTTACAAAGACCGCAGTAGGTAATGCAAGTATTACAAGAGTAATCCGCTGCCAAGCATATTTTAATCCCGTAAACGCCATTGCAACCCCCAAAGCTAAAAATGCCATAAGCATTCGCATGCCTGAGCACGCCTCTGCAATGTTTAATGGGTGAGACACATCGTTGTAAAGTATTTCTATTGTATTTCCAGCTCTTGTAACATCTAACCCTAAAAACGACAGACCGTAATAGGAACCAACTGATGCAATATCCTGCAACTTGAACGTAACTATTTCCATGAACCGATCAGAAATCGTCTGTCCAAAGACGAAAAGATAAAACAACGGAAACCAAAGGTATACCATTGAACGCCATCCAAACAGGAACAAGCAAATACCAAAGGTTGTTGAAGCAACGCCTATTCCCATTAAGTTATGATGATGCCAAGCAGTTGGGCCAAGCGCGCAAATCATGTACCACCCAAGCCCAACGAATAAAAAGAACAACCCAGTCCATGCTCGCTTGAATGGTTCTTGAAGAATTTTTGCTCTATAAAGCCAAATAAAATACCCCGATATAAATGGAATCACCAGTGTATGTCCCCAGTCCGCCTGTTGTTGGACCGCAAACCAAAATTGCCGTTGAAGAAAATCCCAAAAAATCCACCCGAATGCAACAAAAATTGCCACAATCCAAAACAATAGTTTTTGTGGTTCTAGTTCGCTAGTGGTTTGGCTATGGGCTTTCATCGGATTGGACTCTCTGGAAAAATCAGAGCGTGTTACGCGCTCTGATACGACTCCAAAAGTACGAACTTACCACAACCTAAGTTCAGCAATACCCTATTCTTTAATCCATAACCCATTACGGAGGTCTTCCAAACACATCGTTTCCAAAATTTCGATCAAGAAGGAACCCAAATCCATAGGTTGTTCTAAATCCATTTCGGATTATTGCCATTGGGGTGGCTCCCCATGTTGTACCGATGCTAATGTGATCGTTTGGTTTCAAGAAAATATCTGGTTCAGTTCTCTGGATAATCGCAGCGTAGTTAAGAGTCACTGTTGCTTGGAGATCTTGATCGTCTCCGATCCTTCTTGTTAAACTAATCTTTTCCGCTACTGCTATTGGTCCCAAGTCCCCTGCAGAAGTAATAAACTCAGAGAGAGTGATTTTTTCTCCTGTATTTGGATAATCAAATACTCCCGGTCTGCCAATTTCACCTCGGATGTAAAGGTTGCCAAGCGGAGCGCCTTTAACATAAATCCTGTCCTCGGGTCGAATCACTATGTTGTATGAACTATCGCCTTGCTTTAACTGCAGCCATGGAATTTCAATAATCCGCTCAAGAATTTTTGACTTGTCTTTCTTATCTTCACTTTTTGGTTTCTTTGTTCGTGATTTCTTTGATTGCTCAGCGTTGACCGCAATCCATGTATCACTTTCTGGAACGTATATATACGCTGAGTCCTTAGTTTGCATTGGAGTATGCGTAGTCAAGGTATCTACGTCAACAGGTACATTTGCAACGGGTTTGTTCTTCACTTCCCTTGGAGGAACAAGGTCATCAACATCAATTAACTCATGTTTTCCTGTTTGAATTATTCCTGGAGAAACAGAGTGGGGCGTAGCATCGCTATCATCACCAATGTCCAGTTGGTTGATAAGTGCTTCTATTTCAGGATTTGTACTACTAGTTGGCTCTTCTTCAAAATTAGGTTGTTCCTCGTCGCTCGTGGTTTCTTTTTGCGATTCTTTTGGTGATTCTTCTGGTGATTCTTTCTGATTTCCCCCAATATCGAGTTTGTTAATTAAATCTTCGATATTTGGCGTTGTTGTCTTGTCGTTATCTGATTCTATTTTGGGCTGTATAGTTTGGTTTGAGTTTTTCTTAGAATCCGAACTACCATCATCTCGCTCCCAACTAGGAAGCACAGAATCGCTCATCGGTAGTTGCCTAATTACATATATATTCCTTGTTGATTGGGGAACCCCACCTGCTAGCGCAAGAACGTCTACCAACCGCAAATCAGGATCTTGTAGTGTAAAAGCACCCCACCTAGCAAGTTCGCCATAAACTGTATACCTAAAACCAGTGTGATCAATTAAATCTAATTGAACACTTGGATGTGTAACTTTTTTCCCCAAATCTTTTGTTATAAGGTCTTGTGCTGCCTGAGCCGTTAGACCCGCAACCATAACATCACCAATTTCTGGAACACGAAGATTTCCACCCTCGTCCACTCGGCGAGTTACTGGGTAGTGCTGATTTGATTGATATAAACCATATATTTTCAAGTCAACTACATCGCCAGGATTTATTTTGTAAGTTAGATCCGATGGCATTAGATCAGCGCTTGTAACTTTTGAAAATTTAGGAAGTGCTACGTGGTCCTCAATTATGTCTATTCTGTCGAGGATTGGAATCGTTGTTGGAGTTGGTTTGTAGTACCCTTGCGCTCCTGGATCCCCCATCCAAGAATTGGCATTGCAACCAGTAAGAATTAAAACTGCTCCAATTAACGAAAACCCAACAAGTGGGGTCAATCTACTTTGTACGGGCAATGTTTTCTTCCAATTAATCAAGGGTATCCCTTTGCAACTCAATACGCCAATATATAGCCCCCACACAATCAATATGCGGGTTGGTATCGGACCTTATCGACCAATGGCAATGGCATTGTTGAGCGATTATCGCACTCTGTTTGCTAGAATGTACGTTCTGTGACAAATCCTTCTCCTACATCAAGACACCCAAGACCGCTCGGTGGTGATACGGCTCGTAATACAAGAAGTTCGGTTACTATCGATTTAAGTAATCAAGTTCTGAACAATGACGACGGATCCCACTCTTTGCTAATGCAACGAAAACCTTCTTGGATTCGAGCACAAATACCAAGTGGTGAGTCATACATTGCCATGAGAGAAAACATGTCCAAGCACGGTCTAAACACCGTTTGCCAAGAGGCCTCATGCCCAAATATTGGCGATTGTTGGGCAAGAGGAACCGCTTCCATCATGATTCTTGGAGATATTTGCACTAGGTCCTGTGGATTTTGCAATGTCAGGACGGGTAAGCCGCTACCACCAGATTTCGATGAACCATTAAATGTAGGTAAATCGGTTGCACTCATGGGGTTACGTCACATAGTCATAACCTGTGTTGACCGAGATGATTTACCTGATGGAGGAGCTCAAATCTGGGCTGATACTATTGAGTCAGTCCATCTTGCTGCTCCAAATACCACTGTGGAGGCGTTGATAGGTGACTTACAAGGAGAATTCGCTGATCTAGCAACCATTATTGCATCCAAACCAGAGATTCTTGCTCATAATCTTGAAACAGTTCCAAGGATGCAAAAAGCAGTACGCCCTCAAGCAATGTACGATCGTTCGATGCAGGTTCTAAAGAATATTTCTGAGTCCGGACTTGTTTGTAAAACCGGCATCATGGTCGGTATAGGTGAAAAAGATAGCGAAATCCTGACGATGCTAGCAGACATACGAGATAAAACCGATACAGAAATTATCACGATTGGGCAATATCTTCAGCCAAGTCGAAATCACTTACCAATTGATAGGTGGGTACATCCAGACCAATTTGAGATGTATAAGGATGAGGGACTCAAACTCGGTTTTAGAGTAGTAGAGTCAGGTCCTTTGGTTCGTAGTTCTTTCCATGCGGAAGAGCAAGTCGCTGATTACCACAGCCAACAGGCGTAACTTTTTTCTCCACAACGCCTTAAGTCGCTAACAATAGTTGACGATTCGTACTCTATGATTCACGATTCAAGTATCACACCAAAGCGTACAACTTCAGACCAAAACCGCCGTGATCGCACTAGAACAGCATTTCATGGTGAGGCTGTCTTAAGATGGAGCCACGATTTCGACACCCCAATTCGCTATAAAGTAGTAGACAAGAGCGAGGGTGGTATGAGAATAATTTCTCAATTCCCCCTTTCAGAGGGAATGACTGGTGTTATTACTCGATATTTACCAGAAGGCGAATCTGTACATCAACCAATGATGGTGGCGTGGTCAAGTTCGACCCCTGACGAAGATGGTTACCATTGCGGTATCTGGTTCTTCGGTTCTGACTGACAAGTAAACATTCCCGCGGGAAGTTTGTTTATACGCCGCGAGCCCACACTTTAAGGCGTGGGCTCGCAGAGGAGAGAAGAAAGAAAGAGAGAGGAGTTAATTAAGGTGGCTTCCTTGCCACCATGATTGATAAGCCCCGATTAGTGATTTCTTTTCAATTTTTTTATTTTTTTTCAATGAGAGAAAATCGCTTAGAAACCCCTTATCTAAAGGAGCCAGCGGAGTGCTGGTTCTCAACAAGACAGGAAGTCGCCCATGATCGCCGACACATCACCTCTTGGCCATATAGGCCCACAATCTCTTCCAACAAATAAGCAGGACAATCTTCGCCTTAATACCGATCAACAAAACGATCGTCTTGGTACGTTTTTTGCAAATCTAACTTGGACTGATCGACAAGTACTCGCATTACATTTTGCAGAACGGCTATCCCCGTGGGAGATACACGTAGTTCTAAATATGTCGATGAGTGATGTGCTTTGCAGAATACAACGTTTGAGAAAAATTGCTAGGGAATCGATTCAGGCATCGCGGGGCTGCGAGTTGACGCAATTATCCTTGAAATAGTTGTTTGCTAACGCAACATATATTGAACAAGTGCAAATACGTTTTGAAATCATATAAGCAATGATGGCACCTAAGAGCATCGGTAGAGTTGCGTGCAGTGTATCTGTCATTTCAACCATAATTACAACCGCTGTCACTGGGCTTTGCACAACTGCTGCAAAAAAACAAGCCATCGCAATCAACATAATTAAGTTCGTGTCAACCTCTGAAGCCCAGTCAAAAGTGTGTATTAAATCTGCAAACAACTGACCAAAGCCAGCACCCGCTGAAAGCGAAGGGTCAAATAATCCGCCTGGAATTCCGCTAAGCAGGGTCAACGCTGTTGCCAACATTCGAAGAGGTGCGTAATACCATTGCATTTCGCTCCCGTGTATCAACATGTTTTGGGCTTCAGCATAACCTGTCCCAAGTGTCAGCCCTGAAGAAAGCCAACCAATAAAACCTATTAGTAGTCCAAGAACCATTGGCACAAGGATTGGTCGACGGGACATTGTTTTCAAAACCTTTGGGTAAACACAAACAACTATGTGAGAAAAATACCCTCCACATAGCCCCATACATACAGCAATTACTGGAACAAACACCCAAGATTGCCAAACATCACTTACCGCTTGTACCTGTCCATAAAACCAATAATCACCCAATAGCCAAACACATACTACACAAGCAACTAATACAACCGCCATGATGATTCCAAGATTACGCTTATCAAATGAGCGGGATATTTCTTCAAACGAAAAAACGATTCCTGCTATTGGAGCATTAAAAGCAGCAGCAATACCTGCAGCTCCGCCAGCTAATATTAATCCTCGCTGGATAATGTGTTGTGGCAAAGAAACAAATTTTCTTGAAAGATACATTACGCATGCGCCTGCTTGAACTGTGGGGCCTTCACGACCCATCGAAGCCCCACTAAACAGACCTAATGTTGTTAACAAAATTTTACCAACTAAGATTTTTATTGAAAGCACTTGCTTGCGGTCTTCGTCACCCTCCATTTCAAGTGACGCTATTGTTTGTGGAATACCCGTACCTTCAGTTCCATTGAACAGTTTTACTCTCAGGAGAGTAATTAATGTCAACCCAACCGCTGGTAACAAATATGCTAACCAAGAGAGTTTATATATCAAATAATCATGTGTTAAATTTGCTTGTTTGCCTATGTATGTAAAGTAGAAAGCAACAACTCCCACAAGAATCGCAGCACAAATAATTATTAGCCAAGCAGTCGGAGATAAATGTTTTTTTGTGTTTTCCGTCATGTGTTAATGGAGTGGTGCGTATCGAACAAACCAACCCAAAGATATCAGATAAGAGCCACTTATCAAAAAATTAATACCCAACAGAAGGCCTATTACTTCAATTGAAACAGGCCACAGCACAAGCATCAATACACCAAGTACTACTGCAATGAGACCGCTAAAAAATGCCAATCCCCAATGATTAACTGAACCGCCTTTTGACCGAAGCGCCATTGAAGATGATATTTCTGTAAATCCTGACATTAAAAAGAAAATAGCAAGAATAACTGTAATTGTCGCAATTGCTGGAGATGGTAGCAATAGCAAAACTAACCCAAAAATTAATGCAAGGAGACCACTTGCAATAGATGTTTGTGATCTTGGTTGTGATGCAGATGTAACTCCACCAAACAAGGTGACAACACCAATAACCAACAATAGCCACCCGAAGAAACTAATGACTGCTTCTACTGCGATACCGGGTCTTGCGATTGCCAAAATACCTAGGCCAAATAGGACTAACCCCTCAACAATAAACCATTTCCATTTAATCATGGATGAAATGGTACCCATATTGTCACAACTCTGCTTACAATCAAAGAAATGGATAAGTCAATTGATTTAAGAAGCGATACAGTTACCAAACCATCGCAAGGAATGCGTGATGCGATGATGCAAGCACCACTAGGTGATGATGTTTGGGGAGATGATCCCACCGTAAACGCACTGCAAGAAAAGTGTGCATCAATGTTTGGAAAAGAAGCTGCTTGTTTCGTGCCTTCAGGAACTATGGCGAATCAAACAGCAATTAGAAGTAACACTCAACCTGGTGATGAAATCATAGTGCATAAAGAAAGTCATATAGTGCACTACGAGGCAGGTGGAGCAGCCGCATTAAGCGGATGTGCTTTTGCCCTTGCTTCTGGAGATCGTGGGTTTTTTACTCCAAACGATGTGCGATCTCTTTTTCGTGCAGACGATGACCATTTTGGCATGAGTAAACTCGTCTCTTTAGAGAACACGCACAATAGAGGTGGCGGTTCAATCTGGCCGCTTCAACAAGTTATCGATGTCTGTAAGTCGGCACACGAACTAGGATTAAAAACCCACCTTGATGGCGCACGCATCTGGAATGCAATCGTTGAAACTGGCATCGATGCAGAAACGTGGGCTGCGCCTTTTGACACCGTTTCCGCTTGTTTCTCAAAAGGTCTTGGCTGCCCCGCTGGCTCTATTGTTGTTGGGGATAAACAGACAATTTATCGGGTTAAACGGGCAAGAAAAATGTTTGGCGGTACCATGCGCCAATCGGGCATTCTCGCAGGGGCTGCGCTGTATGCAATCGAAAACAACCTCGACCTTCTTCAAATAGATCATAACCATGCAAAAATGCTAGTGGATGGATTAGCAACTATAGATGGTGTTACTTCTAATAGAGAGACCACACAGACCAATTTAGTATTCTTCGATATCGATAAAATGCTTGGAGATGGTCCCACTTTATGCCGAAAGTTGTGGGAGAACGGAGTTTTGGCAGAATCGCTAGATTTACAACGAATCAGATACGTCACTCACCTCGATGTAACTGAATCAGAAATCGAAAGAGCAATTCAAATTACCGCCGACGTTTGTAACGATGTTTCATAGCAGAGTAAACACTATTGGACTCATGGCAACCGCAATAACCAGCGGCGCTTTTGCAATGAATCGAGTTCCTTTTGTTTGGAACGACATCAATACAAGGGAAGTCGTTCGATGGGAAGGTGACACGGCAATAGTAAGACAGGGTAGTTCTGTACAAAAACTTGCCTGCAAATTAAACATAAAACCAAATGATGTTGCTTATTCAGTAAGTTCTTTTGGAATACCAAAATCTTGGACAACGTTTACTTACACCGATGAAAATGATCTAGCAGAAAAACAACTCCTTTTAAAAGCTAAAGCCGCTAGCCACGGTATAAAGATGATGGATGAAGGAAATCAATTCATCGTCGATTACAACTGGGTAATCAATCAAAACAAGAGTGCAATAATCGATATCGCTAAACAAATTCGAAGCACTGCAAGGAGAAAGGGATACCGTTCACGTCGAGAACTTGTAGGTGCATTTTCGTCTTTTGTTCAGTCCCTTGAATATCGAATTCCACCGGAATACAGAATTAATATCGAAGGGGAAAAGATACTCACCGCGGGTGCAATGATGCCACTGGAGACTCTATCAAACCGCTGGGGTGATTGTGATTCAAAGAGCATGCTCTTTGCAACTCTTGTAAAAAGCATAGGCCTAGTCGACGTTTGCTTTATAGTTATGGAAGAGCACCTGTTTGCAGCGGTACAAATAAGTCCAAACCAAGAAGACAAAACGATTCGTCACAAAGGAAAGGACTGGGTGTTAATCGAACTCACAGATGCTTGGCCAATTGGTAGAGTACCTCAAGACCGGTTAAATGGAGTTATTTTCGGCAAGTACAGAGTTGTCGATCTAGGCAATTGATTCTTAACACATGAACGCAAAGAAACTCGAATCAATTGCAAGAAAATTGCCCCCATCACTTACGCGTCTTGGTAAGCGATTCGCTGTGAAATTGCGCGCAAAGGATCAACTCGCCGCATGCAGAGAAGGATACGAAACATTTGGGGATAAATACACTCAACCAATACTATTTATTGCAGGACTTCCAAAAAGTGGTTCTACTTGGATTGAAAAAATGGTCTCAAGTTACGATGGGTACCATGAGTTTCTTCTTCCTGCGATTGCAAAACACGAACTAGCCACTGGTGGAAGCCATGATTTTGAAATGCCTGCAGATATGTTTGACGACATGAAAAATATGTTGGTCTTAACGAAGATGCACTGCCATGGTTCTATAAACAATGTTAATGTTCTTGAGACCGCAGGAATTAATTACGTAATACTACACCGTGATCTTAGAGATGTTGCAGTTAGTTATCACTTCTATGTACACAATACCCCATGGCACCCAGAGCACAAATTGCATCACAATATAAGCGTTCAAGAAGGTCTCGCAGTCTTTGCTAATCGGATGCTTCCTAGTTATATTAAGTGGGTACGCTCGTGGAAGGAGAATGCTGTCAAAGAGCATTCTGTACAACTTCGTTATGAAGATATGCTTGTCGACCCAATTGCGGGCATGACAAAAGTAGCGACACTTTTTGAACTTGATAGTTCTATTGAAACAGTGACTCGAATTGTTGAAGCACACAGTTTTAAAAAGATGAGCGGGGGGAGAAAACAAGGGGACGGTTCAAACTCAGCATTTGCTCGCAAGGGTGTGGCGGGTGACTGGAAGAACCACTTTACTCCAGACCTTAGAGCACAATACGGGGTATTACTCGCAGATTTTCTCATTGAAACCGAATATGAAACCGATGAGTCATGGGTAACCGAAGAAAGCAATACCACACAATGAAATTATTACATTATTTTCCGACAACCCGTTTTACCGAGGGCGGAACCGTGCGTGCCGCAATTGATTTCTGTTCTGTCCTTGCAAGGCGAGGACACGATGTAACTTGGTTAACTTGTGATGACGCTGACGTTCCACAATCTTGGAAAGATAAAGAACCAAACACCCCCACTGTTGTTTTACTTGGACCATTACAAAAAACTGGCAAGCGATTAACCAAACAACAAATTGCCAAGGCGGCTGAAATTGCTAAAGGAATGGATGTTGCTCACATCCATGCGATGTGGATGCCTTCAAATCCACAAATGGCAAAAGCGTGTGATTCTGTTGGAACACCTTGGGTATTAAGTACTCACGGTATGCTCGATGATTGGTGCATGGAACAACGACCGCTTAAGAAAAAACTGTATTTGTCAACGGCAGGAAGAATAATGCTACGAGGAGCGAATACATTCCTTACAACTGCTGAAGCCGAGAAAAGCCAGTCCAAAAAATGGCTAAAACACAATAACATTGCTGTCATTCCATATATCGTCGACCTTGACCCTTATAAGGAAGTACCAAGCCCGCAAGAAGCAATCGACAAATACGGTGTTTCTGAAGAGCCCACAGTTCTATTCCTTAGCAGAGTCCACGAAAAAAAATCGATAGAAACGTTAATCGATGCAACAGCTATTCTAAAAAAACGCGGATACCCG
>CAZABE010000052.1:0-8718 GCA_964483425.1 uncultured Isosphaeraceae bacterium | reverse complement strand
GATGAAGTAGCAACGATAACTGGATTTCCTGTTACACGGTGCGGAATGGAATCGCAAATTTTCTCAGAACTAATGCGAAAACATTACGGTACCACTGCTGCAAGAATGGCTGAAAGTTTAGGTAGCCAATCAAACTCCTCTGAGACAACTGACCACAACGTCGATGCGATTGAAGCTGACAATATCTTAGTGATGGCAGAACAGCCAACACTCATTAATCTTGTCAACCTACTTCTCTTGGAAGCGATTCAACAACGAGCAAGTGATGTCCACATAGAACCATTTGAAACAGAATTACGCGTCAAGTATAGAATCGACGGGGTTTTAGTTGAGCAACCCCCTCCCCCAAAACACTTACAGCCAGCTCTAACGGGACGTATCAAGATTATGTCCTCAATGAATATTGCTGAGCGATACGTTCCGCAAGATGGACATATTGCATTGCGTTTTGAGGGAAGAAAAGTAGACATCCGTGTGTCAACGGTCCCTACTCTCTATGGTGAGTCGGTTGTTATGCGTATTTTAGATAAAAGCACTATGCCACTTGATCTCATTTCACTTGGTATGACCAATGATATGCAAGGACAGATGGACAAACTTATCGAGAAGCCCCACGGTCTTGTCCTTGTAACTGGACCAACTGGATCAGGCAAGACAACTTCCTTGTACGCAGCTCTAAACAAACTATATGACCCACGCAAAAAAATTATTACTATTGAGGATCCGGTCGAATATGAATTGAATGGTATCAATCAAATTCCTGTCAACCCAAAACGTGGGCTTACGTTTGCAAGTGGACTCAGATCTATTTTGCGACAAGATCCAGACATTGTATTTGTAGGAGAAATCAGAGATGGAGAAACCGCTGATATAGCAATCCGTTCCGCTCTTACAGGTCACTTAATCTTCTCAACCATCCACACAAATGACGCTGTAAGTTCGATAGGTCGGTTAATCGATATGGGTGTTGAACCCTATCTAGTTGCCTCAGTCCTTGAGGGTGTATTAGCTCAACGATTAGGTAGGCGCATTTGTGAAGATTGCAAAGAACAAGTACCACTTTCTGAGGACTTGTCACACCGTTTAACTGCGGAAGAACTCCCACAATTTAACCAAGGTATGTGGATAGGGGCTGGCTGTGATAAATGCAGCAATTCAGGATTCCGTGGTCGAGTCGGATTTTTTGAACTCGTTACTGTAAATAATTCATTGCGCAGTGCTATTTCTGAAAACAGAAACACTTCAAACCTTGCAACCATTCTGCCCGACTCTCACTTAACGATGCGACAGGATGCGATGACTAAAGCAATTGCAGGAATCACAACAATCGGAGAAGTATTAAGAGCTACCCAAGATACTGAAAATGACTTCTGATAAATATGCCTGATTACAGTTTCCAATCTATTACAAATAGTGGTGAGATCCGAACAGGAATTCTCAAGGCAAGAGATAGAGCAGACGTAGTCAAACAATTGAGTTCGAGAGGGGAAACAGCCACTGAAGTAAACAGAGTAAAAACCGGTAGCAAAGTTGCAAAACTTACTGCTCCAAGAAAAAAACGTCTCGGTAGAGTAGAGATGTCAGCGATGATTCGTGAACTGGCAACTGCACAAGAAGCTGGTTTACCGCTCATGCAGGCACTCAAAACTATTCGCAGTCAAGCAACTCCTGCTTCTGGTGAAATCCTCGATCACTTTATTAAATGCGTTGAATCAGGCGACCCGCTTTACAAGGCAGCTGCAGAATGGGGTGACCCATTTGATGATCTCATAATAGGTATGCTTCGGGCTTCCGATGCTTCTGGCAAAATGAGCACCATATTGCACCAACTTTCAGATCTACTTGACAGGTCGATTGAATTAAAACGAGAACTCCTTGGAGCAATTATGTACCCAGCAATCGTCGCTGCCTTAATTGCAGTTAGCGGAATTGTACTGGTGACCGTTCTCGTGCCACGACTTATTGAACCACTTGCTGGACAAATGACTCTCCCTTGGCCAACCGTAGTTGTTATGGGGTTCGCTACTTTTATCATGAACTGGTGGATTTGGATAATCGTTGGGATTGTAGTACTTATAATTGCGTGGAAGAGTTGGCTCTCAGTTCCAGAAAATAGATTCATTTACGACCGTACAAAACTCAAAACACCTCTCCTTGGAAAACTACTACGAGATGTCGCTGTAGCAAGGTTTACAAGAACTCTTGGTACCCTTTCAGCTGCAGGTCTTCCAATTTTGGATGGTCTTAAAATTACAAGAGATACCCTTGGAAACGCAGCGCTAGCAAGAGCTGTTGATGGAGTACAAGACCAAGTCAGCAGCGGTAAACCACTAGCAGATCCGCTAGAAAAATCTGGACTCTTTCCACCATTGCTCGTACAAGTTGTGAACCTTGGAGAACGATCTGGTAAATTAGAAGAAATGCTTATTCACTCAGCAACTGCCTTTGATCGGCAAGTAAATGCATCTTTAAAAATATTTACAAAAGCCCTTCCGCCGATATTATTGATTGTGATGGCTTCCCTTGCATGCTTTGTGCTTTCAGCCATATTATTACCTTTACTTGAATTGCAATCTCTCATACGATAAAACGTTATAGGAATTACTATGTCAAATCACAAACAAATTAACCGACATGCACACCGTGGTTTTACGCTCATTGAAATCATCGTCGTAGTTATGATTATTGCTGTCCTCGCTACTCTCATTGCCCCTCGTTTGATGGGACGAGTTGGAACAGCAAAACAAACCGCGGCAAAAGCAAAAGCGGCAACAATTTCAAAAACGATTAATCTTTATGTCCTAGATATGGGATTATCAAAACCGAGCGATGATTTTGACCTTGAAATTTTATTGCTTTCACCAGAAGATGGGGGAGGACCTCAAGGACCATATTTAGAGCGAGAGGAAGATATTATTGACCCATGGGGAAACCCTTTTGAGGTAATCGTCCCTGGTGAAATAAATGCTAGTTTCGACGTAATAAGTTTCGGCGAAGATGGAGAAATCGGTGGTGAAAATGCCAACGCTGACATCACACAATAATGTATGAATTGCAATTCGCGAAACCAAATCAAGGGGTTCACCCTAATAGAAATGATTGTTGTCGTAATTGTCATAGGCATTATGGCTACGATGATTATTCCACGGCTTTCGGGTACTCGCGATCGCGAATTTAATCTCCTTGTTGAGCAAGTCAGCGATATAGTTCTTATGTTTGCACACCGATCTTCAACAAGCAATCAACCAACTGGTCTTAGGTACGATGCTGAGTTACACCAGTTTGAACTTCTTGCGAAATTCAAGGAAGAAGAAGATCACTATTGGGACGTTGACCCAATGGCACTTCCTATCCTTCTGCCAGATTGGATTAAGGAAGATGAAGTTGAAATATATATAGATGGAGAACTCGCAGATACTTCTCAATGGCCAGTTACCGTGACTCCGGGAGAAACAAGACCACTCATAGAAGTTGGGCTTGGTTGGGAATCTCGATACGCACTCATCTCACTTGGGTCTTATTCGATTGGACCTAATATTTGGCTTGACGGAATTGGTAGCGAACCACTGATGCCAATAGATCTTGATGAACAAGGTAGGGGGCGAGAAGAATGGTAGTACGAAGGAAAGGATTCGCATTAATTGATGTCATCATCGGATCTGCTATGCTCGCAATAGGCATAGCCGTTGTTATCTCCATGAGTAGCAGGTCTTTGACTAGGCAATCCAATGCCGAAAGACAAATTACTGCAAGTTGGCTAGCAGA
Source organism: uncultured Isosphaeraceae bacterium (assembly GCA_964483425.1). Classification (GTDB taxonomy): domain Bacteria; phylum Planctomycetota; class Phycisphaerae; order Phycisphaerales; family SM1A02. The sequence goes on along the minus strand of CAZABE010000052.1, from coordinate 4,953 downwards.
TGAATTATTATCTATGACACTTGTAGTTGGACCCGAAGAATATGCAAAAGCATATCCAAGGCGCGGTCGATTTGAACCCCCATTTGATGAATATTCTTTTGATTTGACTCTAGAAGATGAGTCATATTATTTACCTATTAGAGCCATCGCGACTATATCGTGGGAATCAAATAACGGAACACATTCCGTTGAAATGGAAACCATGATTGCAAGAAGGCACGGGGAACCTGTCCCAAGAGTTCCAGCAGAACCAGTTGACCGAGAAGAACGGTACTGGGAAGCAATCGAAGCGAGGGAAGCACAATGATTCGCCGAGGTTTCACACTAATTGAATTGATGGTAGCCGGAATGATGGCTTCAATTGTGCTTGGAGGTATTACAACTGCGCTCTCCCAGTTAGGTTCTGCAAAATCGATAAGCCGTCAACGCTTAGAAGCGTACTCTCGCTGCGATACTGCTCTTCGAACTATTCGAAGAGAAACTATAACTGTGTTACGTCGCGATGATTTATTCGATACGCGCATCTTAATTTCTGATTTTACTGATCGATACCTTGGCGAAGAAGTTGATAGAGACGAACTTCTTGTATTCAACGGCAACGTTCGTGCTAATAAAGAGATTGACTTCAATGGTGAAGGTCTCGAGTATGAGACGCAACTACGGATTGAGAATAATGAAGTAAGCAGCGCTCTCTGGAAACGAAGAGATGCGATTTTAGATGACAACCCAATAGGTGGCGGTATGGCTACCCCAATTGCTGATGGTATCGTATCGTTGAAACTTGAAGCGTTTGATGGAGCAACATGGTTTTCAGAATGGGACTCGGACGAACTGGGCATCCCAATGGCCATTCGCATTACTGTGGTATCAACAGGCATGGAGTCGTTGCAAGAATTAGATACTTCTCTTGTTACTCTTCGTACAGTTGTACCAATAGATAGAGTGATGCCACCTGCCGATCTGTTTGAACCTGTTGACGAAACCGATGTGGATGGTCTAGAAGGTGAAGATGGTCTTGATGTTGGTGGCGGTGGCGACGATGGTGACAGCGGTTCTGGAGGAAGCGGTACCAGTGGTGGTTCAGGTGATTCAGGTGGTTCAGGTGATTCAGGTGGTACAGGTGGAAAACCTGGATCAGGCGGTATCGATAGTGGACCAGGTGGTGGTGGCACAAGCGGAGGTGGTAAGGAAGGACCGGGAACTATTACCGATCCCGATGGAAATGTACATAAGTTGCCTGATTGATGAAATTACAAACACGACATCATGGTTCCGTCATTGTTCTTGCTCTTTGGGCGCTTGGTATTGCTGCAATTGTAACTTCCTCAATTCAGGTTTTTGCTCAACGCCAATCACTGTACGGAATTGAAGTTGTTGACAGAATTCAAGCTAGATGGGCTGCAAGGGCGGGAGTAGAAACCTCCATTGCCGTCATGTCTGATCACACTACAAGACCAATTCCAGGAAATGCATTTGCGATGGTCGATGAACTTGAACTTGTTTCAGTAGGTGATATTGGCAAAGCAACTTGGGACATAAGACATAATATGGATGGGGAAGATTGGCAAGGTCCTCTAGATGAACATAGGAAGTTCAACATCAATTCAGAAGACAATTCACTTTTTGTCTTCATAATTGATGATCTTGCGTTCGGTATTCACGATGCTGTCATGGACTGGATTGACGAAAATGATGACCCGCGCTTACTTGGAGTTGAGAGGGATTATTACTTGAGTTTGGAAACATCTTACGAACCAAGAAATGGGAAATTGCGCTCAATAGCAGAACTTGAACTCATCGCTGGTGTAATGCCAGACGATGTACGTGGGGAGGATTGGAATCTAAATTATCGACTAGACCCAAACGAAGATGATGGTGGAGAAAGTTTACCTTGGGATGAACCAGACAACTATTTACAGGGTGGATGGGCATCCTTACTAACAACTTACTCTATAGACGGAGGGGCTACAGATAGCGGAGAACCGAGAATCAACTTGCGAAATACCGATCTTGAGACAGTACAACTTCGACTTGGTGTATTTCAAGAACAAGCTGAGGCAATACTTAACTACGCATCACAGGATGACGCAGAATTATCGACATTTCTCACGACTACTTTGCGATCCATTTCAGGTGACGCTGAAGGTGTTTCAAACTTAACTGATGACCAATTAAAACTGATTTTCTCAGAGACATGCTTATTTGACAAGCATGAAGCACCTGAGGGAAGAATGAATATTAATACCGTTTCTCCTGACTTACTTTACAGGTTATACCCAGAACAATCACGTTTTGTCGAGGAAGTTCTTTACAAGAGAAATAGCAGCCCATTAGGAATAACTAGTCCACTTGAATATCTCTCCATACCTGGTGTCGAAAATGCCCATATCGCTGAATTATGTAAACGTTTTGATACTCGTAGCAACGTTTATACAATTTCATGCCTTGGAAAAGCAAATGGCAGCGGAGTTGAACAAGAAATAATAGCTATTGTCGATCGTTCGACCCTCCCTGTGACGATACTGGAATACAGAGAACAATGAGTAAACAAGTAACAAAAGAGCCAAACACTATTGACTCACTCATAGTAATTGTCCATCGTGTTGGTGATACTTGGCAATGCCTATTTGCTAATATAGAAGAAGGTAATTCTCCTGCAATATTAGAAACCCTTGAAGTGCGGGGAGATAACGAACTAGATGACTTATTAACTACAAAATCTCCTTCTCAAATCTATACAATTCTTCCAGGAAGTGAGACAGTATGCAGAACAACAACACTTCCGGATGTCGATGATGACCAAATAGTTGAAGCGCTTCGATTGCAAGCAGAAGCAAAACTATTAGGTGGAACTCCGCTTCATCGAAGAGCCCATGCACCTTTAGAGTCAGCAATTGGCGAGACCAATCGAGTTGGCATCATAGTGACTTGGCCTGAGTCCTCAACTTTTACTTGTCCAAACTGCTTAAATGACGCTCTTTTTATCCCAGATGCCGTTTCAATTGCTGCACTACTCAATGGTTCTCGACCAACTGAACCAATCATCTTTGCTGACTTTGAAGACGGGACAGTGACTATCGCTCTTACTCACGCAAATGGAGCGGCGATACGGGCAACACAGGAGATTTCTTCAAGTAAAGATTCTTTTTTTGAAGGCATCATAAGAACTACTAATGAAACTGCCCTTCTTCATAATCACACCGCATCTTTTGCTCAGCAAATGAGTGAACAACTTGACGGGACACTTAAAAGCTCAACTGATAAGAACAGCATATTAATACTTCCAAAGACGATTGTAGATAATACTCTTACACGTATTCGAAATTGCACAAGCATAGACAACAATTGGTGGAATACATGGGGTATTGCAATTGGCGGACTGCTAGCAGTTACTGGTTCAATGCAGCAACTCACAACAATGCATCAAAACGCAATTGAAATACATCCATCCACTCTAGAAAAAATAATTCAACGGTTAGAAAGTCGCCGTTTTTCAATTAAACTTCTAATTGCTGCGGTACTCTTATTAGCGCTTGGGCCAACCATCGTCTCTGGGGTACGGCTTGGTGTTTTATCTATGTTGAACCCTGATATAGAAGAGCGCTATACACAGACAGTCATAGAACGAAAACAACATATTGTCTACAAAGAATTGGCTAAATCAGCGTGGCCTATGACTAAATTAATTTCTGACATCGTTAACAATGTACCTATTGGAATCGACATAGACAGTTTACAGATTGACGTAGGAGAACCAATATCTATACGAGGTCGGGCTATTAATGCTGATGGAAAAAGCGCTGCTGAGTTAATTGCACTTCTACAAGAAAAATTACAACAAACTGGAGCATACAAAGATATTGAATTTTCATATAACCCTGCGGGGACCTACGGGGATCGTAAATTTGATTTATGGGCGACCGTTTCCGATTCTTTAAAACGACCAAGATATAAACCTGAAAAGGACTTTGGTCATTGGACACTTGCAATGCGACAAGCAGGAATTGCAATGGACGAATTGGATGAATTATCTGAAATAGAATCCGAAACGGTAAACTCTTTAACAGAAACAAATTCCGACTCTCCACTAGCAAGCGCAAACGCTGACGGAATCTCTGACAATACTGAACCACCCGCTCATGTTGGTGATCATGAGGATAGGGAGAGAACCGACCGAACTCGCACAAGTGGACGAGAATCAGGTGCAAAATCACACAGTGACGCCAGAGATGCTAGTGGTGCAAAATCAAGAGTTCCAGATCCACTCTCGCCTGAATTGATTAAGACAATGAGTCGAGACGAAGCAAATATAGCCCTAAAGGATGTCACAGAGGGTCTTAAAAGAATTGGTAGAACTGACCCAGACACTAAGAAACGACTTAGAACTGAAATGCGACTTTTACTTGATAGGTTGAAAGAGGTACCGGAATGAACGAGTTCTTAACACGTTTAAATTCTTGGCCCCGATCTATGAGGTGGGTATTTTGGGCTAGTTTATTTACTGTAGCATTTTTGATTTGGGACTCTACAATTGCAGAACTTGGAGCATCTTGGTCAGTTGATGCTGACAAGATTGAAATGCAAATTCAAGAAGTAAACACCCCACTATTGATTACTACAAGTGTCAAAAATTCAATCACATCGTTTGGCGAGATTGAACTTCCAAGACCGAAAGCAGATGGCGCTTCTTCCATGACTGACTCCGTACATGAAATTTTACGGAAACACAATGTAAAAGATGATGAATATACTCGTACAAAAACTAGCAGAATGAAAAGCAGTGCTCTTCGAGGAATTGCAAACCCAAGCCAGCAAATAGAACAAGTTATTGGAGACATACGTTTTGTTGCTACACAAGAAGAGGTGTTAAGGGTGATTTCAGATCTTGAGGGAAGCCCTTGGATAGATGCGGTTTCCGACATTCGATTAACAAAAAAAGATGGGCGAATGATT
>CAZABE010000051.1:0-1685 GCA_964483425.1 uncultured Isosphaeraceae bacterium | reverse complement strand
ACCTATGTAAACATTCGCATCTTGGAATGGATCAAAAACAGTAACGCGAGCAATAAGGACACCATACTTGTCTTCACAATTTTGATTTGTAAAGAGCATTGGTTGGCCTTGATCATCGTCTGGTGTAACGAACCAAAGACCGTTATCGGTGTATACATCGCCGCCATTGTCTTCAAAGTTTGACCAATCAATACCAATGTTCATTAGAGCATTGTTTGTGTATGGATACCCAGTACTATCCATTGCGCCAACTGTTACAAAACTGTCGTACTGCAAACTTGGGAAGTTACCATAGAGCAATGGGTTAATTTCCATCGATGTAGGTCCACCAAAAGGGTTTTGGTAAAACGTTCCTGATGTAGCAAGACGTTTATCATTTACCCCGTCGCCTGCAACAGCGTCAAGACGCTCGTCGCTGTTTAGCACAAGGTAAAATTCAACGGTCCAGTTAAAATCGCCAGCGACAGCATTTGTCTCAGCAATACGATAGTCAATACCTTGGAACGCAAATTCCCCGCTTGCAGCAGTGCCACAAAGCAATGAACTTACGAGTCCAAGTCCTAACATAGAACGAGTTTTCATACTCATCTCTCCTCTTCGTTCCCCGAATTGCGGTATGTTCATGCTCTTCGCACCGCGCAAAAAGCATGTGTAATCCCGAATCAATACCTCAATGTACAGGAAAGATTGACTCAGTGTCTAATAATCCACGATTTAGGTAAAAACTCTCTTATATCCGTGATAAAGATATGATTACACCCAGTTATCGATGATTATTTGCAACTCTAGCACATTCACTACCTCATTCTCATCGATACCAACATGGTAACCAAAGCAAATACCACAAGCATTGACCACAAAAGGATGTCGCTTATATTGACTATCACAGAGGTGGTCATATTATTTAGGACAGTTTTACAGTATTTGTTGAGTGAATCACTAAAACAAATCTGATAGCACCTATAAAAGACAGCCCCGCAACCTTTCGGTTACGGGGCTGAAAAAGTTGGCAATAACCTACTTTCTAAGGTGGCAGTAGCATCCCCCTGTCAAGATTTAACTTCTGCCCTATCTATAAATAGGGGGATGGGATCAGGTGTATCCCTTGCGACGGGTCTGACCCTCAACTGGAGATTAAAAAAAAGTGTTGACGTGCTTTCTTCTTTGTCATTACAACTACCTTGGATGTAACAAGGGTCTGACCCTAGCAATTTCTTCACAGCCGTTAAGCGACCTTCCCAGTATGATCACTCGGCACAAATCTAATCTGCACGTTCTTGCCAACCGCTGCAGCAATTTTTCGCAGCGATTTCATTGTATGTCCATCGTAGTCTGCATTTTCAAGTTTACAAATCACTGATGCTGTTGTTCCGATGCGTTTTGCAAACTCTCGTTGCGATAGCCCTGTTTCTGTTCGAACTTCGTAAATCAACTCGGCAATGAACATAGCATCGCGAAACGTGGTGCGCTGCGAAACATCTTCCTTTGTAGGAGGGTTGTGGCGATCAAGGATTTCATTTGCGTTTTTAGCGTAATGTTTTTTATTCGTCATGTATTATTCATCCTTGTACGTATGCCGTTCTGGGTTTGCTTCAAACAATGCTTTTCGATTGATTGCTCTTTTGATTTCTTCTTTTGGAATGTTTGCGGTCTTCGTAAATGCATGTTCCAAAATTGCGACGTTT
>CAZABE010000050.1:0-2243 GCA_964483425.1 uncultured Isosphaeraceae bacterium | reverse complement strand
ACGCCAGCGAGCCGAACGATCCAAAGTTTGGTGCGCATGCAGTTGCTAGACATCCAGAAACAACTCAAGAATGCAAAGGCAAAAGACGCATACACACGTGCGCATTTGGCTGACGCATCTATGAAAATCAAAAAAGCACTCGACGCCCAATTCACAATCGGTGGGGGCGGCTCAGGCGGTGGTGTCTTTGACTTTTCGATGCTCTTTGGCGAGTAAGGACGCCAAAACAATCCCGCGGGTCGTTTATTGATCACTGGTCGTTTATTGGTGTTCCATATTGCACTTCTGCTATTCTATGACTTGTGACGAGAGGAACTCAAGCAATATTACGACTTTGGTTTGAACCGGTTCTTGGCCCTGAACTTGAAGGTTTTTGGCTAGAACCAGAAACCGATTTGCTCTTTGGGCGCGGTTCACAGTGTGATATAAAATTGCCAGATGCAACGATTTCTCGCCAGCATGGTCGTTTTATCTCATTGGACACAGGGTGTTATCTAGTTGACCTTGGGAGCCGGCTTGGTACCTTTGTTAATGATATACAGTGTGAAAAAGATTCTAGGGTTCCAATATCCACAGGTGACATGATTCGAATTGGACCTTGGATTTTCCGAACTAGTGTTCGCCAAGGTGCGCCTGTTTCCATGCAAACTATAGATGACTCTATTGAAGTTGAAGCACGCTTGCAGCGCATGACGAAAAACGACCTTGGGCACTTAGCACAGCATCGGCTTAGTTTATTAATGGATTGCTCGGCAGATATAAATAAAGCAACCAACATTAAAGAACTTGGAGCACTCCTTGTTAAGTCAGCAATCGATGGAACGGGATTTCAACGTGCGGCGATGATTATGCCAGCTAATAGCGAAGGTGAAATCGAAATAGTTGGCTTTCTTGATGGTGAGTCACGTGATGCAAGTGGAACTACGTTTAGCCGCTCGTTGCTTGATGCAGCTAGTCGAGGCGACGTTGCTTGTTTGCTAAGTGGCGAAACTGCTGGCTTTGGACAATCAATCGCAGACTTAAACATTCACTCAGCAATTTGCAGTGCGATTATGGTCGACGAAATACTTGTTGCGTTTCTGTACCTTGACGCCCGTGAGCAAGAACAACAAATTCAACCAGATGCCGCTGGCTTTTGCCAAGCCCTTTGTCAAATGGCGGGGCTTGCATACGCAAACTTACGTCGATTGACAATGCAGATTCGCCAAGCGAAACTTGAGCAAGACTTAAATGCTGCTCGAGAAGCTCAAGAGTTATTGATTCCGAAAGATGTAGGAGCTGGTACGGTATTTGGTTGGGGTCGCGTGTTTAAGCCCGGTCGAGAAGCGTCTGGTGATTTACTCGACATTATTACACTGAGTGAGAATCGCATTGCTCTTGTCGTCGGTGATGTGAGTGGAAAAGGTGCTGGTGCGGCAATTCTGATGTCATCTGCACAGTCATTCCTTCATGCAAGGCTTCAAGCAGGATGCTCCCCTGAAGAGGTAGTGAGCGCTGTCAATAAATTTGTCGCGGAACGTTCGCCTATGAATCGTTTTTTAACATTGTGGGTTGGGATATTTGATGCGCATACCAAAGAATTACTCTATGTCGATGCAGGTCATGGACACTGGGCGATTAGAAGATCGGATGGCCGCGCAGAAGCACCACCGACCCCAGATGGTTTTTTAATTGGGATCGATGCAAATTCTGAGTATAGAAATGCAACCTTACTTGTTGAGCCGGGTGATCGAATCATTATCTTTAGTGACGGTATTCCTGAGCAACAGACGGTATCAGGTGAACAGTATGGCGTTGAACGAGTGTATGAACTCGTCTCAGGCTCACCTTCTGCTGAAGAAGATGTCAATCGATTACTTGATGCCGTGATGCAATGGGCTGGAAGTAGTGAACTTGATGACGACACGACGATTGTCTCGCTTGGCATCATTAAAACACACTAGCCAAAAGCATAAAACCATTGATTTCTGATAAACTAGAGGGTTTGGAAAGAGTGCACATTTCCCATGTCCCAATCACCACTTCCTTTACCTCAACACCTACCAAAACCTCGTGGCTTTGGAAAAACAAACCGTACAGATTCGTGGTGGCTTCAACCAATAGTAGTTTTCCTTGGACTATCAACGTTTATTGTCTATTCAACATGGGCTGCATTTCAAGGTGTTGATTATTATTTTGATGGTGGTGGCGCGTCATATCTTTCACCATTTTATTCGCCAGTCATTTTTGGTAGTGAAGGACAC
>CAZABE010000049.1:0-6587 GCA_964483425.1 uncultured Isosphaeraceae bacterium | reverse complement strand
CCAGTCAAGCGGAAAGGGTACAATCGACGCTGTTGCAGGCGATGGTATTCAACTTCGCGCACGCGCAAGAGTAACTGTACGAACTAACATCGCACGACTTGTCGGAGGTGCTACCGAAGAAACAATTATTGCTCGTGTTGGCGAAGGAATAATTTCAACAATTGGTTCGGCAGGTACGCATTTACAAGTCCTTGAAAACCCCGACAACATTTCCAAGACAGTACTTGCAAAAGGGCTTGATGCTGGGACTGCGTTTGAAATTCTTTCAATTGATATTGCTGATGTCGACGTTGGTGAAAACATCGGTGCAACATTACAAGCACACCAAGCAGAAGCCGACAAAGCAAGGTTCCAAGCGGAAGCCGAAAAACGTCGAGCAATGGCAGTTGCACAAGAGGCAGAACATCGCGCTGAAGAACAGAAAAACCGCGCCTTAGTTGTTCTCGCTGAGTCGGAAGTTCCAAAAGCAATGGCAGATGCATTTCGAAAAGGCAATTTCGGAGTAATGGATTATTACAACATGAAGAATGTCATCGCAGACACAGATATGCGTTCATCGATTGCTGGCGATTCACAAGACATTAAGTAATAAGTAAACGACAATGACGACCACAGCAACAATACCCGCAATTTTGGGTGGCGCACCTGCCGTAACTCTCGACCAAACTAGAGCAAACCAGTGGCCAATAATTACGGAGCAAGACGAAGAAGCCGTTCTTGATGTGCTTCGTAGTGGCAACCTTTCACTGCACCCTATAGTTGGCAAACTTGAAGAGGACTACAAACAATTAACCGGAAGGAAGTTTGCGCTTACTCATAACAACGGCACCTCGGCAATTCTTGCTGGTCTACATGCTATTGGAATTCAACCATTTGACGAGGTTATTGTTCCATCAGCAACTTGGTGGTCAAGTGTAATGCCCGTTCTACATTGTGGCGGTGTTCCTGTTTTCGCAGAACTTGAACCAAAATGTCTAGGTCTTAATCCGGAAGATATTGAAAGAAAAATAACCGACAAAACAAAAGCCATAGTCGTCGTACATTTGTTCGGAATGCCATCTAAGATGGATGAAATTGTCGAAATTGCAAAGAAGCATAACCTGAAAATACTAGAAGACGCTTCACATGCACATGGAGCAACGTATAAAGGTAAACCAATCGGTTCGTTTGGTGACGTAAGCATTTTTAGTATGCAAGGCAACAAACTCTGCCCTTCGGGAGAAGGAGGAGTCTTACTTTGCGATGAACAAGAAGTTCTTGAATCAGCAATACGACTCGGACACTACGAACGGTTATTAAACCTTGAATCCAAAAACAAGTATTTTGCTGCAACTGGATTTGGATTCAAATTCAGAATGGCTCCAATGGCGGCTGCCCTAGCACATTCTCAATTTAAAAAAATGCAAGAGCGTAACGCACTTCGCAACAAAAACTGTGAATACCTTTCTCGCAAACTTGAAACGCTAGGTATCGAAACATTTTTGTCTTTCGATGATGTTCAACGTGTCTACTTTGAATTTCTCGTTCGCTACGATGAGACAAAAACTGGTTTGCCCATTAACGAACTCGCTAAAGCCCTTCAGGCAGAAGGCGCGTTAGTTGCTGCTCCAAGATACCCATTACTCCACCAACAACCCGTCTTTACACACCACGTTTGGTCGAAGATTGCTCGCCTTCCAGCAACTGAAGAAAACCCAATACACACCTACGAAGTTACCGACTTGCCAAAAACAACACTTGGTAATGGTTCTTTACTTAAGTTGCCCACGTTCCCTTTTGCCGAAGAAGAGTTGCTTGACCAATATGCCCTAGCATTTGAAAAGGTGTTGGCAAACGCCAATGACATCCCAAGAACAGAAAGTTAATCAGCCACCTGATGCTGACGCAATCTTAAAACAGTTTCGCTCACCAATTTTGATGTGTTTTAGGGTTTTGCTTCTTGTTTGCCTAAGAATTGTTAAGGTTATTCGTAGAGTTTCGTGGAGTACATCAGGGCTTAAAAATATCATTCAAATTGAGGCACCTGTTATCTTTGCATCAAACCATCAATCTCACGTAGACACTCACGTAATAATGCACACGCTACCAAAATATTTACGAAAAAGAACTGCAGTTGCTGCTGCATTTGACCATTTTGCAGATCGTGATGGGACATCGATGAAAAAACGTTGCATTCAATTTTTGGTTGCTGCTCTATGGCACGCTTTTGGAATAGAGAGGATTAAATCTCCACTGCGGTCTATAAGAACAATGCAGGATTTGCTAGCCCATGGATGGTCGATAGTTATTTATCCAGAAGGTACTAGAAGCAGAAGTGGTGAAATAGCAACATTCAAAGGTGGTCTTGCAGTCCTTGCAAAAAAAACCGGTAGACCTGTTGTGCCGATTTACGTTCAGGGTGGATTGCAAATACTTCCAGAGGCAACGTATATACCTAAATCTGGTTCTATCAAAATTTATTACGGAAAACCGCTACACTTTCAAGATGGTGAAAGTTCATCTGAATTTATGGCAAGGGTTGAAGCCGCAGTGAGGGCTATGGCAAGTTAAAGATGATTGATTCAGTCGAACCATCGAATTGGACAAGCGTTGATGTTGCGTTGCTCATTACTTTGTTACCGCTCTTATTTTTGAGTGCTTTTTTCAGTTGTAGCGAAACCGCCTTTTTTCGCCTTGGTCAAGCACAACTTGTAGAACTCCGAAAACGAAAGACCCAACCTGCAAACTCTGTCCTTTATATTGTTAAAAACAGACGCAACGTATTAATAACGATACTAATTGGAAACATGACAGCAAATGTTCTTTATTTTGTAGTCGGCTCCGTCTTAATGCTCCACGCTCCAGGAAATATCAGTATCGAAATTTGTATTGCGGTTGGAACATTATTTTCAATAGTCATATTTGGCGAAGTTCTTCCTAAGATGGCTGCAACTGCTAGGCCAATCGGTATAGCAATGTTGCTTGCACCCCCCCTCTCTTTGATACACCGATTACTTACTCCAATAAGAAATACTGTGGATGCACTTGTAATTTCTCCACTTTCTCGATTGGCTTCGTCCTCAGCGCCCGATGCTCTGAATGCTGCTGAGCTTGCTTCCCTCGTTGAACTCTCGTCAACTGAGGGAATCATTGATCAGGACGAACAACGCATCTTGTTTGAAGTTGTAGAACTCGGCCGCATACGTGTACGAGAAGTCATGACACCTCGTGTTCATATGATTTCATCACCGAGCAGCACAAGCGAAAAAGATTTAAGAAAAATCATCGACAAAAGCCGGCTTACCCAAATTCCAATTTACGGTGAGGATATCGATGACATAACAGGCATGCTTCACACCAAAAGATATTTGCAACGAAGCAACGAAGGGCAAACACTCATGCAGGTAAGCATGACAAAACCCCAGTTTATTCCACAGGTTGCAACACTCGACCAACTGCTCAATCACTTCAGAGAAACCTCAACTCGGATAGCTATTGTTGTTGATGAGTTTGGAGGAACGGCTGGGCTCGTTACACTTGAAGATATTCTTGAAGAACTTATAGGAGAAATTGGTGATGGCGACCACTTTGAAATAAAACCCCCAGAACAATGTGATGATGGTAAGTGGAAAGTTGATGCAAACACTGCGGTTCGTGGATGGGCTGCCGCAATGGGTTCCTTTATTGAGCACTGCCCAGCAGCAACAATGGGAGGATTAATTGCAGCAAAACTAGGGAGAATTCCTGAAGTTGGTGATACAGTTCAATTTAGCAACTTGGAACTCAAAGTTTCCTCAATGGACGAATACCGTGTTGCAACTGTGCTTGTTTCGCTTGTAAAAGGAGGTGAAGCATGACCGACTTTTACATCGCTATAGGTATAACTTTTTTTGGATTGTTACTAAGTGCTTTATATTCTGGATTAGAGACCGGTTTGTATACCGTTAATAAAATACGTCTTGATATTCGTGCATGTAGTGGTGCCACAAGCGCAAAACGGCTTCTTGCATTTATTGATAAGCCCACTCGGATGCTCGCTGTCTTGCTTGTTTGTAACAATATTGCAAATTACCTAGCAAGTTACGGAACTGCAAGAATGCTAGAGGAAACCACCCTTGGTCCTTGGATGGCGATTCTTGTAAACGCGTGCATAATGATTCCCGTTCTGTTTATTTTTGGCGAGGTCTTACCAAAAGATTTATTTCGGTCGCACACCGATACTTGGACATATAGATGGAGTGCTCCACTTTCTTGGTCAGATAAATTACTTTGGTGGACTGGAGTAGTTCCCGTTGTATCTATGATTGGGAATGTAGCAAGAATTGTTTTGGGAACTGAAAGCTTGATCGAACCCTCTCCAAGAAGAAGGTTTGGTTTGTTGTTCAAGGAGGGATTGGAGGGCGGAGTTCTTAGTGATGAACAAATTACATTAGCTGACCGGGTGCTTTCATTAAAAACATTAACAGTCAGAAGTGAAATGGTTCCTTGGACAAGAGTCCGTTGTATTGGTGAAAACATTTCAAACAATCGAAGGACTGCTGCGATTAGCAACACTTCTCACACAAGATTACCTATTGTTGACTCAAAAGGTTTTGTTATTGGAGTGCTACCAGTACTTGGGGCGTTGCTAGAGCCCGAGAAGCCGACGGTTGATTTGTTGAAAATGCCTTTGTTTATTTCACAAGGAACACCTGCTAGAGACGCGTTGCGTGATTTACGAGAAAGTGGTATGTCGATGGCAATCGTAATTACACCAGAGAAAAAACCAATTGGCATTGTTACATTGAAAGACCTTGTTGAACCAATCGTAGGTGAATTAGCTGCTTGGTAAAGCAACGTCCAGAACGTCTATTTCCGCAGTTTTAACATTCCTGAACACGTTAAGTTTCAATTTACCAACTAGGTCTATTACAGACCCACGCTTAATTTGAGACGAAAACTCCCCGTTGTTCCACCAAAGACATCGTATCCGTTCTCCCGTACCACCAACTTTCAAACTCAAGTGCGCACCTCCTCCGCCAATTGCTCTTGATTCGTCTACTTTCGCTCCCATTATTTGAATGATTGGTGCTGGATTGCCTATCCCAAATGGACCCATCTTTTCGATTTCGGTAGCGGTTTTTACATCAACCTCACGCAATTCTGCAAGGACATCTGGTTTAATGGTTTTAACAAGTTGATCGTCAGATATGTGTTCATTTGCGTACGCCGTGATAGCAGAAACAAACTCCTCAAAGTTATCTTTTTTCAGTGTGAGTCCCGCCGCCATATCGTGACCACCAAACTTCATAAGGTACTCTTTGCAAGCATTAAGAGCATCCAAAATTGAGAAACCAGAAATACTCCTTGCTGAACCTGTTAAATCGTCCCCATCACCCGAGAGCAAAATTGTTGGGATGTAATACTTTTCAATACACTTTCCAGCAGCCACTCCTACAACACCTTGATTCCATTTTTCATTTTGTAAACAAATTATTTTTTGTTTATTAAGTTCCTGTTTTTCAATTTGTAGAAGCGCCTCATCACAAATTACTCGCTGTTCTTTTCGACGTTTGATGTTTAAATCCGCAAGTTCGCCAGCTGCACTTTCTGCAAGAGCCCCATCGAGATGCGTTAGTAGGTTTACGGCAGTTGCTGCATGAGAGAGACGACCCACTGCGTTCAGAAGTGGGGCAATCCCAAAACTAATGTGTGAGGAATTTAAATTTTGCGCTGGTGTTTCAAGGTTTTTCATTATGGCACGAAGCCCCGGATTTTGTGTGCTTGGTAATAACTGCAAACCCCATCGTGCTAAAATTCTGTTGCTGTTTACAAGTGGAACCATATCAGCAATAGTCCCAATGGCAACAAAAGGTAACATCTCAAGTAAGCAACTGCTTAATTCTTTGTTGACTTTTTTTGAACCAGACCAAGTCCGCGCAAATGCCCAAGAAAGTTGATATGCCACGCCTACTCCGGCGTATGGTGTCAATGGTTCGCCTTTAATACTCGGGTGCACTATTGCACAGCAATCAGGAAGAACGCCATCTTCTCTTGGTTTGTGATGGTCGGTAACAATCAACTCAATGCCAAGTTCTTTAGCCCTTTTGGCTGCTTCGATCGCGCTCACTCCACAATCAACAGAGACAACAAGGTCGATGCCTTCGTTCTTAAATCGTTCCATCGCCTCAACATTGATTCCATACCCTTCATCTACTCTGTCTGGAATATAGATTGGTGGTCCTTCTCTATTGGTTGCAGTTGCGATTATGTGATAAAGAACAGTCGAAGCCGTTATGCCATCAGCATCATAATCACCGTATATAAGTACCCTCTTCCCATCTCGCAGAGCATTACAGAGAATTTCTGCTGCCTTTTCTGCATCTGGCAAACTACTAGGATCTTCTAGGTTTGACAACTTTGGGTCCAAAAACGATTTCTCCAAGTTCTCGTCTATCCCTCGTGCATCCAAAATCCTACCAACTAAAGATTTCGCTGGATCGGTTGCGGGAGGTGTTTCCCATCTTCTCGTCAAGCCCTGCATCTAAGGCATCCTAACCAAATTAGTATTAATTTGGTTATATCCAAATCGGCTCTGAGTAGGATGGGGAAAAATCCAAGCACACCCA
>CAZABE010000048.1:0-3232 GCA_964483425.1 uncultured Isosphaeraceae bacterium | reverse complement strand
CGCATGTAACCCGCACGACCACCTACAGAATAATCGGTATCCAAAAAACGTGGGTCTGTCAGACCGATTCCATAGTTAAAGATTTTATCTCCGGGTTGAAATTCCATTGAAAACTTCTGGCCTGCGCCAATAAAAGATTTCCTTTGCCAAAACTCAGACCAAGTTTCTGGCCAGTCAGCGATATCAAAATTTGACTGGCTCATAGAGATGTTCCCAAGTAATCCAGAATCACTTCCTGCCATCAATCCAAAATTGAGGGTGCCTGTTTGTCGCTCTTCAACTTCCACAAGTAAATCTCTATAACCAGGATTCTTTGAATCCTCAGGTTGTATCGTCATTTTTACATTATTAAACAACTGACTCCTCTTGAGGCGATCTCTTGATCTATCCGCTTCTTGAACATCAAACGGATAGCCCGGTAGCAAACCAATTCTTCCACGAATTACATTATCTTTCGTAACAGAGTTCCCTTTAATTTCAACTAATCCAACTTTTGTTGGGATTCCCTCGTTAATCATAAATATGATATTTATTTGAACTCCCGGCTGCGCATGATAAGGAAGAACGTTTACTATTTCTTGTTCAATTGAACCGCCACCACCGTACAGATTCTTCATTGCTCGGTCCATGATTTCTTGCTTTGGATCAACTTCAACAATTCGTCCGAGCACACCGTATGCTTTATTAATGATATCAACAGCATCGTAAACATCAATTTGCCTATAAACATCCCCAACTTTCATTGGAATAAGACCCGCGATTTGTTCGTCTGTAAAAACTGGTTTCAAATTTCCTACGATATTAAATTGAGCTGTCAGTCCTCCAAGAATATATTGCGGACCTTCTTCGACAACAAATACAACCTGAGCTTCTTTGTCATCGGGGCTAAGTTCATCTGAGAATGACACTCTTGCATCACGGTACCCACGATTTGTATAAAACCTAAGAATCTTTTGCACGTCAGCATATAGAACACTTTCATTTAATTCCCCTCGTTTTAAAAACGGAATTGCGGTTCCCGAATCCGTTTCTGCTGACAATTCCTTGTCGGAAAAAGAGAAGTTGCCTTCAAACCTAATACTCTTCACCCTAACTCGAGGTCCTTCCATAACTCTGTAAATCAGCGCGACTGATTCTTGAATTGGTAATCCAGTTACTTCGTCCGTGGGTTGTTTGTTGTAAACAACTATTTCTGAAAAGACCTCAACAAGGTAATTTCCTTGTTCCTTATATATATCCATTATTGCTCTTCGCCCGCGATCGATTGCATCATCATCTTTGCCAAGACCGGGGACAATTGGAACACTAGCAAGAAGTTCCTTGTCACTAAGTAGAGTATTACCCACCACTGAGACCTGAGAAATAATTTGTTGTTCCGTAAACGTAAATATTAGATGGACCGTCCCATCCTCTTGAAGAACTCTTTCTGCTTTGATACGTGCAAACTCTCCAAGGGATGTCAGAATGTGGACATCCTCTACGACAATATCTTCATAGTAAGGAAGCCCAACAGCTGATTGAATCAAGTTTTGGACTCGTTGCTTTGTAACTCGGTCCAATCGTACAAATTCAATCGATGAAATAAGTTCACCATCGAACTCCGCTTGTACGATTTGAGTGTTGAGGATACAGGCAATTAAAAGACCAATAACGTTGTAGAGTCGCATCTGAGGAGTGAAGGATAACCACCAAGGCATCTAGGCACAACCGCTAGGGAATGGGAAGTACAATGCCTCTAACATAACTAGGTAACACTATGACAGACACCCGCCAACTCGTTGCTACCCCATTTCATAATTATCACCTAGAGCAAGGCGCTAAGATGGTTCCTTTTGCTGGTTGGGAGATGCCTCTTCTTTACCGTTCTATAATCGAAGAGCATGCTCAAGTAAGAACAAGCGGTGGATTCTTTGATGTGTCGCACATGGGTCGGCTTCGATTCACTGGTAAAGATGCTTGCAAAGTACTCGATCGACTTTGCACAAGGCAGATATTGGGAATGCAAGACGGACAGATTCGATACTCGATTATCTGCAACGAAGGTGGAGGATGCAAAGACGATGTGCTTGTTTACAGAATAAATAGCTCTGAATATCTTATGGTTTGCAACGGGGCAAACCGAGCAAAAGTACTTTCACACATTGAAGCAAACCTAGGAGATTTCGTATTCAAACTAAAAGATGAAACAGAAGCAACTGCAATGATCGCAATCCAAGGACCTAAGGTTATGGATGCTCTTGCTTCTGTTTCTTCTGAAATACCAAATTTAAAACGCTATCAATTCACAACAAAAAATCTTCTAATCGTAAAAATCCTTATTTCCAGAACTGGGTACACCGGCGAAGATGGGGTTGAAGTTATTCTTCCAGCTAAATTTGCGAACAAAGCTGTTGAAATGATGCTTTCACATCTCGATGACGAGACATTAATTATGCCAGTGGGGCTTGGAGCACGAGATTCCTTACGACTTGAAGCTGGCATGCCTCTTTATGGAAATGAGTTAACTGAAGAAGTCGACCCACTTTCTGCTGGTTTACAGTTTGCAGTAAAACTAGATAAGGGAGTAGGTGATAATGAAGCAGAATCATTCATCGGGCAGGAAGCTCTTATAAAACTCGCCAATGATGGTCCAATTAAAAAACTTGTTGGTCTAGTTCTTGAAGGAAAACGAAGCCCGCGCCAAGATATGAACATTCTAGATAATGGAAATATAATTGGTTTCGTTACTAGCGGATGCCTTAGCCCTACTTTTGGTCGCCCAATCGCAATGGCGTATTTACCTAGTACTTTTGAAGGTGACACTGTTTCTATCGACTTCGGAAAACAACAGTTACCGGCAAAAATAGTACCGCTCCCCTTCTACAAGAAATAAATAGGGTACAAGTGGACAACCCCACCGGTCGTTCCTGCGGGTTCTAATCCAAGGGTCAGACCCCGTGGGTTATTAATCGCGCAGAAGGCGAATTTCATCTCGGAGAATCGCAGCAAGTTCATAATTTTCTTTCTCAATTGCATCAGCAAGGCGTTCTTGTAAATCAGCTCGTTCCGAGGGTGGTAATTTAGGCACGAGTGCTTCTTTCATACCTTGCAGTAATTGCACTTCGTTTGACTGTTCCCATTTATCTCCGAGTGTCTGCTGTAACAATTCAAGTCCAGAATCAAGAGCATCCATTGCACGAGAAACGCTATCTTCTTCGATCGCCCATTCCGCTGCTGCCCTTGCGCTAAGGGC
>CAZABE010000047.1:0-4671 GCA_964483425.1 uncultured Isosphaeraceae bacterium | reverse complement strand
GATTGGGGAACTGTTGTGCACAAGTGGTTTGAAGATATCGAGTGGTTTGATGGGAAAGTTCCAACAGTGGATAATTTAATTGCTTCGGCTCCATGTGAAGAGGGTGGGCGTCTTGGTAATGACAAATTAATTCTGGCTGCGCAAACATGCAGTTCAGCATTGCAAGAAGAATCGTTTCAACACTTGTTGAGCAAACCTGATGGCAATGTTGTTGTTTACCGCGAACAAGATTTTGTGTTACGAGTTGAAAAGGGGACTTCATTTGTTGAGGTTGACATTAAAGAACCAACTGACATTCGAGGAACAATCGACCGTCTTGTTGTGCACAAAGATTCAAATGGCAATGTACTTCGAGCAGAAGTAATCGATTGGAAAACCGACAAACTTGATGGGGGAAAAACGGTTGACGATTTAGTTTCTAACTACGCACCACAGTTGGCTTCATACCGACTTGCGGCTGCAAAATTACTTGAAATCGATATTTCTTCAGTAACAGCCATTTTGGTGTTAATTAGCGAGAAAATTATGATTGATATCACTGACAAAGCTAGTTGTACGACTAAAACCGACATGTAACTCCATTATTTGCTTGTCGTGGTCGAAAAGAGATGGTATCCTTTACTATTCAGTTGAGAATGAGTATCATTAACACCGAGTAAACCCAATTATGACCCTAGTAAGCCCAACAATTGAGCACGAATGTATTCCTCTCTCCCAACTTGGGGAACGGGAAAAAGCATTTGTCCACATGACAGAACTTGATGCAGATGAACAAGAAGCACTAACTGCAATGGGTTTGCACGATGAGGTACCGTTCGAACTTTGCCAACAAGGTCAGCCATGCATCATTCAAGTTGAGGCAACACGGCTCGGACTTTCAAAAGAAATAACGAGCCGAATTATGGTACGACGCTGTGGTGTTTGCAACTGAGCGAATATCAAGATGACATCGCCTGATTCGCAACCAAGTGCTGCCCGTTCAATCTTACTTTTAGGAAATCCGAACGTTGGAAAAACAACGTTGTTTAATCGTCTGTGTGGTTTGAGAAGTGCAACAGCAAACTTTCCCGGAAGCACTGTAGAAGCTAGAAGGGGAACTTCTACTTCGGGCAATTTAAAACGAACATTTATAGATCTGCCAGGCTTTTACAGTTTAAACGCAAAGGACGAACTCTCAGAAGTATGCAGAAAATCACTCAGGGGTACAAATTGCGATCCGCCCGATGCAGTGGTCGTAGTTACAGACGCAACGAATTTACGAAGAAATTTAACTATCGTCAATGAGGTTTTACACCACGGCGTTCCTTGCGTTGTTGCATTGTCGATGGTTGATATTGCTCAAAAGTCCGGATTAACAATTGATGTTGTTAAATTCGGAAAACAACTTGGTTGCAAAGTTGTTGCAGTACATCCTCGAACAGGGTCTGGCTCGAAAGAATTGCACGATGCACTAAATAAACCTGTTTGCTCGAATGTAATTTTGCCTGCTGTTGAAGAACCCAAAGAAGTGAATAAATGGGCGAACGAGGTCATCGCTTCAAGCGTTGGTGGTGAACTTGCAACAGGTACGTTTACAGACCGAGTTGATAAAGCATTTACTCATCCGATTTTGGGGCTAATCTTTTTTGCAACTGTAATGGCTGGTTTATTTTGGACTATTTTTACTTTAGCAGCCTTTCCAATGGATATGGTCGAAATGATATTTGGTCATGTTGGCGCGATTGTCGGCACACTTCTTCCAGAGGGCGATTTGCACGACATGCTTGTGGATGGGGTAATCGGTGGTGTTGCTGGAACTGTGGTTTTCTTGCCACAGATCTGTCTATTATTTTTCTTAATCAGTTTGCTTGAAGACACCGGCTATCTGGCAAGAGCCGCATTTGTTATGGATAGGTTACTTCGTAAGTTCGGATTACCTGGTCAATCATTTGTACCGTTTTTGTCGGCTCATGCTTGTGCAATACCTGCAATTATGGCTGCACGGATAGTTCCAGATCGTAGGGATAGAATAGCAACTATTCTAGTTGCTCCTTTTTTTAGTTGTGCAGCTCGCCTTCCGGTCTATGTGTTACTTGTTGGTGTACTCTTTGCCGACTCACCATTTCTAGCTGGAATGGCGTTTTTCGGTTGCTACGCTCTTGGAGCAGGAGCAGCGTTCTTTACAGCATTTATTGTGCGAAAGACAGTTATTCCAGGGAAATCACGTCCCATGATGTTGGAATTGCCAACATATAAACTTCCGTCAATCAGAACCGCATTATTGAATACCGTTGATCGTGCTTGGGTATTTTTAAAGAACGCAGGGACAGTGATTCTTGCGATAGTAATAATTCTTTGGTGGTTGTCAGCATATCCGAAGGTTGATGTATCCGACAGAGTATCCGCACTAAGAGATGAGGCAACAATAGCCGTAAATACGGATATCTCGGAGCAACTTCTAAATGATGCAAACTCCATCGAATATACAGAACAATTATCTGGAAGTTTTGCTGGGCAATTAGGTAAATTCTTTGAACCAGTTTTTTCTCCGCTAGGTTACGACTGGAAACTTACTGTTGGTGTAATGACGAGTTTTGCTGCAAGAGAGGTCTTTGTGTCAACTCTTGCTGTGCTAACGGCAGGGGATGATGATTTTGAAAACGAAGGGGTGATTGATAAAATCGAACGAGCAAAACGAGATGATGGAACTCCTTTATTTACTATTCCAACTTCAGCAAGTTTACTTGTTTTCTTTGTGCTTGCAATGCAGTGTTTGCCCACAATTGCAGTAACAAGACGTGAAACCGGTTCTTGGAATTGGGCACTCTTGCAACTTGGTTACATGACCGTGCTTGCTTGGGCTGCATCGTTCCTAACGTTTTTGATTGTTACGGTGGTTGTGTAATGCCAGTTTCTTCTTGGCAATTTTGGATTGTGACTCTAATTATGCTAATTGCGATTTGGATTCTTATCCGTCCATTCTTCCCAAAATGGAAAAAGAACTCATGCTGTAGCAATGTTTCAAAACCAAAGAAAACTGAATTAACAATCGGCGGCAAGTAAAAAAACTATCCCGCGAATAAAAAAACTATCCCGCGAATAAAAAAACAATCCCGCGAATAAAAAAACAATCCCGCGGGTCGTTTATTGTTTGCTTAAGCATCGGATTGATATTAGAAGTATGACAAAACCAGCAAGCCCACCCCACATGCCCCAACCAAGCATTGTTGCGATTGCAGGCCATTCAGTCCCTCCCGCTTGGGATGCAAAGAATGCAAGAGTTGCAGAATAACCCAAACGACCAAATAAACTTTGAAGGGAAAGAAATGTTGCGCGTTTAGAAGCGGGTACATTTGGAGCAACCGCTACATTCAAGGGAGCAGTCATTAGTGCTCTTGGGCAACTTCTTAGAAGTGTCGCGATTGCTGCGGGGATGCTTACAAATAAGTGCATTATCGCCATCATTACAATTTGTAAGCTCGCTGCAGAAAGTAAAGTTGCTCCTGTTCCGATTTTGTTTTTTATACGAATTGAGCGTGCAGCTATCCAAGACGCAACTAGCATAGTCAGGGTCAAATGCACACTTGATAAAAATGGAGTTAGTTTAATCACATTGTATTCCTTTGCAAGTTCTTCAATGTATGGTTGATAGAACTCATAAGGAATATGATTTATCACAATCATAAAGACAGCAAACACGGAGAGCCAAAGCAAGCGAACATTACTCAACAAACCAAAACAAGAAAAAATTTGTTTTACAAAGTTGGCTCGATTTCCTTTTTTATTTTGTAGCGGTTCTTTGAAATTCAACGTTATGACAAGCAGCCCAATTCCACCAGCAAGCGAGAGAATGTATGCACCTCGATAGTCGGGAATTGCAGCAAGCCCACCAAGGACAGCAGCCGATGCAGTACCTAGAAAGTTAAATTTCATCGCTTTGGCTTCACACGGTCCATACACCTCTTCGTTATCTAATGCTTGGGTTGTTTCTAAAAGAAAACTGGTGTCACTCCCACTATTAAAAGCAATTCCAGCGGCTAAAAACATTTGCGCAATCGCAAAATGCCAAAATGAATCCGCGAAAATAAATAATCCGTAGGCAACACAGAGAAAACAACTTGCCGTGACTAATGTTTTCTTTCGACCGAATGTGTCACTGAACCATCCAGACGGAACTTCAACAACCACAACGCTCGCAAAATAAATTGAAGCCAAATAAAGAACATCCGACAAATCTAATTTGCTATTAAAAAACAGAAAGTAGACCGGAAGCCAGAAGTAGGCATGAAATAATCCGACGTACCAAGGGTAAAGGCGTAAATTCTTATGTAATTTTTCTGTCATGAATCAGCAGCAGGAATTGCTCGCTTGTGCTCAATTTCTTTAGGAACGAATTGCTCTTTTAACTGCACTTTACGATGTAACGTTCCTCCTTTTTCAGCCTTATAAGTTAGGCTAATTTCTCCAAAGCCACTGATGATAAATTGAAAAAGCGTACTGTCTTTTCCTGAAATTCCGTTGTTTACAAGAATTTTTTGTGGGTGTTCGGACTCAATTTCGTTGAGTTTCGCTGTTTTTTGAAGCGAACGCACTGTTCCAGAGGCACTCACTTTGTTGGTGCCACTTGTTTTGCAAGTGAACACATCAGGTGATCCAATATGGTGCTTCGCTGCCATTGCAGTACGGGAAGGA
>CAZABE010000046.1:0-16131 GCA_964483425.1 uncultured Isosphaeraceae bacterium | reverse complement strand
CGTCGTGTGTGTGTTCTTGCATATCGATTATCAAGATTCGACCACCACTTTTTATAACTCTTGATGCCTCTTTAACCGCTAGTTCAATCTCATCAACGTGGTGAAGAACAAGGCAAAATAGCGCTACGTCGTAGGTGTTTTCTTTCTCTGGAATACAGGAAGCATCACCCTCAACAAAAGTAATGTTGCTGGATAAATCGGGTCGCTGCCTTGCCTCATCGAGCATGGCCGACTCTCTATCTACTCCCACGACGCTAGAAACATACGGTGACAAAAGAGATCCAGCGTTACCAATACCACAACCAATGTCAATTACTTTTAAACCGGGGTCTAACAATGAAAGTAGGGCTATTGGTGTAAAACATCGCCCAAACAGTGTGCTTCGTAGTGATTCCCATTCACTACTGCTATTTTTGAAAAAACTTTTACTATCTCTAGAACGCTGTGCAAGTACAGAAACTAAACGTGACCCGTCTTCGTCTGAACATGGAACTTCACCAAAGTTTCCCTCCGCTATTCCCCAAAGTTTTGATGCACTGTTTGGCATCGAGTCAGATATGCGATAAAGCCCTGTTGTGCCAATAGTTCTTCGTGCAACAAAGTCCGTCTCTAATAAAACCTTCAGGTGTCTTGACACTGTCGATTGTGGAAGTTGAAGGGTGTCAGAGATTTCTCCAACACTAAGTTCTTGCTGCGACAGAATCCGCAACACCCGAAGACGCGCGACATCATTTAACGCTGAGAGAGATTCCAGAATGGTCGGCTGGTTCTTGGTTGTCATTCAACCTCGTCAACAATTCCTGTCATAGTTGGTCCGGGAATCTCACCATGTGATCGAAGTGCATTAGAAATATCTCTGTTGTGTGGTTCGATTAGCCATGCCTGCTGCCAATATGAGACGGCGTCCTCGTTGTTACCCAATCGTTCAGAGAGAGTAGCTGCGAGTATGTATGGGTCCGCACTAGAGCCGTCACTGATTTTGATTGCAGTGTTAAGAGCGACAGTAGCCGTGTCAGGATCATCTAAATCCATTGCGTACTCAGCAAATCGTGTCCAAGCCCTGACTGTCTGCTGCTCACTAGCTCGTGTTGACAGATATGTAAAAAGTTTATCTTGTTCTCCACATTCAAAGAGTGATTTTGCATACAAGTCCGCAATCTCGGTGTTATTTGGTTGCAAAGCCGTAGCAATAGCAAGTGATTGTGAGGCGAGTTGTGGTTCACCTAACTCCATTTTGCACTTTCCAAGTTTAAATTGGGCTTCCCAATCACCGGGGTGTTGAAGAGTTGCCTTTTTAAAATCGGTTGCGGCATCGTCCCAGCGACCCTGCCACATTGCAAAGTCACCTCGTTCAAAGAGCGCAGTATTGCTCGGTTGGCTGCAACCAATTACAAATGTAGTGAGAAGAAGGGCGAATGAGGATGTTGTTATATGTTTCATATTAAATCTTTCTCGTTTGGGACTACACAAATATTTGTTACCATGATACGGTAAGCAAAGAAATCATGGCAGCCCCAACAAGAGAGAATCCGTTCCCAACTGTATTTTTAGAGCACGTCCTGCCCGACGGGACGTCGCATTATGACTGGTTGCTTGGTGTTGATCCCAAAGGCGAAAAGCCACTTATCAGTTTTAGATCAACTGAAAGGGTTGATCAAATCACCCAAAACAAGTGGATTGACCTTGAATCAAGACCCGACCATAGACCAGAATACCTGCAAATTCAAGGTGATTTAGACGGCGATCGAGGGAAGATTAAGCGCCTTGCTACTGGTGGAGTTTTTCTCTGGAGAGAGATACCAAGCGGGTGGAGTATGATGGTTGACTGGGGTATTGGCTCCGTCACAGAATATGAAATTGTGAATGGTGAAGGGATCTTGGCAGTTCGAAGGATTTTTGAAAACCAATCTCAGGAGCCACCGCCTCCACTACCAAAACCAAAAGTAATGGGTGATGTACCGATTGACGATAGCGAAAACGACCTTGGATTGACTAAAAAAATCATGGCGTTCGACAAAGGCAAGAAAAAAATAAGCGAATGGTTTCGAGAACCAAATACAACTGGAACCGGTGCAACACACGTTCGTACCTTCCACAGCAAATTGACAGATGACGCGTTGGCGTACATTGATCAACAAGTAAATGAATGGCTTGACCAGAACCCAGAATTTGAAGTCAAGATAGTGACAACAACTATTGGAACATTTACAGGAAAAGTAAAAGAACCACACTTAATTTGTCAGGTTTGGGTCTGAGTTATCTCTAACCAACGATGAACAAAACCGATTATGTTTGTATTTGCCACAGAGTATCTCTTGGTAAACTTCTAACGTTCGTTCAAAGAAAGAATCCCCAACACGCATCACAACTATCCGAGTGCCTTGATTCGGGGACATCTTGTGGATGGTGTGTCCCGTTTTTGAAACAAGTACACAAACAGCATCAAGAGGGGAAGACAGTAGATATTTCCTTAGATTCTAAAGTGTATGCTCGACTTCGAAATATTCACGTAAACAAGAAATAACTATGTTGTTTCTTGCATAACATCTCGAATAAGTTCAAGACGGTTTACAACTATGTCCATCGTCTCTGGTCGTTGGTCATAGTTTGGTTGTACACAATCAACGATTTGTTGCGAAAGGAGGGGGTGAATTCTTGGATTCTTTTCATGCGGAGGTGTTGGGAGTTTTAGATTCCCTTCCCTCACAGCTCCGCCAACCAAACTTTCATTCGCACCTTTGGGGGGCATTGAAGTTGGGATAACTTCTCCCACCAAAGTCCAGTACATCATCGCCCCTAAATTGTATATGTCTGTCTTTGGTGTAATTTCATTGCGATGAGCTTGTTCTGGAGCCATGTACCCAGGAGTTCCCTGTATTCGCTTTTTGACAGTTCCAATGGCACAAGCTTGACCCAAGTCAATAATTTTTACTAAGCCGCTTTCGTCAACGAGTATGTTGTTTGGTTTTATGTCCGCGTGTACAAATCCTCTTTTGTGGATATGGGCAAGCCCCTTGGCGACTTGTAAAAAAACATCAACGGCGTCTACGTGGTTCTTTGGAAGTTGTTGATCAAGTGTTGTGGCATCAACTAGCTCCATAATCATTGAAATACCAGTAACCCTTAGCAATTTCCGATGCCTGACGATTTTTTTAATCTTCCGAATGGACTCGTGATTTAGTTTTGAGCCGACCGCATATTCTTGCTCAACCTGATCGAGGAACCGTTGAGATTTTTCGTCGGTCTTTTCAACGTATTTCAGTGCAGAAACCTGTTTTGTTTTTGGATGTTGTACTGCATATAACTCGGAAGCAGCACCCTCTCCGAGTTTTGCTAGCACGGTGTACGTGCCTATTTTCCGTGGTTGTGACCTAGTGTTTGTTGACATAACAAAAAATAAAAATGATAGTTGGGCAGGTAATAACCACGCCCTAAGAAATGATGTGTACAGGATACATTGTGATAGGTTTATTCGTTGCGCGAAATATTAAAAACACCCAAAATCAGTGTGTTTTTAGTAGGTATAACGATTAATTAATCGCAGGAATATCAAGCAATTGGCTTCTGAAATGTGCTTCCGAGAAAAAATCTCCGGGCGAATCGTTTTCACTTCCTAGTTCTCGACCTAGATAGACATGTGAAGATGGAATAGAAAGTTCTTTTTGCAACCTCTGGACCAAGTGAGATAGGTGAACTGTTTGTTGTTCTGTAAACTGCCGCCTGTTGCCGTTTCCGATAAGGCAAATGCTAATGATCCCATCATTCCAATTACCAGATGCGATATCTATCGGCTTGGCTGCCCCAACTTGCGTCAACCAACGATAGCCCATTTGCACATCGCCGTCACCAAGACCGTTACCGTTGCCGATGAGAAAATGGAAACCAAGACCACTCAAACCAGCGTTTCGGTGGTCTCGTTCAATGCTTTCAAGGTCGCCTGCTG
This sequence comes from uncultured Isosphaeraceae bacterium, assembly GCA_964483425.1. Classification (GTDB taxonomy): domain Bacteria; phylum Planctomycetota; class Phycisphaerae; order Phycisphaerales; family SM1A02. Next base: position 12,188 of record CAZABE010000046.1, on the reverse strand, counting down.
GCTGCCCTAAATGATGTATTACTATTGACGACCAATTTGACGCCTTACCAATAGACGCAAAAACAGGGTCCGACTCTGGCCTCTCTTCAACCGGAGCAAGTGTTGTGAGCAATAAACTGTTTTGTGCTCTTTCTGTTCCCGACTGAAGAATAAAAAGAGCACAAGGAATAACTATAAAAAAAGATACCCAGACGACTTGGGTACGTATAGATAGCATCCGTGCTGAATTTGGCTTCATCCTTGAGCAATTCCTTTCGGGAAATAGAATTGGGTGACGACATAGTGTCACCCCTATGTAGCATATCGGGCAAAGCACCCCCTGTGACTTTAAACACAAACATATCGGACGCAATGTCTTGCTTGATTTGTATGTAATTAGTCGTTGCGGTTGCCCAGTCGCTCCCGTAGTGCTGGCTCTGGCAACCCAAAGAGGTCTGGCTGTTCAGTTATTTGTGGCCCATATCGCATTGTGTTGTAGGCCTCAAACTGGTTTCGCTGTTCGTTTTTTGGAAATAATGTCTTACGTGTACAGCAACTTAGTGATACTAGAACAAGAAGTGCCAGAACAAATCTAAATCTTTGAAGCGAAACACTCATTTTAATCGGATGTTGGAAGTTGTTCTAGAATTTCGTCGATAAGTCCGTAGTCCAACATTTCCTTTGGGTCGAGCCATTTGTTCCGTTCGCAGTCCTCGTGAATTACCTTTTGGTTTTTGCCGGTAGAGGTTGCGTAAATTTCAAACAGAATATCACGAAGACGCAGCATTTCTCTTGCTTCAATTTCCAAATCAGTTGCCTGCCCCTCAAGGACACCACTTAGAAGTGGTTGGTGCATCAGGTTTTTAGAGTGTGGGAGTGAAAAACGCTTACCTTTAGTTCCACTTGTAGCAATAACCGATCCCATTGACGCTGCTTGACCAATGATATACGTTGCAATGCTACACGGAACAAAATTCATAGTGTCAACTATGCCAAGACCGGCAGTTACCGAACCACCAGGAGAGTTGACGTACAAACTAATGTCTGCTTTTGAATCCTCGTTTGCAAGGTATAGAAGTTGAGCAACCACAAGGTTAGCCGACTCGTCGATTACAGGGCCACCTAAGAAAATAATACGGTCATTGAGAAGACGGGAGAAAATGTCATAAGCGCGTTCGCCTCGTCCAGTTTTTTCAATAACAATTGGTACAAGTGTGGACATCGTGATTACTCTTTCTTCTTGTCTTGGTGGTGTTCAAACACTTCGTCGACAAGACCATATTCTTTTGCTTCGGTTGCGTTGAAATATTTGTCTCGTTCGCCATCTTCCGAAACGGTCTCAAGCGGTTGACCTGTATGGTCTGCAATTATTTTATTAAGCGTTGCTTTTGAATTAATGATTTGTTCGGCTTGAATTTGAATATCAGTGGTTTGGCCAGTGATACCGCCGTAGGGCTGGTGAATCATAACTTTCGCATGTGGTAAAATATGTCGTTTTCCTGTTTCCCCTGCACACAACAGCACAGCAGCTCCACTGTAAGCTCTTCCGATGCAATAAGTGGCAACTTCGGACGAGACGAATTGCATAGTGTCGTACATTGCAAGTGTGTCATCTACAGCGCCGCCAGGACTATTGATATAGAGGTTGATTTGCTGCCCGCCCTTTTGATCTTCAAGGTAGAGCATTTGCATCATTACCCGTGCAGCGGAGGCTTGGTTTATCTCTCCAATCAAAAAGATAACTCGATTCTCAAGCATTAACTCATCAAGGGTCATTTCTCTAGTTCGTTGATACGTTGAAGCCATAATAGGCAGTGGTTGATTCCCGCTTACAGCACGGACAAGGTCAATGCCGGAGGATTGATTGTTTGCTAGATTTTGTCTTTGTTCTGTCATATATTTGTCGGATCCTTCCGAAGTTACGGCATCATAGCACGAGCAATTCATTGGCGGAGTTATGAAAACTAAAACCGATTGGTCGGCTAGGTGGACGCCGGTCCATGAGTATCTCCTGGATCACCCTCCCTGCTTAGAGGAAGGGTGATTCTACAAATGGTTCCACCAGTATTTGAATCTGATAACTCAATCTCTCCCTTGTGTTCTAGTACGACCTTTCTTGCAACTGCTAGCCCAAGTCCAGTTCCACGCTGACCTTTTGTGGTTCGAAATGCCTGAAACGCCTCCTCTTTGCAACCTGCCTCAATTCCACTTCCGTTGTCAGTAATTGTGATTTCTACAAACTCTCCGGTCTGTGGAATAGAAACCGAAAGTTCAACTACACCACTTTTTGAAGGAACAGCATCAATAGCATTGTTGAGGACGTTAAGTAGTACCTGCAAAACAGCAGTTTGGTCAATTGGAACTGGGGGCATGTCTGGTTCGACGTTGGACTGCATCGTGATGGAGCGACGTTCACAAGCACCACGAACAAGAGAAATAGCATCATTAATGATTGGTTCTATTTGGACCAAGGTGATTTCTGGTGCATTTGTTCTTGACCAAGCGAGCATGTTGAACGTGAGCGCGTAGACACGGTCCAAATTTCTAGCAAGTATTGGCCAACCCTCACGGGCAAGTTCAAGGTCACCCCTTCCAAGGGCTAGGTTGATTGCTCCAGCACCGCTTCGAAGCCCTTGCAGCATATTCTTTACGCTGTGACTGATGGAGGCAACTGTCTCTCCCATCGCAGCTAGGCGTTCATGTTGCAATCTAGTTCTAGCAAGGGTTGCGGTTAATAGCGCAAGGGCGGTATATCCGCTTGCGGTTGCGAGTAGTTCAAGTTGATCTTCACTCCACTGTCTATTCTCCGATTGAATTTCAAGTAAGACCGCACCAAGAATTTTTCTATGTGCAACTAGCGGTGCACACAAAAGTGATTTTGCATTACTATCAATCGTCTCTTGGTCGTGAGAAAACCTAACGTCGTTATTGATATTTGGAATCCGAATTCCGCAAACTTCATTGCATGCATGGTAAACAATTACTTTTGAGAATACGTTTGCCTCCTCAAGCATCTGTTGATTGTTTGCTTCAATAGAAGTTGTGATATTGTTTGCGTCGTTCATCAGCACCCCCACGCATCTGTCTGGTTTGAACTCATCTACAAGAATTGCAACAAGGTGCCGAAGGATATTTTTTCCATCTATTATTCCGGCAATTGAAGTAGTGAGCCGGTGAACCATGCGCAAGTGGTTCCGAGCAGATTGCAGCGAGTGAGGTGAAGTGACTACGATTGATTCTGCACTTGTGTCTAAACTGGGATCAGATACATGTCGTTTGTGTGGTTCTGACAACGTTTCTTGTTCACAAAAACGGAACAACGTGGCCCCGCACCCAATTTCATCTCCAATTCGCAACGAGACACTGTCAGTTAGTAGTCGACCATTTAAAAAAGTTCCATTTGCAGATGCAAGGTCATGCAGGTACCACTTCTCATTGTCAGGAGTGAGTTCTGCGTGCCGTCGACTTATTGTTGGATCAGAAAGTAAAAGTGCCTCAGATGATCGCCCAATTAATTGAGGTTCATTTGAAGGCAAAGGAAAAACACCACCTAAATCTGGACCTTCAATTACCTCAAGTGCCAACATTACAACATCCTAACACCAGCAAGCACCGTTGAAAACAATCCCGCGGGTCGTTTTCTACTTGGCAGCGTAAACACTGCAACAGAGACATAGAACGCATAAGATGTGTGCATGGCAAAACAGCCCATATTTGACTCATCAATGCGGATGGCAATACTGCACGGAAAAGAAACTTTTTTAATGTCAAGGCATACCTCTGATTATGAAAACGTCTTGTCAGATGAGTTTGGAGAAATTGACAGGATTGTCTTTGACGGCGCCACAGTTGATTTAGCAACGGTTCTAGATGAGGTGCGAACATTTGATTTAATGATGATGCACAAACTAGTAATAGTTGACAACGCAGACGCATTTCTTGTCGCAAAAGATGGTGGCAAAACATCAAACAGGCAAGCCATGGAACGCTACGCAGAATCGCCGGTGGAATCATCATCGCTTCTTCTTAGGGCTACGAGTTGGAGACCGGGAAAACTCGACAAATTAGTTGCGAAAGTCGGAATTGTGTACAAACTACAAAATCTTAGCGAATACGATTCCGTTCGATGGTGTGTTGGTAGGAGTGGAAAAGAACACGGGTGTGAAATTGATGCTCAGGCAGCACAACTTCTTGTACAAAGAATTGGACTTTCCTTAACAGGATTAGACGCAGAACTTGGAAAACTTGCTGCAAATGTTGCCCCAAAGACAATCATAACCAAAGAAGATGTAATTGAATTAGTCGGCATGAGTCGCGAAGAGCAAGCATGGGAAATTCAATCCATTGTTCTTTCTGGTAACAGCGGAGCAGCGATTACAAAACTCGGTGAATTGCTGGATATATCAAGACAACCCCGAGAATTGCTAATGTGGTCGGTAGTTGACTTAACAAGACGGTTAAGCGCAGCATCCTCTATGCTCAATAGCGGTTCGTCCCCAGCCGATATACGCAAATCATTAAAACTGTTTGGAGATGGAGGTAATCGGATTTTAGCACTCGCCAAAAAGCGAACACCTTCTCAATTGGCAGAACTATTCACGGAAGCAGTAGCAGTTGACGCAAGAACAAGAAGGGGTTTGTTAGACGCAAGGCGAGGACTAGAGTTGATTACATTGAGAGTTTGCAGAGAACTAAAGTAATTAACAAATAAGCGATGAGCCACTCATTTCCTCTGGTTTTGGGATTTCAAGTAACTGTAATATCGTTGGTGCAATGTCTGCGAGAATTCCCCAATCTTTTAATTGGACATCTAATCCAACAAGGTGAAGTGGAACGTCAAAGGTTGTGTGGGCGGTGTCTGGGCTATTGGTCTCATAGTCCCAAGTTTTTTCAGCGTTTCCGTGATCAGCGGTAACAATTAGAGTCCCACCTAATTGGAGGGTTGCATCAATAATTTTTCCGCAACAAACATCAACAACTTCAACGGCCTTGATTATTGCAGGTAAATCTCCTGTGTGTCCCACCATATCAGCGTTTGCAAAGTTAACGATCATTACGTCAGGGTATTTATCACTTGTAAGTTGATTAATGACTCCATTACACACATCTTCTGCGGACATTTGTGGTTTCTGGTCGTAAGTTGTTACATCGGTTGGGCTTGGAACAAGAAGCCGGTCTTCGTTATCAAATGGCTCTTCTCGGTAATCGTTAAAGAAGAAAGTGACATGAGGAAACTTTTCGGTTTCTGCACAACGAGACTGCTTCAAGTTGTTCTTTTCAAGAACTTCTCCAAGTATATTTATCATTGGTTGTGGCTTATCAAAAGCTACTCCAGAAACCGTCAAATCCGACTCATAGTTAGTCATCGTTGCAAAAAACAGGTCGCCAATTTTCTCATCCCTATCAAATGGACCACGAGGAACATTTACCCAATCCTCATCACAAAGTACAAACGCCTTGGTTAACTCTCTTGGTCTATCGCCTCGATAATTAAAAAACAAAATCGCATCACCGCTATGTACAAGACCGATTGGTTTATCTCCGTCGTCAACTATTTGGGTTGGAGTGATGAATTCATCTCCAACCAAACTATCATCAGGTGGGTTGTCGTAATATTCTGAAACCGCAGTAGCCGCACGACGTACCCTCTTGACAAGTAACGCACTATCTCGAAGTTTGTGTAAGGTCTTCTTGCCAGTCATAGTTTCATAGGCGACTGAAACGCGTTCCCAACGATTGTCTCTGTCCATCGCCCAGTACCGACCCATTACACTTGCTATTTGTGCCTTTGTTCCTCGAATATATTCTTCAAGTTTCTCAACAAAACCAAGACCGGAGGTTGGAGAACAGTCACGACCATCAGTAATTACGTGAATAAAAATTCTACATTCTTTTGGTGCTGCATCAAGAATCGCAAAAAGATGTTCAATGTCACTGTGTACACGTCCATCACTTACAAGCCCAACGATGTGTGTTGCGTTCCCAGTACATCCCGCAGAGAAAACTTCTGTAATAGTTGGATTAGTTTTAAATTCACCACTCTTAGCAGCCAAAGTGAGACGCATGAGTTCTTGTGGAACAATTCGTCCAGCGCCAATATTTTGATGACCAACTTCGCTGTTCCCCATCACTGACTTTGGAAGACCAACATTTTCTCCAGATGTCCCAATCAACGTAGTTGGATAGTTTTCGTGCAACATGTCCGCAACAGGAGTATGTGCTTGCACAATCGCGTTGTGTTCGTCCATAGAATTGTCTGGGTTTTGCCCCCATCCATCGCGAACAATTAGAACAACTGGCTTTTTGCTATTTGTCATATTGCTTCCTCAATCGCTTTAACTCTCGTTCATTTCGACCACGAGCAACCTTTAGAACTTTGTCAATGATACCAACCACAGCTCGGTCACCTCTTTGCTTCGCAATTCTAGCTGCAATTACTTTTAAATCATCCGCTTGATATGGGTTTCTCAAATTGTCAACGAGAAGAGTCAGGGGTGTGTTTGGCAATAACCCAGCAAGATGCCAGAGCATATCTTGTTCTAAACGAGAAGGTGATGTAATGAAACCAAATGCAAAAAGAAAATCTTCAATTTGGTTGTTTCGAAACATTGAACCAAGAACAGCGCTTGCGCTCAGAGTTCCAACGGAATTCTCCTGCTTTGCAACCTTCCAAAGGTCGCAAGCCAAATCGTCTTTGCCAAGAATCACAACAGAGTCAATCGCCTTTGCAAACGATTCGTCTGATGGCTTTTCTGAGGCAACTTTCATATTTGATTGTGCAATCAGTGCTTGGTCTTGGTACAAACTGTTTGGTGTTGGAGAAACGATAAGGCGCATAGACGTTGGGTTTGGCGGGCAGAGCATAAGTGGATCACCAATAGTGTTGATCCGCCAAGATTTTGCGTAATCACGTTCGCCGGAACTCCACCTTGAGGCAGGGAGAAAAGGAACCAAACTCATGGTTCTTCGCATTATTTCAATTTGAGGTACAAATGCTTGTAGAGTTGGTTCGTGTGACGAACCGACGTATGCGTAAACACCGCGAGACAACCACGTTCCCCCAACGGTTGTTCTACCGCTTGGGTTTTTAAGTGACCAACTGTGTAAAAAATATAGCGCGCTTGGCGAGTCCAATATGGGCAACCAAGATGGCGAGACACGCTCATCAGACATTTCCAAAAAATCCTGATTACCTTTAGAAGTAAAATAAACAACATCACCTTGAATTCCACCAGCATCGGCTTCTTGCAGTGAACCGAGGGTTCCATCAATTATGGTTGTGTTAATTCCGTATTTCGGCAGAATCTCTAGGAGGTTCCCAAGACCATAATTACCCCATCCCCCATCGTTTGGGTAAGTATTACAAAACCAATAGTTGCTTCTTTCCAAAAACAAACTACACATTGCCATATATGCAGCATTTGCTTTTGACCCAAAAATCCAACCGGTCCAAGCAAAACGGTTACCGTTTTTATCTCGACCAATGACATCACTTATCGCAACTGGATTCTCGGAAACAGCGCAGAAGTTTACTCTTGCTGGTAGTGTCATGCATATAGTTAGCGCATCAATTTCGTCGCCTATGTTTTGAAATGAAAGACCTGTATTGCTAAGCGTGTTGTGTACTTCTTCAACGAGGGCAGATGTTGTGACCTTATCCATAATTTTATTTGGAGCACCCCAGTCATTTGAAATATAAGAAAGCAATTGACCCCTACCAGCAGCCAACGCAACAGCAGCAGTTCTTGCAGTGTCGTTTAATGATGTCATCACAACACCTAGTGGTTGCAACTTTATAGTTTGCAGGGCATCTTTTACGGTTGCCCCGCCTCCCCATGACTTGGAAACGGTTTCTTGCATTGCGATACCAATATCATCTACCTTTCCAACCGACTCCCTTACCCAAACTTTTTCTGGAGAAAATCTACGTATGAATTGTGAAGTTTTCGGTTCTTGGGTGAACAGTATCGGCCATCTTTGAGTGGGTGACCACTTTGAAATCTCGTCGAGGTATGTTGCTTCGTCAGGAACTAGGACAACCTGATTAACAACTGGTAATTTTCGTTGTACAGCAGCAGTCATCGCGCCAAGTTTCATCGCTGCTTGCAATTCAATGTTAGGCGGAGGAGCATTTTGCGAAAATGCTAGAGTTAGAAAAAAAGAAATCATAATCTGGTTGGGTTAAGAACAACATTATCCCTTCCGGGAACAAGAACATCAGCAATTTCAACGCATTCCTTAAATGACTCTTGAGCCATCTCAATATTCGCGCAGTTTTGTAACACTTGCCCTCTTTCAAGATGTTCGTGGGTTGCAATCGTGTCGCCGCAAATCAAAATAGTTTGTTTTGGAGTTGGCAACAGTAGCCCACAACTTCCAGGTGTGTAACCAGGGACAGGAAACAAATCAACTCCAGAAAAAAGCGAGTCAGGAGCAACGTGAAATTCAGCAAGCAAATCCCTGTGTTGTTCAAGTATTGTTGTAAGTTCGTCGTCCCCCTCGGACTTTTGTATTTCTTCGCTGATTGCTATCGCTGCAGATTGGATTTCGGGTTCAGACATGAACCAGTCAGCATGCGAAAGGCCACCAAGAGTTCTTCTTCTATCTGGGTCGAAACTTGTAAGAAAGACGTGTGTAATTTTAGAAAGGTCAATACCCCAACGTTCTTGCAGCCGTGCGTTTATTATTTGTGGCGGAAGCGATGGGTCGATGAGCAAAACCCCATCATCGCCTTTTACTGTAGTTGTCGTTGTGTGACCAGTTCTGGGAGTGGTTGTTTCATTCCAAAGAGGGTTTGATGCAAGGGTTCCGATGGATATAATTCGCCAATCCAAAAGTTACTCCATGTGAGCGTCTTGACCAAGCGTGTGTAATGAACTTGCGGGATTCTCTTGTAATTTTTTTATCCGCGAAATAACAAGAGGAGGAATAATTGAGTCTAGTCGTTCTACGTCACCACCAAGAGCTGCTATCTGTCTAATTAAGCTAGATGAGGTAAATGCGTAAGCCTCACCGGTTACGATGAATACCGTCTCCATATTTGCTACTTGCCTGTTTGTAATTGCAAGTTGTGTTTCCGTTGCAAGGTCGGTGACATTTCGGATACCTCTAAGAAGTGCACATCCTCCAGAGTTTTTTGCAAAATCAACGGTAAGACCACCATACTGTTCAACTGTAACTGGTGCTAATTCTGGGTCTTTTGTAACAAGTTCGTCTATTAGTGCTTTTGCAATTTCAACCCGTTCTTTAAACGGGAAGAGAGACTGTTTCTCAGGATTATGACCTATACCAACAATAATCCGGTCAAACATATCACGTGCCCTAGAAATAACATCAAGGTGTCCGCTCGTGATTGGATCAAAAGAACCTGCGTAAATGGCGATATGTTCTGGCATGGCAGTAATTGTACGTTGAACCCGCACAACCGTCATAACCGGAACCAAAAAGCAGAATATTGATTTGTCTTTTGTCAAAACGTATTCGACAGTGGTGGAGATTCAGTCCTTCTCTATCTCCTCCATTGAAACGGTCTGCGCCACGCAGCAGACCAATCTTCTCCCATCGGTCGAGCCTCCAATCGACCAATAAACAGCCCCCGCCTAATTGGGCGGGGGTTTGTTTTTTAAGGTTTATTCGTGTTTATACAGCAGTAACCTGAGGGAAATCAACAACAGTGTCATTTACGTGATTGTATAAACTCGTAAATGTCATGATAGAAATACCCGCAACAACTTCGATAGCCGATTCTGTACTGAAGCCAGCATCCATAAAGTAGGCAAGTGTTTCATCGCTTACGTTTCCATGCGTATCAAGCGTTTCGGCTGTAAAGTTGATGAGTGCTTGAGTTTTTGGGTCATCGCTTTGCCGCTTACGAATATTTAGGCAATCTTCTTCTGAAAGTCCAAGACCTGAAGAGACCTTCGTATGCGCAGCGGTGCAATATTCACAGTGCATTTTTTCAGCAGCAAGAAGTTGAACGACTTCGCCTTCTTGTGGAGTTAGGCCACCACCTTTGGAATCCCTTCCCCAAGCCATAAATGCCTCAAAAAGTGTCGGGTGAGCAGCGAGACCTTTGTAAATGTTAATTTGCTTCGCCTTTAATGGTCCGTTAAGCAGATCGGCTCCTGCGCCAGTGTCTGTTTCTGGGTCTATGTTTTTTAGTCGTGGCATTTTGATGTCTCCTTGATATTGTGGACACATAGATACATGTCGAGATGAGGATTATACAATCAGTTTGGGTCATTCGCAAGGTCTGCAAGCCCTGCGGTCTCCAAAATCATCTTGAAATTGTCGCTGAAGACGAAATTGTGTTCAGGAAATTCAGTTCTAGCCATATTGTTATCAATGTGACTGAATAAAAGTTCAACCTTCCCGATTCGCTCCCATGCTTCACCACCTGCAACTCGCCTATCTATGGTTCCGGTTGTTGATGCACCTTGGTCGTCAACCCGAACAATGTTGGCATCGTATCTAATAGTGTCCCCTGCTGTTACATCACACTCAAGAGATGCTTTTGAGATTTTTGCCAAGATAACCTTCTCTTGAAAACCAGATGTAGAACCAACGAGAATACCCGCCGTTTGCGCCATCCCTTCAATCATGAGAGAAAAGGGGAATATTGGTTTGCCGCCAATAATGTGATCATGCAAAACATCTTCTGCAAGGGAGACGTTTTTTACAGCGACAAGTCGATTGCCACCCTCATGCTCTGTTATACAATCTATCCAAAGCCATCGCATTTTGGTTAACCCGCAAGTTTAAGTTCAACGAAATTTACAAGCGCATCAACGGTTATTAAATCACCAATCTTAGAAATGTTTCGGTCACCACTTTCAATCGCTGAAAAATCTACATGGGCCATGCGCTCTTTGAGCATCTTGAGGCCAGCGTCAGTCAGGTTCCCATCAGAAACCCAATCAGGGTTTTCAGTGAGATTTTCTGGAAAAAGTTCACCCTGCGAAATTTTAAAATCGAAGGTTTTTTCTAATCGAAACACAATATCAAGAAAATCGATTGATTCTGCGCCAAGATCGGCGGTCAAACTGGCTTCTTTGGTTACTTCCTCCTCATCAACGCCAAGGGCATCGTCTAAGACCTCTTGAATTTTTTCAAATATATCATCGCGGCTCATGGACCGTCTCCTGTTGTTATACGTTTATGACATGCGAACAGGGCGTATAGTAAACACTCCGGCTACCGCTGTCTGCGTTTCTTCCGTGTCATTTTTAAGAACGGTTCCGTTGCCCCTGCAACCAAATGATCCGTCATCATTTTTTTTGATGAGATTTACTTCGACCTTTAACCGATCGCCCGGCTTGACCATTGCTCCATATTTGACAGCTTTCACCTCTCCTAAAACAAGCCGCTCTGTTTCGTTTGCACACAGTTTTGAGCCCGCCTGAACCATCGCTTCAAGCATCATGACGCCGGGAAGAATTGGAAAACTCGGAAAATGGTCTCCAAGATACTCCTCGGCTTGTGTTACTTGTTTGATGGTCACAATTCGGCTTTCATCTTGTTCAAGAATTTGGTCTACAAGGTCAAACTTCATTTGATGCGAATTATACGGGGGACAGTCCCTAGGGGACAGTCCCCCCATTATCTCGAGGTAACCTCTGAGGCCACCTCTGGGGTCAGACTCAAGGGTTTGATCGGTTGTCGTGGTGGGTTGGCACTTGAAAAAGGGTTGAAATTTAGGTATCCTGCGGTGTTCTGTTGTCCAAATTTATTGGGCTTTTACTCATACTTATGAACTCTAATTCTCGGATACAACCATGTCCACAAATGGCACAATAATTCAAGTCATCGGATCGACATTTGACGCTCAGTTTCCAGCAGAAAACCTGCCAGAAATATACAACGCGCTTGAAGTTGAAATAGATAACGCTGGTGAAAAAACAAAACTCGTTGGTGAAGTAAGTAAACACTTGGGCGGTGGACGCGTACGTTGTGTTTCTCTTGGAAGCACTGACGGACTGCGCCGTGGACAAGAATGCACTGACACTGGCGGCTCAGTTAAAGTACCTGTTGGCGAAGGCGTACTCGGTCGCGTCTTCAATTTGTTTGGTGAACCAGTTGACGAACGCGGTGAAGTTCCTCACGAAAAACGAATGCCAATTCACGCAACTCCACCACAAATTTCTGACCTCAACCCAAACTCTGAAATACTTGAAACAGGCATCAAGGTGGTCGACCTTCTTTGCCCATTC
>CAZABE010000045.1:0-6120 GCA_964483425.1 uncultured Isosphaeraceae bacterium | reverse complement strand
CAAGTAAGCGGCTAAACTTACTTGCTAATTTCTTACATCACACATTGCACTACTTGGGTAAGTAGTGCATTGCTTAACACGAGGATGTTCGAGGATACCGATGCTGTGAAACACGGTACCCGAATTTTGATATCCAAACATACTTCAGCATCGTGTTTGCTGGAGATGTTGGACACATCCTCGCGGTATTCCCAACTGTTCACTTTTCAAAGAGCACTTTTTTGGTCTAAAAAAGACCGCAAAAAACCAAACCTGTTAAAAAACAGGCAAGGAGGATCATTGTATACCACCCAACTTCCCAGTCAACCGTCGTCACAACACCAAATCACTTTTTTTTACCCTTTTTTGGGCATTTTTGTCGCTGCCAAAACGGCTACACGTACTGAAGAAACTCCAGCGTTTCTGAGTTTGTTTGTTGCAACTTCTAGAGTCCTTCCTGTTGTTAAAACATCGTCAATGAGAACAACATGTTTACCTCGTACTCGAGCCAAAGGTCGCAACCACATAGTGTTACGTTTCATCTTCAATCGAGCACTCGCTGTCTTTGATGCCTGCGGGGCACTTTCCCAGCGCCAAAGCAGGCGGCGCATTCGTAATTTTGATGCCCTTGCAGCAAATTTAGCGATGACAGCGGTATGGTCAATTTTTCGAAAAAATCGACGTATTGGTGGCATCGGGATTGGCACAACCAATGAATTTGGTGGAACTGCACCCCTAATTCTTTCTCCAATCTTCGTACCTAGATATTCAAGACCATCATCCCATGCCAGATACTTACCTTGAACAATACAACTTGAGAGTGGCGGTTCATAATTGCCCAGCCGAAACACTCTAAGCCAAGGTTTATGGCGTTCACTACACGCGCAATCTTGTCCCTGTGAAACATCCTTGCCGCACCAAAAACAACCGTCTGATTGTTCAAAACCAATCATTGCTACCGGCGGTCTTGGGAGGGTAATTTCAAACCAAGAATCAATTACGGAATCCATCAATGTTGACCATTTGTGCTCTGCAGGAAACATGGTTACCTTTTACCATGAGTTCGCACAATTTCTTCAAACTGTTGTGCTTTTTCTTTATGTCGAAAAAAATTGAAAACTGGAAAAAAGTCGTCAAAAACAACGAACTCCTTGATGCTATTGAAAATAGTGCGATAGATGATGTCGCAACGATGACGCAACTTAGAAACTCATGGAGCATGGACGAAATTTCTGTTGCGGCAGGATTACTTGATGCAAGAAAACGTGCTAAAGGGAAACTTTCAAATTACAAATCCGTAATAGCTGACCCAGAAGGTGTCCAGCAAGCAACCTCGTCTGCAATTGCATCGCATAAGGCAAAGCGCTTTGCAGAACATGCAAACATTTTTGATTTGTGCTGTGGGATAGGAGCAGACCTTAAGGAATTACCAAGTCATGCTATTGGGGTAGACATTGATGAACTGCGCTGTTGGATGGCAGAACAAAACACTGGAAAAACCGTTGTCTTAGACGATGCAACCAGATTCAAAATGCCAAAAAATAGTGTCATGCATATTGATCCAGCAAGGAGAAACAGAACAGGAAGAATATTTGAACTTGATTCAATGCTGCCACCTTTTTCTGAAGTAATAAACATTGCTGCAAATTGTTCCGGTGGATGCATTAAACTTTCGCCTGTTGTTAACCAAGAGGATATTGAAGCCCTTTCACTTCCTTTTGAAATTGAATATTTTGAAGAAAATAATCGGGTCGTACAAGGGGCAGTTTGGTTTGGCTCTCTTGCAAATAAACCTAACAGAACAACTGCAACTTCCATGAAACTTGGACAATCTTTTTCAGGAACTCCTACAACGCCATCTTTAAGTAATGAATTAGGTGGTTGGATTCATGAACCAAATGTTGCGCTTGAACGAGCGGGTTTGCACGGAACATTGGGGAATACTTTAAATGCAACCGAACTTGCACCCGGAATTGGTCTACTTACTTCATCAGAAAACCTAGTTACTACTTGGTTTGCCTCTTTTGAAGTAATTGCTACGACCTCCTTACGTATTGAAAAAGTTGCAAAGTTGCTGCGTGACCTAGAATGCACACAAGTTGAAGTTAAAACCAGAGGTAAAACTATTGACCCAAATCAATGGCAAATCAAACTCAACAAAAGACCGACTGGTGAGCTACTAACTGTATTTGCCTTGCGGCTAGGGGGTAAGCGATGCGCGTTAATTACACGCCGTTGCGTAACACAGTAACAAGACCTGAAAGTGCGTCTTTTCTTGGTGTTCGCAACAAACCAGACAACTCCAAAACTGATAGCCCTAAGTCGTTTGCACAAGCGGTCATGAGTCCCGCAGCGAGTTGGGCAACAATTCCTTCAATCGGCACATCGGTGGGCAGGGTCAACGTACCCTCAATTTCCTCCAATAACTGTTCTTTCTGACGAAAATCCATCTTCGATAGCCATGCGTTAATCAATGTCTGCTGATTTTCAATCACCCATCGACAATCCACTTACACCCATTTCCTTTTTTTGGGGTCAGACTCCTTTTTGTGGGCTAAACCCCCAAATAAAAGTGAAAAAAATGAAAGAAATCGGAAAGATGGCGATTATCAGGGCTGTGCGGCATTTTTAGCTGCTTGAACCTTCATTTGCCCCGATGTGTGGGAGCATAAAAAAGTCAGATGGAATGCCCTAGGGATGGGAAATTCCAAAAGGTATGTGAGAATCATGGATCTAAACAAAGATACGAACACCGACAACATCTCTAGAGTAGAGTTAATCAAAGAAGCTCGTCTCAGCAAAAACCGTGCAAGGGTGAACCTGCTAAAGGAAATTCACTCTCGAATAGAACAAGAATCAATGGAAACTGCTTATGGGTACGACCCAGAATTAGACAAGTCATTCACTGGTGAGTTTGAGGCCATCGGCATCTAACACCCGAACGCGCCGCATAGTCTCGGCGCCTCCTCATCAGAGATAAATAAGTCTCTCTCCATACCCCTCGTGTCGCATCTCTCTCCAAAAAATAGCGACACACCCCCGCCCTTCTACTGGAAGTAGATGGGCGGGCTTTTTTGGGGTCATGTCGAGGGTCAGACCCTCGACATGACCCCAATTGCAGTGTGACAGTCACTGAGCCATTTTGCGAAGAACAGTATGTAGAATTCCGCCGTTTTTGTAATACTCAACCTCAACAGGTGTATCAATTCTGCACAGTGTTTCGAAGGATGTAATCAAACCATTACTGTGCCTAGCATTTACCTCAACAAATTGTCTTGGTTGCAGCGTTTCATCTATGCTAATTAAAAATGATTCTGTTCCGTCAAGACCGAGCGAATCAGCAGTTTGCCCATCAATATATTCAAGCGGTAAGACACCCATACCGACTAAATTACTTCGATGTATTCTCTCGTAACTCTGCGCAATAACCGCCTTAACTCCAAGAAGCATAGTGCCTTTTGCTGCCCAATCGCGAGATGAACCCATCCCATAATCTTTTCCAGCAAGTACAACAAGTGGAATACCTTCCTCTTTGTAATTACAACTTGCTTCGTAAATCGATTTTACTTTGCCATCAGTAAAGTCAGTAGTGAAACCCCCTTCGGTTTCTGGGGCAAGTTGGTTCTTAACTCGTACGTTTCCAAAAGTGCCTCTCGTCATAACGAGATCATTACCGCGCCTTGAACCAAAACTATTAAACATTGAAGTTGGAACACCGCTACTTTCAAGGAACTTCCCTGCTGGAGAATCAGCGCTAATGTTTCCTGCTGGTGAAATGTGATCCGTAGTCACCGAGTCGCCAAGTTTGCATAGCACTCTTGCACTTTGAATTGATTTAATTTCCGGAACTTTCGGGGGCATACCTTGGAAAAACGGCGGCTCATGAATATACGTACTTTCATCCGACCACTCGAACAATTGGCCATCGCCAGCTTGCACAGCTTGCCAGTCTTCTCCGCCTGCAAACACATTTGAATATTGCTCAACAAATTCGTCTCGCCCAAGTGAACTGTTAATTGTCTCTTGAACTTCTTCGTCAGTTGGCCAAATATCTTTCAAGAAAATATCTTTGCCCTCTACGTTTGTAAGGGGCTCTGTTGAAAGATCGATGTCTACCGTCCCTGCAATTGCATACGCAACAACGAGCGGCGGCGAGGCCAAATAGTTTGCACTAATTTCTGGGCCGATGCGACCTTCAAAATTTCGGTTGCCGCTCAAGACCGAGCAAGCCAATATGTCGTGCTCATTAATTGCCTCTTTAATTGGAGCATCCAAAGGACCAGAGTTTCCAATACAAGTCGTGCAGCCATAACCAACTACCCAGAAGCCAAGCGCTTCTAAATCGCCAAGTAAATTAGCGCGTGTTAGATACTCCGTCACAACTGTGCTTCCGGGGGCAAGTGATGTTTTTACCCATGGCTTGCGTGTTAAACCAAGAGCGTGGGCTTTCTTTGCTACTAAACCAGCTGCGAGCATCACGCTAGGGTTTGAAGTATTCGTGCAAGAAGTAATTGCAGCAATTGCAATATCGCCATCTGCCATTTCAAAAGAGTCAACGGTATCTTCAACAAGCGCGCTGTTAGGTTCCGCGTGACCAAACATTTCAGTTCTTGTTTCTTGCCATTTTGACTTCATGTCGGAAAGGAGAATGCGATCTTGGGGACGCTTTGGTCCAGACAACGCTGGCTCGACCGTAGACATATCAAGTGTCACTGTTGAAGCATATTTGATTGGACGCGAATCATCGCGCCACAAACCTTGCAACTTGCAGTATTGCTCGACGGTTTCGATGAGTTTTTCATCACGCCCTGTTAAGTGCATGTACTTTGTTGTTTGTTCATCCACGGGGAAGAAGCCCATCGTTGCGCCGTATTCTGGCGCCATGTTTGCAAGCGTTGCCCGGGTAGCAAGCGGCATATCAGCGAGCGCTTCACCGTAAAACTCAACAAACTTACCAACAACTCCGTGTTCCCGAAGTAATTCTGTAACGCGCAAAACAAGATCCGTCGCGGTAACGCCTTCTTGTAACGTCCCAGTAAGTTTCATCCCAACCACTTCTGGAATCAACATATAAATTGGTTGACCAAGCATAACTGCTTCGGCTTCAATACCGCCAACGCCCCAACCAAGAACCCCTAGCCCATTAATCATTGTCGTGTGCGAATCAGTGCCTACTAAACTATCTGGGTACAACGTGCCATCGTTATCCCATGTTACTTTTGCAAGAAACTCTAAATTGACCTGATGAACAATCCCAGTTCCGGGCGGAACAACACTAAAGTTGTCGAATGAGTTTTGTCCCCATTTCAAAAACTCGTATCGCTCATTGTTTCTCTCATATTCTTTTTCACTATTTATTGTTATTGAATTACACGAATTAAATGAATCAACTTGAACCGAATGGTCAATCACCAAATCGCAGGGGACAAGTGGGTTTACTTTTGATGCAGACGCTTCATCACCTGTCATTCTCACAACTGCACTTCGCATCGCAGCAAGGTCTACAACAGCAGGAACGCCGGTAAAGTCCTGAAGCACAACTCTTCCGGGGGTAAATGGTATTTCCACTTCACCGACATTTGTTGCATCGTAAGAAGCAAGTGCTTGAACATCTTCTCCCGTGACAATGCCATTTCCGCAGTTACGTAAACACGACTCGAGCAACACTCGTATCGAGTAAGGCGTCGTCTCAAGATCTCCCAGCGAATCAAGTCGGTAGACGGTTCGGTCGCCAAGAGGTGTCGAAATAGTTTCACATCCGTTATAGGTTTCTGTATTCATAGAAACGTATTTTAGCAGATTTTTTTGGGCTAACTAAAATCGCTGCGGTTTTCATTCAATCTAACTGCAGCTTTTGGCCCGCGAACCGTATGCCCTGCTTCGATTGACCGTGTTAAAAATATGCCGCCTGCAATAACACAGTGGTCGCCGATATGGGTATCACCGCCCAGAATAGTTGCACCAGCGTAAACAGTCACCTGATCGCCGAGGGTTGGATGGCGTTTTGTTTTTCGTTTAAGTTCGCCAAGTTTATCTCGTTCAAAACTCCGAGCGCCGAAAGTTACTCCTTGATAAACCTTACAGTGATTCCCTATGATTGTTGTCTCCCCAATAACAACTCCTGTTCCATGGTCGATAAAG
>CAZABE010000044.1:0-51322 GCA_964483425.1 uncultured Isosphaeraceae bacterium | reverse complement strand
GCAGTGAATTTTGCCGTTGCAATCATCTGCATCGTTTTAGTGATACGGGCGATGGTTCCAACCGCCGTCATACGTTTTCGGATAGCGCGAATTTGTGCCATAAGGGGGCGAATTGTACCAGAATTAGTGGATTAAGTTGCTTTCACACTAGGTGTTCTAATTTGGAAACAAAAGCGTGATTCCAAAGCGTAAACCAAGTCAATTTGGACTCGCTGTCTGGGAATTCTACTCATTATTTGGAACTACAAAAATGTCTGTTTTCTGGTTTCCAATAGATGGACTTTTGAAAAAACGTTAAAGTTTCAAACCGTCATACGCAAGGTGGATCTGGTCGGGTAATTCTGATTCCGTTTGGTTGTGCATCACACAGTGGGTCATGTGTGTGAAATACGTTTGCTTTGCTCCAGCCTGCTGAGCAATTTCAATCGCTTGGTCAAGATTTAAGTGGGTCGGATGGTGTCTAAATCGAAGCATGTCTAAAACAAGAACATCCAGGTCCGCAAGTTGTAACCATGATTCGGCTGGAATCGAAGATACGTCGGTGCAATAGGCAATCGATGGTCCGCTTGGCACTTCAATCCTAAAACCAACTATCGGGAGTCGGCCGTGCAAAAGGCGGAGAGGAATGAACGAAACTCCAAACAAATCAATTGGTTCTTCTGGAAAAATTTCATGAGGGATCAAATTTGCAACAAAGGAATCGTTAACATTTTTGTGCGATTCAAAGACATGTTGAAAAACTCTAGAAAGATGATCAAGGGTGTGGCGCTCTGCATAAATATCAAGTGGCTGTGACATCGAGATGTTAAACATCCTCGTGTCGTCTAACCCAAATGTGTGATCGACGTGATTGTGGGTAAACAATATCGCATCGCAACGAGTGAGTTGTTCCCGTAACACTTGTTGGCGAAGGTCTGGCGATGTGTCAATGAGGATAACTCTGTCTACCCCATCGCCATCTTGAAACTGCACACACGCACTGCACCGCAATCGTTTGTCTTTTGGATTATCGCTCTTGCACACATCACAGTCACAGGTAATAACTGGGATGCCAGCAGATGTCCCCGTTCCCAAAAACGTAAATGAAAAATCGCTAACTGGCATTTGCAACGCCTGTTTTTCGAATAAGTGGACCAACGGTTAAGCCCTGCAACAACAAACTTACCATAACTACGCCGAAGGCAACAGGAATAAGTGTTTGTTTAAGTTCGCTAGAAGGAAGCCCCAAAACTAGTGCAAGCGGAATAGACCCTTTAAGTCCAGACCAGAAGACAACGTGTTTCCATCCCTTGGGCCAGTGTTTTCCTATAGTAAACGCAGTTGGATAAACCATGGTGGCACGAGCAACCATGATTGCAAGCCAAGTTGCACCAACTGCGAGAAGAACGTTTGTTTGAAGCAGAGCAGGCAAGCCACCAATGTCTTGCAACTCAAAACCGATGAGCAAAAAGACAATCGAGTTGATTAAGAAGTCGATTGATTCCCAAAAGGTGTTTATTGTTTGCACGGTTTGGTCGCTCATTGCAAGTTTTGTGCCGTAGTTTCCGATAATGAGCCCAGCAACGACAACTGATATAACACCCGAGGCGCCGCTTTGTTCTGCAACAATAAATGAGCCCCATGCAAGAACAATAGTAATTGCGTTTTCAAGAACGTGGTCGTTAAGGCGTCGCAAAATCCAAAATGCAATCAGCCCAAAACCCAATCCAAACACGACACCGAGGCCGGCAACTTTTATGAACTGCATAATTCCGTCAACAATAGATAAAGATGCCTCGCTTCCACCCGAAGCGAAAACAGCGGAGAGCAAAATCAAAAAAAGTACAACGCCGGTTCCGTCATTAAATAAACTCTCTCCCTCTATAAGTGTCTTTAGTCGACTTGGTGCCTTTGCTGCTTTTAATGTTGCCAAAACAGAAATTGGATCCGTTGGAGCAAGCATTGCACCAAACAAAAGTGCCGGAAGCCAAGAATTGTCTCCAAGAAATGGTCGTATTGCTACTGCAACCAATACCATAGATAGAATTACACCGGGAATGGCAAGTATGGCGACTGGTATTGCTTTTTTCTGGAGTAACTCAAGGTCGAGATGAAGACCTGCTTGAAATAAAAGCGGGGGAAGGAGCAAAACCAGAATGAGTTCTTGGGTAATTACCATTCCCTCGGGAGCAGCCCCAAGGATGGCAACAGCAAGACCTGCAAGCACCAATGCGATTGTGTATGGAACTTTAACAAATTTAGCACACACCCCCACGACCGTTGCGAATGCCAGCAGTGAAATAAAGGTAGTAAGTGTTGTTGAAACAACGCCGTGATGTTCAACTGTTGCAAGAATCATGCGATTTGTGCCTCGCGTGATAGTAATTGTTCTACTATTTTTCCGGGAGTTGGCGATTTTGCGATTGCTGAACTTGCTGCAATTCCTTTACAACCAATCGCATAGAGTTCGTGTACATTTTGTGGGGTGATGCCGCCAATGGCAAGATGATTATATCTCAGTGCATTTTTAAGAAGTTCCAAAGGAGCAATCTTCGTGCTGGGTTTTGTTGGTGATTCAAACACAGGACCCACCCCAATGTAGTTTGCATCGTTGGTTAGTTCACAGGTGTTGTGTACCGTTTTACCAATGATGTATTTTGAACCGATTAGTTTTCTTGCGTCTTGGATAGACATGTCATTCTTGCCCAAATGAACTCCCGAAACGCGCGTTACCAACAAAACATCTACTCGGTCATTCACAATGACTTGTGCTTCGTATTTATCTGCAATTTCCTTTACTTCTTGAACATGTGTTATTAATTCTGCGGTGGTCAGGTTTTTTTCTCGAACCTGTACGCATTCACATCCCGAAACAAGGGACTGAACCAGTGTGTCTTGCCACGCAAGTAGGCAGTCGTCCTTGGTCATGACAAAACACAATTTCCATTGTTGTTTTTGTGTTGCACCAAGAAGACGAATCACTTCCTCAGAGAGGTCATACATTTCATAACGTATTGACTCGACAGTGTTTTTCTGGCGCTCTAATTTTAAAATCTCTTCGATTACGCGCAGTGCTTCTGCGCAGCGATTTCCTGCTGCTATCGCCACATCGCAAATGGAGTCCCGCCTGCCCTCTGTTTTTGTTGAAATCGTTGTGCCGACATCCGCCCGTACGTCCCGAGAGGTTATTTCTGGGGTTTGCATGCGGAGTTCGTGTCGACATTTTTTTATTGAAGAGCAGAGTGTTTGGTTCTCAAGCGTAAACCGAGCGATGTCCTCCAAGACGCGCATGCCTTCTGCGGCGCGGTTTATATTTGCATCTAGGATTCGCATGACTGACATGGGTGTTTATGGTATGTCCTATGCGGAACATTCGCACAGCGGGGGTGGGCTATCGCATGAGTTTTATGCGGCGTTGATGGCGACCGCCATCAAAGTCGGTTGAGAGCCATCTGTCAACTATGGCGTTGTAGTCGCTCTCAAATGGACCGTTGACTGCTAAGCACAACACGTTTGCGTCGTTGTGCCTTCGACTCATTTCTGCTGCTGTTGGTTCGTGCACCAAAGCAGCCCGAATACCATCTGCTTTATTTGCCGCCATCGACATACCAATACCTGAACCACATATCAATATTCCGCAAACCGCTTCGCCAGAAATAATTTCGTTTGTCACTTCTCTTGCAATACACGGATAGTCAACTGAGTCGGCATCACCGCCATAGTGTTTGTGAACGACCCACCCAAGCGGTTCAAGGCGTTTTGCAAGACCGTCTACTATTTCTCTTGCCCTGTGGTCCGATCCAATTGCAATTGTTCCAACCTGAAATGACATTTACTCTCCTTCATTTGTTAGGGATTGTAGTTTGGTAGCAATAAGTTTTTCCATCTTCTGTGCAAGTGTGTCGTACGCCGATTGGTCTTGACCAATCGGATCTGGTATGTCTCCTGATGGATCAAGCAACTCTGCGTGTTCTGTAAATTTATGCGCCGCTTTAAGATGGTTACCAGACATACAAAGTACAATTTTTGCGGATGTTGCCATGTCTTGTGTAAGAGGATAACTTGTTCCTTCAAACTCTATTCCGCGATCAGAAAGTGATTTGATTGTTTCTTGACTCGTTGGGCTGCCTTCGATTGCATAAACACCAGCAGAAACCGCTAGCCAGTCCGTAAAACCATTGTCATCAAGCCATTTTTGAGCAAGACCCTCCGCCATCGGGCTTCGGCATGTGTTACCTGTACAAACAAATAGAATGGTAGAAATAGACATCGCTTGCAATACTTGCCACTATCGTATTGAATACTCATACATCACACACGATTTGATTGGAATAGATTTTTGGATTTTCTCCCAGAACAAGAAATTAACGACCTATTAGACGAGTTTGGTATCACATCAACTCCGCTGGGCGACGATTGTGTTGTCTATGAAATGGGAAGTGAGCAGGCCGAGGTTTGCGACTGCCTGTGCACTGGTGGGAAGGGGTGTGATGGAAACAACTGGACCAACACAAGCCTAGACGCTGAGTCGCTTGTCGAAGTTACTGCTGAGAGCGTAAGAAGGGTCCACCATGATCAAACCATCCTTATCCCTTGTGGCAAATGGAGGTGTGTTTTTGATGCCGTTGCCTTTAGTATGGCTGGGAACGAACTGTGGCAGGAGTTTGATGCTTCCGCGACTGTTCGGCTAAACACCAGAGATCCACTTTTGTTTGAGTCGGGTGATGAACAAATTTTAGTTACTCTCCTTACCGCTCTTATGAATAATGGACAAACTCCAGACCAGAGCGTCTTTTTGGTTCCGGCAGGAGCGCCGATTCTTGTTCACCTTCAGCCCGAAGGTCCTGTTAAGTTGTGGTTTGGGAACAGTGTTCTAGCCGATGAAGTGCGGGAGCACTACGCTTCTTAAATTTATGCCACGAAAAAAAACAGACCCTTGGTTTAAAAAAGAAACTGTTTCGGCTGGGAAAGTTGAGCAGGCCCGAGTTGACGAAAACTGGGAGGAGTTGTCAAGCGCCATGAAAGATCTTTGTTCAGCAAGGCAAGAAATGTACGAAGCGGCAAAGAATGGAAAACGGGTAAGGATAATTGACTCAATAGAACTTGGGGAACAAATAACCGAGGGCGGAAGATATTTGGTCCAGCCGCCTATGGTTGGAAGGGATGCTAGCATTCTTTCAAACGCCCTTCATGCTGATGGTATTTCCGCAATTGTGCTTTGTCGAGAGCCAACCACATCTCTTGGATTGTGCCCACTCGTTGCCTTTGGTAGCGGGGTTGTTGTAAGGGTGCAAATAGAAGAACCAAAAACTCCAAACAAACCAACGTGTGGTTGGTTTGATCATGCTGCTGAAGAACTCGGAGACCATATCCTCAGCAAACTTTACACCGATGGGTCTATTCGGAGGCAACTAGATTATATAATTGGGCACCTTCCCGCAGCTCCGACACATATTGGTTTATATAACGCTGCAATTGGGTTGTGCCACACGCTACGAGCTGAGACCGTGTAGGATTTCAAAAATAAGAAAGAATTACGCGTGGCAATTACTACAACCTTAGCAACTAGATACTGGCTCAAAACAATTATTATGGCTGTTGTCTGTCTTGTTTTGGGCGTGTGGGGCATTTGGGATTACACCGTGGCTATTCCAAAAGCAATTCAAGAAGCAGATCGAGCGGAATTTTTGAGAGAGACAATCCAGCCCGCACTAAAAGTGCTGGAGATGGGCTCAGAAGAGAGAGACAGGGCAACAGTTAAATTGAATGTAACTATTGAAGAAGACGACGGTCTTGACAAAAATTGGAGTGCTGCACTTATTGAATTCAAGGGCGCGCTAGATGGAAGCGGTGGGTCACAACAAAAGGCGGATGATCTTCTGGGGGAATATTTAAATAAATACGGTAGCGTCACCAGACCAAGCAAATTTGATCGTCCCATGCAATGGCTTTTTATACTTTGCCTACCTTTGGGTTTTTATTACTTGTGGGCATATTTTAAATTGGCCAAAAGGGCAAACGCGTACCGGCTTGATGATGATGGAACTTTAACTACACCAGAGGGAACTTGGTCTGCTGAAGAAATCAAAGATATTGATATGGGGCGGTGGATTGCGAAAACCGGAAAGGCAAGAACCACTTGGACCGCTAAGGTAATTGTAGAAAACCACTCTCCGATATTGCTTGATGATTATATTTATAAAGATATGCATTTAATCATTGGCAAACTTGCTCACGGATTTTATCCTGAAAGTTGGACGCCACTAGCTAGGAGAGCAAGGGTAGACAAAATCGAAGAGTCGGAAGTCCTTGGTGAGGAAGAATAGTGTCTCTTCTCTCCTCTACAAACCTTATAAAAAGTTACGGGGGAAGAAGGGTGGTTGATGAGGTCTCGCTTGAAGTAAGTGCCGGTGAGATTGTTGGGTTGCTAGGACCAAACGGAGCGGGGAAAACTACGTCGTTTCGTATGATGATTGGAATGATTACGCCTGAGGGTGGTCGTGTTTTGTTCGATGGTGAAGATGTCACATACCTCCCAATGTATCAACACGCACGTCGTGGTATGGGTTATTTAGCACAAGAACCGAGTGTATTTCGCGGCATGACTTGTGAAGACAATTTGTTAACCATTCTTGAAACACTACCAATTTCAAAACCAATTCAGAAGCAGCGATGCAATGAGTTGTTAGAGCAATTTCACCTTGAACACAAGCGAAAACAACTTGCGAGAACCTGTAGTGGTGGAGAGAGGAGAAGGCTGGAAATCGCCCGCTCTCTAATTATGAGACCCAAATTGATTTTGTTAGATGAACCGTTTGCAGCAGTTGATCCACACACAGTTGAGGATGTGCAAAACGAAGTTCGAAAACTTGCTGAGTCAGGAATAGCCATTTTGGTTACCGACCACGCGGTTCAACAAACTTTACACATTTGTGACAGGGCTTACATTATCGACGAAGGAAAGAACCTAAAAGACGGTGACCCAAAGACCATTATCAACGACGAGATGGTTAGAAAACACTATCTTGCATCCACCTTCAGGGGCGATGAGTTTGATTAATGTGGATACCTAGGTCTCCTCATTCTATATAATCCGCAATTATGAAGTTTTTGCTGATGGCGTTTTTGGTTTTACTCACATTGTTGGGCTGTGTAAAACGAACCATATCTATAACAACTAATCCAGAAGGTGCTCTGGTCTGGGTAAACGACAGAGAAATGGGGCGAACACCGCTTGATTTCGGGTTTACCTATTACGGCGAGTACGATCTTCGAATTGAACTGGACTCGCACGAACCTGTTATGACAACCGCTTGGACTAGCCAGCCGGTTTGGGATGCGCCGCTTGTTGATTTTGTTGCCGATGTTGCACCCTTGAACTTAAATTCAAAAACAAATTGGCACTTCGACCTAGATCCGCTAAAAAATAACCACGAAGAGCTGTTAAACAGAGCAACTACTCTTCGCTCGCAAACCTTGGGAAATCATGCTAAGTAAATCAAGACCTTTTATAGGGGTGATTCTCATTTTAGTTGTTGCGGCTGGAGTCGCTTGGTGGTCGTCCAAAGCAGAAGCAAAGATAACCAATCATATTCATAAAGAGGTTACAAAACTTGTTCCGCTTTTTATGAACAACCCATCGGCTATTGATAAATTTGTTGTGAACGATGTTTTGCAATCAACTCTTGAACGTTCTCTTAAGCAGGTTTGCGAAATGTCTGCGGAGGGCGGTGGTGGGTTTAGTGTTGTTGTTACCAATGGAGACACTGAAGAATATGGAGACGGAACAGCAACCCATGTTGCGGTTTTTCAAATCAATTCCAAGCCAGTTGCTGGGCTGCGGATTATTTGTTCCTCACAAACAGATCCCCTGTTAATTGCAGGAGCATGGATTAAGTGAAAGCTTGGTTGAATGGATCGTTTGTTGAGGATTCTGATGTAAAAATTAGTGCGTTTGATGCTGGTTTTCAACACGGGGTTGGGCTATTTGAAACCCTAAGCGCAAGAAATGGAAGAGTGTTTCGTGCCTTAGACCACATGAACAGAATTGCGGATTCAGCAGCGATGCTTCGCCTAACAGAAAAACTTCGAACCGACCCGCTTGTTGAGGCGCTTCAATTAACTCTTGAAGAAAACGGTCAACAAGAGGCGAGGATGAGAATAACTATTACGGGTGGGGATCTTAATCTTCTTCAACAAACTGGGGAAAGCCGAGGTGGAGACCCTACTGTCGTTATTCAAACCCAGCCTCCAACTCAATACCCAGAATCATTTTTTGAAAAAGGCGTAATGGTTTCCGTTGCAAGTGGGCGAGTTAACCCTTATGAATTTTCGGCTGGGCACAAAACGCTTAATTATTGGTCTCGGTTATTAAATCTTCAAATGGCCGCCATGCAGCAGTGTGGAGAATCCCTGTGGTTAACGCCAAGCGCTAAGGTTGCTGGAGGGAGTGTGAGTAATATATTTATTGTTAAAGATGGAACCATGTTTACTCCTGTTGCTAGGGGAGAAGAAGATGGAAGCGACGAGCCTTCTGCGGTCTTACCCGGAATCACTAGAAAAGTTGTAATGGAAATTGCGTCCGACCTCGGGGTTGGAACAAGTAAGCAGCAGTTGGTTTTTGATGATGTTCTTGAAGCAGACGAGGTTTTTTTAACAAATTCGAGTTGGGGGATCCTTCCAGTCATCGGTCTTCGTGCCGCAATTCAGACGCAAGAGGGCTCTGGTACTCAAGACCAAATGATTGGTGACAGGGTTGTTGGGGCGCTAACAAAACAATTACACCTCTCCTACCAAGACACCGTTAATAGAGAAACCAATCAGCAATAAAAACGACCTGCGGGATTGTTTTCAAGATTGTTTTTTGGTGAATAAACGACCCGCGGAATAAACGACCCGTGGGATTGTTTGCTGGGTTGCATATTTTGACTTGTTGGCTATTTCCTTCGAATACGAACGTTTTTTCTACCATCTTGGGTTTTAGAAAATAAAGTTCGTATTTTTGTATTAACCACCCCAACAAGCAAGAGGATTCCAAACACGACGCCTGCAAAGATACCAGCAACAATCAAAAGTGCGAAGATGGGTAAAAGAACCACCAGCCCAAAGACCAGGGTGGCCATTTTAGAAGGGGTTGACATTGTTCTTCCTGAACCAAATTGAATATTTCGCATCATCATTAAAAACAAATCATAGTGTGTTTTTGTCTTGCTATCATAGACGCTCGCAAGGATGAACTCTTGACAACAAATAACGCCGACAATTCTTTTGTACATCTTCATCTCCACAGCGAGTATTCGTTGCTTGATGGTGGCAACAAAATTGACGCTCTTTTACAACGAATCAAAGATTTTGGCATGGATTCGGTTGCTATTACAGACCACGGAAACCTGTATGGGGCATTTGAGTTTTACACAAAAGCAAAGTCGGCGGGGATTAAACCAATTCTGGGGATTGAGGCATATGTTGCAATCGGCGATAGAAGGGAACGCAAGCCAACCGGAATTCGAGACGGAGGCTTTCATTTGGTTCTTCTCGCAGAAAACAATGATGGATGGAAAAATCTTGTAAAACTAAGTTCCGATTCTTTTGTAAATGGTTTTTATTACAAACCAAGAATGGACCGCGAGACGCTTGAAAAACATTCTGATGGGATTATTGCTATTAACGGGCACCTTGGAAGTTCTATAGCACACCACCTTTGCAAATTTATTAATAGCAAGGACGAAGGGGATTGGAACAGCGCAATAGAAGAAGCAAAGTGGCACTCACAAACTTTTTCGCCAGACAAAAATGGTAATCCAAGGTTCTATATTGAATTACAGCGGCACGATGTTCAAGAACAACTCGCCATTAACCCATACCTTATAAAACTAGCAAGAGAACTTGACCTTCCGATTGTTTGTGACAACGATGCGCATTTTCTCGGTGAAGAAGATTGGGATGCACACGACACTCTTTGCTGTATTTCTATGCAAAAACAAAAAAGTGATGAGGGTCGGATTGTTTATTCTCGAGATTTATATGTTAAATCACACGAACAGATGTCTGAATTGTTTAATGACTTACCAGAAGCAATCGAAAACAGTTCAGCAATTTCTGGACGCTGCAAAGTTACCCTAGATCTCAACAAGAGCCATGCTCCTGTTGTGCGAGTAACCGGACCAAATTCATACGAACCCTTTAAGGGGGGTGACCTGACGGAATGGTTCAAGACTCATTGTCAGAGGTTTACGCTATCTCCGTACGACTCGCTGGTTGACATAGATGTTTCTGAAGAAGAGTTAAAAAAAGATTGTGACAGTGCTCTTGCCTGTCTTTGCGAAGCGGGGCTGATATGGAGGTACGGGGTTGATGGGGTAACGGATGAAATTAGAGAGAGGCTTGTTAGAGAACTTGGCATTCTTTCTGACAAAAACATTAGTGCTTATTTTCTAATTGTGTGGGACTTTGTTGACTGGGCTCGACAAAAGGGTATTCCGGCAAACGCTCGTGGTTCTGGTGTTGGAACTATGGTTGGTTATGTGCTTGGTCTTTCTAACGCTTGTCCAGTAAAATATGGATTGCTTTTTGAGCGTTTTACAGATCCAGACCGATCTGAATATCCAGATATTGATATTGATATGTGTCAAGATGGGCGTGGTGATGTTATTAATTTTGTTCGTAAAAAGTACGGGCACGTGGCACAAATCATTACATTCGGTCGCCTAAAAGCAAGGGCGGCAATAAAGGATGTTGCGAGAGTTCATGGTCTTTCTCCGGGCGAGGGGCAGCGGCTTGCTAACCTTGTTCCTCCGGAATTAAACATAACTATTGAGGACTCTCTGAAAAAAAACAGTGATTTTCAAAACGCATACGACAACTCTAAAGAGGTGAAGGGAGTTGTTGATACTGCAAGACAGCTAGAACATCACGCAAGACATGTTGGTATTCATGCTGCCGGTGTTGTCATTGCAACCGAGCCATTAGATAACATCGTTCCGCTGTGTAAGGCGACGGGTACATCTGAGATTGTCACTCAGTGGGACGGGCCAACTTGCGAGCGAATTGGGCTTCTTAAAATGGATTTTTTAGGACTGAGAACTCTTTCAACAATCGAGCTTTGTAAGAAACTAATTAGAGAAAGTATGGGCGAGAACAATATATGGCGCGCGGTTAATAGGGAACCAGAAAGCGGATCGCACCCACTCGATTTGGAACGAATAAACTTTGAGGACCAAAAAGTTATTAACTTGTTTGCAAGGGGTGACACTGCTGGTGTTTTCCAGTTTGAGTCCGGAGGTATGCGCCGTCTTTTGAAAAAAATGAAACCAACGCGGCTTGAGGATTTAATTGCAGCAAACGCTTTGTTTAGGCCTGGACCAATGGACTTAATTGAAACGTTTTGTGCAAGGAAAAATGGTGAAGAACAAGTTCCGAAGGTTCACGATATTGTTGACTCCTTTACTGCCGAGACCTATGGAATTATGGTTTACCAAGAGCAGGTCATGCAAATTGTGCACGCCCTTGGAGATATACCCCTTCGTGAAGCATATTCGCTCATCAAAGCGATTGGCAAAAAGAAACACCGAGTTATTAACGCCAACAGGCCCAAATTTGTTGATGGCGCTGTGGAAAAGGGGCTAAGCAAAAATTTTGCGAATGATTTGTTTGATTTGATTCTTAAGTTCGCCGGCTATGGTTTTAATAAAAGTCACTCTACTGGATATTCAATCATTGCTTTCCAAACCGCTTATCTTAAAACATATTTCCCCGTTCAATATATGGCGGCAGTTCTTACTTTTGAAAGTGCTGCCAAAAAAACAGAGGACTGGGCTCCCTACATTAGTGATTGCAGAAGAATAGTTTTCCCAGATCATAACAATGAAAATAATCATGTTGGATTTAATGTTGGTCCACCTGACATAAATCAATCTGAGTCCTTGTTTTCTGTTGTCTTTGATGAACACAACGAAAAAACAAATCTTAATGGGTACATTCGATTTGGTTTGGGTGCCGTAAAGGGTGCTGGGGCAACTGCTGTCTCTGCAATTGTTGAGGAACGTTCTTTGGGTGGTGCTTACATATCCATTTTTGATTTTTGTTCAAGAGTAAGTGGCCGGTCAGCAAACAGGGCGGCTATTGATGCACTAATTAGGGGTGGTGCTTTTGATTCTCTGCACGGTGTTGAAAACAGGGCTGCTCTTCTTAATGTGCTTGACAGGGCAATATCCATTGGCGCTTCGACTGCAAAGGACAAAGAGTCGGGTCAGGGAGGGCTTTTTGGTGCTCAACCATCCGAGGGTAACGATTCGTCGGCCGAATTTGTGTGCGAATTGCCTAGGGTTTCCCCCTGGTCACAACCCGAAACCCTTCGTCAAGAAAAGGAGGTTCTTGGGATACATGTTTCAGGGAATCCGCTTGACGAACACGATCAATTACTAGAAGCGTGGTGCTCCGACACTGTTTCTTCGATCCGCGACGTTGGAGATGGAAGAGAAGTTGTGGTTGGAGGTATTCTTTCTGGAGTACGAATTATGACCATTCGCAACGGGAGAAGCGCTGGTCAAAAAATGGCCGTGTTAACACTGCAAGACAGGACAGGAAAACTTGAGTGCGTTGCTTTTTCCGACGCCTATCGAGAATATTCCCACCTGTTACAGCAAGATGCCGCAGTAATCGTAGTTGGTAAGGTAGATAGGTCTCGCGGAGATTTACAGTTACTTGTGAATCTGGTATCTGGCATTCAAGACGCGCCGTTGTTTCTCTCAAGGCGCATTGAACTTACATTCAAAGAAGGTGTTTCTTCTGGAGGTGTAAGAGGACAAATGGAAATGGTTTCAGGGTTGATTAAACAGGCGGGATCATCGAAAGTGCCCATGGGTGCAACTCCTGCGGATGTTTTTATACACATAAAGACCGGTGAACATGTTGCAACACTGAAATCTCAACGAAGGGTTATCGTAGAACCAAAACTGGTGCAACAGTTGGGGGATGTCATCGGAAAAAATAACATCAAAATAATATCGTTGTCGGGCGGAGTTTCTTAGTAAATTACTTCACTATCTGGTTTTTGGGCTCTACCAAGTTATGCTGCTCTTCCGTAGTTCCATTCATCGTCATCAACCGATTCGCTAGACCAATTAGTTTCGGAGCGGCGGTGTATTTTTAGGATTGTTCCTAACTGGTGACCAAAAATGCCCTGTATCGTCTCAAGGGTATCAATGCACTCTTCGTCAAACGGGTTTGTGTCTCCGCGGAACAAAACTATTGCGGCCATACATTTATTGTCATACCAACACCCTATGGTTACTACTTCGCTACCCGAGAAGTCGACTGGGTCAATGCCATAAGTGCTTGCAAACGCTTCCACGTTCTTATATTTTTTGATTGTTTTGCATTCTGAAACAGACGGGCAAACCTCCGGTCCGAGGGTGTCTACAAGCAATTGAAACTGCTCTGGCTGTCGATCATAGTTTATGTAAGCACCGATTCCCCAATCAATTCCACCTTCGTGTAAATAGACCGCCGCATTTGTAGCACCAATTCTTGTGAGAAGGTAACCAAGCGCGGTTCGAAGCATTGACTCAATTTCTAGTTCTTGGTTTACCAGGGTTTGAAACTCTGCTGCAATTGATGCTTGGTGTATTTTTTTCTTTGTCTCACAGTTGCTGTTGGCAAGATCGTTACAAAGTGAATCGTTTTCTTCGGACAATCTTTTGATCTCTTCGTTCATAAAGTTGCCTTTTTGGGCGTTCTTTTTCGCTTCTTCTTTTTGGTCTTTTAAGTTTTGTGCCCGCTCAAGAATTGTATGAATACGTTCGCTCATGATGTTAAAGTCATTGGGAACACAAAAGAAATCCGCTCCGCCGCATCTAACAAACTCTATGATATTTTCAGGTGTTGGGTTAACAGAATACCCAACCACCGGCGTTTCTGGCAACAACAGCGCAACCATTTCAAACAATTCTTGTGGTTTGAATTTTGATGAGTCCGTCGTTGATATTATTAAATGAAAGTTGTTGCCATCAGCTGTTTTTTCAAATTCTGAAAGAGAAGATATATTCTCAACATTGTGTCCTGACATCTCAAGCGACGCTCTTATTGCTTGGGTTGTTTGTGGAAACGAGCCTATCAACAAGGTATTAATTTGATTCTTGTGTTCTGCTTTGAGCGTCATTTCTTATGGTCCTGTTTATGCTGATAAAAGTTGTTGTACCGCTTGTTTGATTACTTCTTTTGAATCGGCTCCTTTTGGCGACGGATTTACTTCATTGTGAGAATTGTTATCCACTTCAACTATTAGAGGAGCCGGTGACCCAGATGCTGTTATGGTGTCAATTATTGATTGTTTATTAATTCCGAGTACCGCGGGATTTAAAAGTATTAAATTTGGAGTGCGCTCTCTAGCTACAAATCCGGCAGTCCAAGCGTCGTCAACATGTTGAATGTTTATGTTGTGGCCAACCGCGTGGGTCTTTATAGCCATGTCTACGGTTGCCGAACTAAGCCCAACAACAAGAACTTGTGTACAACTTGTTGTTCCCAGGCGACTGGTATCCATCCCGTTTTGTTGCATAAATCGGAAAAGTTCAGATCTTGGTATCCGCCTGAAACGAGATCCCGGCACTTTAAAACCACTCAGCCGACCGCTATCAAAGCAGCGGATTATTGTTTGTTGGGAGACATTGCATATTTTTGCTGCTTCTCCTGTTGTAAACACTTGTTTGTCGGCATTGTTTTCTTCGTTTGTTTTTTTGTTCATTTGAGTGTTCCTTGTCGGCGGTGGTGGTTACCAAATGTCTCTGGTTTTCCCAGACCGCCAAAACACCCCTTCGTCCCCAAGCCCACCCAACTTCACACCAACAGGGGAAAGATGGGCAAATAGTCGTGTCTACGCCGAAAGAAAGCGGGCTATATTCCAAATCAATTCAATTATCGGGCTTTGTCTGGCGTGTTATTACGTAGACCTGTTTTCATTCCAAACACGAACTGCCTCTGGTTCTCTTGGATATAGGGGCAGTAGTTTGCGCGGATCTATGGTTACATTGTTGTCATTCTTGTAGATGTCTACCCCATAACTAAGTAGAGAACTTGCGCTCGTCGTCGTCTCGACAATTTGTATCTTTTTTGAATCGCACATCTTTGAAATCGATTGTGGCAAATAAGAATCACCGAAAACAATTGTTTTGGAATCTAGTTTGTTTTCTATTTCGCGATTATTTGAGATAAATGCGTCACAAACCCAAAATCCTTCCTTCCTGTTAACAAACGAAACCCAAAACGTGTCTTGTTTTACTCCAGAAATAACACAAAATGGACCGTTTCCTAGATTGGCGTTAATGGCTACACTAATTGCGGTTTCAATAGGAAGAACAGATGCTCCAGAGACAAGCGAAACCATTTTCGCAATAGAAATCGCGGATCGAAGGCCGGTAAAACCACCGGGACCTGTTGATACCACCACCAACTCAATGGTGTTTGGCAAAATTCCAAGTTTGGTTGATAGTTCGTCCAATGCTGGCAAAACATCATCTGACTCTCTCTTGCCACTATCTACCTTAGTTTCCAAAACCGTTCCAGAGTTGTTCGACACCGCAACACTCCCGCTTCGCTGGGAAAGTTCTAAAGAAAGTGTTGTTGGATTATCGTTTTCTGTTGTCACTTTTTTACGCAAACCTTAAATCTATCGCCCGTTCCATTGTTTCTTCGGCGCTGTCTATTTTTTCAAGATTAACGGGTAAAACAACTCCGTTTTTGTGGTCGCTGTTTATACATAACATGTTTTGGAAAGCTGATTCAACTCCATCATGAACAAATGCGTGTCCAACACAGAACAATTTTACTCCCCAAGAATCGGCAAGTTTGTTTATTTGATCTTCATTGTGATTTCTCCCCCAAACTATTTGACTTGCAGCGCCAAATTTGTCTTCGATATCTTTTATCAACATTTCCCTATTCAAAATGTTGTCGTCAAAAAAATCCATTTTGTTTTCATCGGGCAAACTGTGGGTGCACGCCAACCCTGTCTCTGATTTAGCGGCAAGTGGCATAGAAAATATAAACGCATTAATTGCCTTTAACACCTTGCCGGTTTCGTTTTCAAACACTCCAAACACTCCGGAATTAAACTTGCTAACAAGATCTCCGCTTCCTTTTGTAATTGCATTTCCCATTGCCTGTGACAATTCGTGGTTTGCAAGAATGGGGTGAACTTGATTTGGATGTGCAATCACCAATTCTGCAACCCGAACAAGGGTTTGATAACTTAAATCGGGAGATTCTGACTCATCTCCAGAGTGGATTAACTCTTGAACTACAAGGTGATTGTTTGGGTTGTCAAGTGTCGCAAGTTTAACTATGGTTTCTAGGTGTATAGGATTGTCGTGTAAGTCACCAGAAACCCAACAGGTTCCAGACGATGGAAGCATGTTTGTACAGCCACGCCTTGAACTGCTTGCAAACAGATAGTCGGCGGCGTCAAGCAGTGTTTTGCATACGTGTCTTGTGTTTGTATATGGGTCGTTCATTACAAAGTGCCGAAAATTCGGTCGCCTGCATCACCAAGCCCGGGAAGGATGTATCCGTTTTCATTTAAACACCTATCTAAAGATGCGGTGAATATCTCAAGATACGGGTGATCCCGTTCCATCCTTGTTACGCCTTCTGGAGCAGCAACCAAGCACATCATTTGAATTTCTTGACACTTGTATTCTTCGTGTAAAATTTTTGCTGCATATGATGCAGACCCACCCGTTGCAAGCATGGGATCAATCAACAAAACGTGTCCCTCTGCAATATCAGATGGGAGTTTACAATAGTATGGAACCGGCTCTTTTGTGCCCTCGTCCCTGTAGACCCCAATGTGCCCAACTCTTGCTTCTGGAATCATGCCCAGAACTCCGTCTGTCATTCCAACTCCTGCCCGAAGAATTGGGACCAGCGTTACCGGGCTCGCCAAACTTTCTCCCGTTGATTCCTCTACGGGTGTTTGGACTGAAACGTTGACTGTTCTAAAGTGCCTTGACATTTGAAAAAACATGAGACCCGCAATTTCATTCAGCAATCGACGAAACTCGTCGTGTCGTGTTTCTTTGTTCCTAATTTGAGTTAGCTTGTCTTGAATCACGGGGTGTTCAAATACGCGAAGATTTGGGTGATTGGGGTTAGTTGTTGGCATAATTTATTCTCTCATCATATCACGGTGATAGAATCTCTAATATGACAAAGCGTTTTTGGGTATTACTATTTTGCCTTCCAATAGGTTGCACTGGGAGTTTGAAAGACATTGACAACAGGGTTGATGCTCTTATGCTAGAAACAAGCGCAACCATGGGAGCAGAGAGCCCAAATGTGCGAATTGGAACTGCTGTGTCGGGAGATGAGGAACTCACCGAAACAACACCCAAAACAACAAATCCCGACGCAAGTGAACTCGGTTTTGCTCCGGCAACGAAAGTCGACGAAAAGGAGATTGAAGAGTCGCTTGACAGGGCCGCGCAAGACCTCGCTGCCACAAGCGAGATTTTGACTCTTGATGGGGCACTGGTTTGGGCGAATGAAAACGCTAGAGAAATTCAGTTTGCACAGTATGATTATCTTTCTTCGGCTCTTTCGCTGTTGAGCGAACTTCACCTCTGGGGTCCCAGATTTTACAACACCGTTGAGTCAAACTTAACTGCAGATTCTACAGATGGCTTTTATGAGACATCGTTAGAAGTAGTCAATGATTTTTCTGTAACAAAAAAACTTCCACGCGGGGGTTCTGTTTCTGCTGGGGCGCTAACGACCATTGCCAAGGAAATTCACAAAACAACAACCGAAAGCGACTCTTCCTCCTCAGTTAGTTTGTCTCTTGATATTCCGCTTCTTCGTGGTGCGGGCGATGTGGCAAGAGAGTCGGTTATTCAGGCCAAAAGAAACCTAGTTTATGCCGCTAGAACTTATGAAAGATTCAGGAGAGTGTTTTACTCAGAAATTGTTGGTGACTACCTTTCTCTTGTGGTTCAAAAACAGTCGTTAGAAAATGCACAGCGCGGGGTCGATTCGTTAAGACAACTCGCAAAGAGACAGGCAGCGCTTTATGAGTCAGGGAGAACACGATTATACGATTCCGCGGATGCAGAAAATCAGGCTCTCGCATCTGTTGCCAGGCTAAGCCAGTCCTGGGAACAATATCGATTGGCGCTAGATAGATTTAAAATTAGAATTGGCTGGCCAATTACAAAACCAATCCAAGTTGTTACTTCTAATCTTGGTGTGGTTCCACCAGCCGTTAGTGTTTCGGCTGCTGTTGGTGATGCGCTGAAATATCGCCTTGATCTACAAAACGAGCGGGACAGAGTTGTCGACACATTGCGGGGTGTTGAAAATGCTTTAAACAATATTTTGCCAGACATTAATTTAACCGCTTCGGGTTCTACTTGGAGTGAAGACGACAGGCCGTTTAAGTTTACTGGAAGAGAAATAGATTATCTGGCCGGTTTGTCGATTAGTTTACCCCTTGATAGAGAGACTGAAAGAATAGAAGTAAGACAGCAACAAATATCTCTAGAGCGATCTAAACGAGGGTTTAGAGAGTTTCAAGACAACATTGCTATCTCGGTTCGATCTGCACTTAGAAACATTGAGGTATATCAGTTTACTCTCGATCTGCAAGAACGAAACGTTGGTATTGCTGAACTTGGCCTCGATTCAATCAATGCCGATCCAGACAGGGTTTCTGTTTTAGATCAGACCCGCGCAATTTCTGATTTACAGGGCGCACAAGATGCAAGGGATAGTGCAAAAAGAGACCTTGAACTCTCTATCGTAAATTATTTGCTGCAATCAGGAAAGTTGAGGGTTACTGGTGACGGATCTCTTGTTTTGCCAAGCCACCATCAAGAAAATGGATAAGTTACAATCTTGGGGGTATGCAACGAGGTGTTTCTACGTCTGTTATTGTCGGGCTAAGTGCTTCTTTAGTGATTGTCGTTTCTGTCTTGAGTTTTATGGGCGGTCGCGGAAATCCAGAAGGCGCGTTTGCTGGTGAGTTATACACAGTGGTTAGTGGATCCTTTGGAATAACCGTTCCAACCTCGGGTGAACTTGCTGCGAGGGAACAAATAAATATACACAACCTGCTTGAATCAAACGCTGTAATTATTGAGTTGGTTGATGAGGGTTCATTGGTTTCAAGTGGAGATGTTCTTGTTAAGTTTAACGATGAAGCAATAAGAAACACCATAAGACAGTCAGAACTAAATGTAACTGAAGCAAGAAACGGTCTTGACACAGCAAAATCCAATCTTGTTGTTGCGGGCAAACAGCGCGATTCTGATCTTGCCGCAAAACAATTAGCTATAGATCTTGCCGGTCTGGCGCTTAGTGCTTGGAAAGAGGGTGAGGTTGTTGCAAAACGTCAACAACTACAACTCGCAGTACAAACTGCGGAAAAAAACTATTCTAGGCTGTTCAAAAAACACGAGTCGTCGGTCAAATTATACGAACAAAAGTTCTTGAGTAAAGATGAACTTGATCAAGATGAAATTGCGTTGTTAAATTCTGATGCAACCCTTAAAAAGGCAAACCTCGATATAGAGGTTTATGAAAACTATACATTTAAACAACAACAACAAAAGAAAAATTCAGACCTGCAACAGGCGGTGGATGAGTTAGATCGTGCAAAGGACAGACATGCTTCTCAGGTCGCAAGCCTTGAGGCAACGGTTCGTGCAAAAGAAATGCGATTGGAGTCACAGGCCAGCAAATTAGAAAAAACAAATAAGCAACTTGAAGCGTGTGTGTTGAAAGCGCCTGCTAGGGGGATGGTTGTCTACGCCACAAGTCTGGGTGACAGAAGGGACGAGGGAGATCCGCTTAAAATCGGCAAGCAACTATGGCGAAACGAACTTGTTATGACAATTCCAGACACATCAAACATGATTGCTAGAACAAAAGTTAACGAAGCCCTGAGTGGATTGATTAGCAGCGGGCAAAGAGCAACTGTTACTTGTGATGCTTATCCAGACGAGGTGTTTACTGGGGAGGTTCTTTCTGTTGGTGTTCTTGCTGAGGGTGGTGGTTGGCGAGATCCAAACCGAAGGGACTATACGGTTGAAATCAAAATTGAAAACCCAAACTCAGTTCCTTTAAAACCATCGATGAGGTGTTCCTCGGAAATCTATGTGGAGGACGTTGTTGATGTCTTGTTTGTCCCAGTTCACGCAATACACAGAACTGGAGCAATTGTGTGGGTTTGGGTACAGGATGGTGGTGGGTTTTCTCAGCGAGAGGTTTCCCTCGGTCGTTTCAGCGAGTCGTACGCTGAGATTCTGTCTGGGTGTGTCACGGGTGATGTAGTTCTGCTTCGAGAACCCCACCCAAGCCAAGTGGTTGGTGTAATACAAACGGAAACTGAGAAGTGAACAAGCCGAGAATTGTCGTTGGTATTACTGGGGCTTCTGGCGCACCTTATGCGCTTAGGGTTCTTGAGTTATTGTTAGAGGGAGGAGTTGAGGTTCACCTAACTGTTTCCGATCTTGGGAAAAGAATACTTTTTGAAGAGTCAAAAATTTCAACATTAAGTGCAGAGAATCTTGGGCTTTTTGAACACGAACACAACCTGGTTATTTACAACAATAAAGACTTGGGGGCGTCTGTTGCCTCAGGTTCTTTTTTACATGGTGGTATGATCGTGTTGCCGTGCTCAAGCAACACTCTTGGAGCAATTGGGTCTGGAATAACAAACACGTTGGTGCAGCGAGCCGCTGCTGTTACCTTAAAAGAGCGAAGAACTCTAGTCATTGCGCATAGAGAGTCACCGGTTAGCCTCGTTGACTTGAAAAACATGGCAACAATTACAGAGGCTGGTGGAATAATTGCTCCGCTTTCGCCTGGGTTTTACATGAATCCAAAAAACATCAATGACATAGTTGATTTTATGGCTGGAAAGTTGGTTGACTTGCTTGGTGTTGAACACAACATGCCTGTCCGGTGGAATTCCACTGTTTATTCTTCATAATTATTTCTGGTTGTGTTACACTTTTGGAATGAAATACACAATATTGCTTGTCGTTTTGATTGCCGGATGCACACCAGTTGCAACATATCCACCTGTAGAAACCGATTTGGCCTTGACGTTCTCAAATTCTTCCAACGAACCTGTTCCTACAATAATTTCGGAATCGCTTAAGTATGCTCATGAACACTTTGGTGGCATGGATACGATTGTTTTTAATCTTCCAGATGGAGTAAGTGACGAAACCTACAGAATTGTTTCTGACAAACTGGGGGGTGCCGTTCCCATGAAAAACTCCGAACAGGTTTCTTTTCATATTATTGAATTAAGAAAGAGACCATTCAAAGCAGAGGTTGATATTGTGTTCCCCTCAAGTTCTGGAAACTATGAACAGGCAACAATTTATTTGGCCTCTTCTTTAATCGATCCGTGGAGCGTAACAAGAGACAGGGTTTGGCTTGTTCCTGTTAGCAAACTTCCAGCCCCAAATTATGGTGGTAGTTCTGAAACCAGTGAACTTGTTGGTGTCGACGAGTCAACGGATGAGCAGTGAGTTCAACAGATGATCAGTGAATCCGGTTGGCTTGATGCGGCGATAGAACAAGCGGAAATTTCATGGGCACAGGGAGGAATACCAATTGGAGCGGTACTTGTGGATTCGGATGGTGTTATTGTTTCTAGTGGTCACAACGAGCGCGTGCAAACAGGTGACCCAACCGCTCACGCAGAGGTTGTGTGTTTTAGAAGCGCTGGCAGGCGACGTGACTGGAGTGACCTTATTTTGGTTTCAACACTAAGTCCATGCATCATGTGTGCCGGAACAACCCTGTTATTTGGCGTTAAACACGTAATTGTTGGAGAAAATGAGAATTTTCTTGGCGCAGAGGCAATAATGTGTTCGAATAGTGTGCAGGTCGATGTCCTAAACGACTCTCGGTGCATTGCGTTGATGCGCCGAATGAAAGAAGAGCGCCCCGATTTGTGGGCAGAAGATATCGGCAAGTAAAAAGGAGGAGTATTTATGAAACGTCCAATTACTCCAAAGAGGTCTCAAACAACCAGACCTAAAATTACAACGAGGGCAAGCGTAAAAGTTCGAAGACCTGCTTGCAACAACTCTCCGTCTAACAGACCAAGTGGTTCTGTTCGATAAAGCAACCTTGTAGAAAAATACTTCTATCGCTCGATTAACATAGAGACGGCATTTCCGCCGCCTAAACACAAGCTAACTATTCCGAACTTTCCATTTGTTCTTTGTAGATGGTGAAGTAACGAAACCAAAACTCTAGTTCCAGAGGCACCAATTGGGTGGCCTATTGCTATTCCTCCCCCTCCTATGTTTACTTTTGACAAGTCAATGGAAAGGTGTTTTGTGTTTTGCAAGACCTGTACGGCAAAGGCTTCGTTGATTTCAAATAGATCAATGTCTTCAACAGTCAAGTTGTTTCGTTCTAATAACTGAGCAATGCCTAATCCGGGAGCGGTGAAAATTCTTTTTGGCTCTACTCCGTATGTGTTGTAATCTATGATTTTCGCCATTGGGGACAATCCGGATTCCTTTGCGGCTTCTTGGCTCATAACAAGCGTGGCTGCTCCTCCGTCTGAAATTTGAGAAGCGTTGCCTGCTGTAACTGTTCCGTCCTTGGCAAATGCGGGTCGAAGTTTACCGAGCGACTCAACCGTAGAATCACTTCGAACACCCTCGTCACAAATTACGTCTTCGCGCTGTTTTATTTTTCCGGCTTCAAGTGGAATTATTTCTTCTTTGTGCCAGCCCTGTTCGGTTGCCTCGGCTGCTCTTTTGTGGGATTCGGCTGAAAGTTCGTCTTGTTCGTTTCTTGTAATTCCAAATTCTTCCGCCGTCCACTCCGCGGCGCTTCCCATGCCCCACCCCTCAAAAGGACAGGTAAGTCCATCGTGTTGCATGTGGTCTATTAATGAACCCTCTCCAAATTTAATTCCTGCTCGTATGTTTGCAAGGTGTGGGGCGCCCGACATGTTTTCCATTCCACCGGCAATAACGACGTTGTTGTCGCCT
Source organism: uncultured Isosphaeraceae bacterium (assembly GCA_964483425.1). Taxonomy (GTDB): domain Bacteria; phylum Planctomycetota; class Phycisphaerae; order Phycisphaerales; family SM1A02. The sequence continues at coordinate 28,325 of CAZABE010000044.1, read as the reverse complement.
GACTTTATGGATTGTGCGCCCTGCATCACCGTTTGAAGACCGCTACCACAAACTTTGTTTATGGTGACAGCAGAAATAGTATCTGGTAACCCCGCCTTAAGTGCTGCCTGACGAGAGGGGTTCTGTCCCAAGCCTGCCTGTAATACGCATCCCATAATGCACTCGTCTATAAGTTTTTTTTCTATGCCGGAGTCCTCAAGTATCGACTCGATTGCAAATGCGCCTAGTTGTGGTGACGGTGTTCGGGAGAGTCCTCCCAAAAAACGTCCAACCGGCGTTCTTCGTGCAGCAACGATTATTGGATTGTTGTCAGCCATTGTGTCTTTTCTCTATCAATCGTGGTTTGGGGTAGAATGGTACTTTTCGCCATCTGGGTCTTTGGTGCGACATCGTACCGAAACTGCGCTGGAAAGGTTAACCATTATGGAACTTACTTGGACAGAAGATAATCTAGAAAGTTTACAAAGCCACATTCTTGCTGAAGAGCAAAAACACCCCGGTGCTACTGGTGAATTTACATGGATTCTTTCTGCAATCTCTCTTGCCACCAAGGCGATAGGAAACAAGGTGCGCTGTGCAAGGATTCAGGATGTTATCGGTGATGCTGGGGACACAAACGTTCAGGGAGAAATGCAACAAAAATTAGACATCATTTCAAATGATATTATTATGCACTGTCTTGGAAACCGAGACAATGTTGGGGTTTTGGCAAGCGAAGAAAATGAAACTCCATTTTTGTTGCGCCGAAGGGCTGAAGGTGGGCGCTATGCTGTTCTGTTTGATCCACTTGACGGGTCGTCAAATCTTGATGTTTCTGTTGGGGTTGGAACTATTTTTAGTGTTTTGCGCCTCTCTGACGAGGGGTCAAGGGAAGAAGCAATGCTACAAAAAGGAGCAGAGCAGGTTGCTGCTGGTTATGTTTTATATGGCTCGTCCACTGTCTTGGTCTTAACTACTGGTAATGGTGTTGATATGTTTGTGTTAGACCAGGCAATCGGTTCTTTTGTGTTGGTTGCTCGCAACCTAACAATTCCAGAAGGAAACAAGACCTATTCAACAAACGAAGCATATACGAATAAATATAGCGAAGGCGTTCGCAATTACTTAAAGTGGGCACATCAGAATAATTATTCGAGCAGATATATTGGATCTATGGTCGCTGATGTTCACCGAATTTTGTTAAAGGGTGGTGCTTTTTTATACCCACCAACAACAGACAAACCAGACGGTAAACTGCGCCTTATGTATGAGGCAAACCCGATGGCAATGGTCATCGAACAGGCGGGCGGCAAGGCGGTGGCAGACGGAAATAGAATTTTAGATATCCAACCAGAAGGGCTTCACCAGCGAACAAGTGTCATCCTTGGTTCAAGAGACCAAGTTGACGCAATTCTTAAACACTTGTAATGATTACAAACACAGAAACAGCCGTCTCTCTTCCAAAAAACTCCAATCAAGCGCTTGGCATTGGAGAATTTGCAATTAATTTTATGTCTGGCTCTATTGGAGAGCCCGCGCAAGAGGTCTTTGACAAAACGGCTCTGTTTTTTACTGACGCTGTTCTTTGTGGACTTTCAGCGCTTTCGGTAAAAACAAACGCGCCTGTGGTTTTACGAAATGAAGCTCTTCTTTATGGTTGTGAAAACGGGGCAACTGTTTTTGGTTCTTCGATAAGGGTGCACCCAGAAAAAGCTGCTCTTGCAAACTGCGCTGCGGTTAGGGAGTGGGACTCAAACGGCACCAACTTTGGATACAACCCAGAACTTGGACACACCGCAGGAGAGTTCGGGCACAATGATTTCTATTCGGTTCCAATTGCTGCGGCACAAGTAATGGGGCTGGATGGTGCCGCTGCACTTAGGGGCATGGTGTTGCTAGACGAAATCCGTGGCCGGCTTGCCGAGGTCTTTGGTCTAAAAACGTATAAAATTGACCACGTTGTACACGGTGCAATTGCTTCCGCCGCTACATATGGAGCAATGTGCGGAGCAACTGCTAAACAAATTGAAGCCGGAATCGGCATGGTGGTTGCACACTTTATTCCCTGGAGAGCAATCCGAGCAGGCAAACAACTGTCTGATTCAAAGGGGTCGTCTGCTGCTATATCAACCGAAGTAGCAATCGTTTCAATGAAACGTGCGATGGGTGGATTTATGGGACCGCGAGATATTTTTAGGAACCCAGAATCGGTCTTTAGATATTTTGAACAAACAGATGGAGATTCTCCTTTTGATTTAATTTTGTCCCACAGCGGGGTTGATTTTGCTGTCATGGGAATGCATTTTAAAATTGGTTTATATGAACATCAGTCCGCGGGTGCGCTGCAGGGATTGTTAAACCTAATTCAAGATCACCCAGAAATAGCGACCAGTCCCTCAAAAATCGATGTAATCAAAATTACCGCCTACGAACCCGCCTTTGGAATTATTGGAGATCCAGCAAAGAGAAATCCAAATACCCGCCAGTCGGCCGACCACTCGATGGTGTACATTGTTTCAACCATGCTTAGAAAGGCAGAAGAAATTGCTTCTGTTGAAGGTGCGGAGTTTTTTAAACAGTCCAACGACAGTGTTTGGAAACGAACAATGTTAACTCCGTACGATTTTGACACGGATGCGATAAATAACGAAACAACGAGAAGTATTATGGAAACAATTCTCTTCGAACACGGCGGGGACGATTATGACAAAAACTACCCAGATGGCATTCCAACGTCTGTTCATATAACCATGAAGGACGGTTCTTCGTGTGACAGTGGATTAATAATGTATCCCGCCGGCCACGCAAGAAATACCACTAACAATTTAGAAGAACTACTCCAATCAAAGTTTGCCATGCACGGGCAGATGGCTTTGGACGATCCATCCGAAATTATTGAAAAGTGCAAGAATATCTCCGAGCTTTCCTCGGAAGAAATACAAACTATTTGGGATATTGAATTAGCAGACCGTCCCGTTTACAAGGACTAAACTCAAGAAAAGAGGTGGTCTAATAGTTCGACAACACCCTTGCCTTGGGTGGCAATGGTCTCAAAAATTTCTCTGCCTGCTGCAACGTCAAGAAGTTCTCGAACCAGAGCGCTTTCTCCGTCGTAATCTGCTTTGTTTACAACAAAGGTGTCCGCAATTTCAAGAATACCCGCCTTGTCCATTTGCACCGAATCGCCCATTCCGGGAACTAACACTACTATTGTTTTATCAACCACTTCTCGAATGCCTACATCGCTTTGCCCAGCACCAACCGTCTCCACAAAGACGTTGTCAAATCCAGCGCCACCAACAAGTTCTAGTATTTCTGGAAGGGAAGCATAGTCCTCTCCAACTCTAGCCAAACTTCTATAGAAAACATTTTCATCAACTGTATTGAAGTCGACTCGAAGGCGATCACCAAGAAGTGCCCCGCCTGAAATCGTACTCATTGGATCGTAGGCAATAATTGCCATTTTCCCGCCCCTTCGAACACATTCCGCTGCCATTGAGGCGGAAAGCGTAGATTTTCCGGCTCCTGGTGAACCGGTTAAACCAACAACGGTTTTGGGTCTTCTTTTTTCTGCTTTAACCTCGCGGCCGGATTCAAGAATGCTTATGTTTCTTGAAAGCACAGCAAGAGCAGAACTGCTTTCTTCTGGAAGGCTGGAGATTTCGGTAGTAGCCGAACGAACTGCGTCAACTATTTCGATCATCGTGGTTCCTGTGTGATACACACCGCGAACCCCGCAATCAAGCATTGGCTGAATGTCCTCTTGTGGGATTATTCCACCAACGTCGACCGTTAAATCTGGTCTCCCAACGCTTTTTAGTTCTTCCATTAATCGTGGGACAAGCACAAGGTGTGAGTTGCTCATCATAGAGCAGGCAATCATATCGGCGTCCTCGTCTCTTGCCGAGATAGCGAGAGACCTTGGTGTCTGCCAAAGCCCAGAATAAATAACATGTACACCGCTATCTCGAAGAGCCCTAGCAATCAACTTTACGCCTCTATCGTGACCGTCTAGACCCATTTTCCCCAGCAATACACGTGGTCTGTGTGGAAGGTCCCCACAGCGATCTTTTTTTTCCAGCTGAGTTGTCGGTTCTGATGTTGGAGAGGCCATAGAATCAAATTATACCATTGTGTAAACCGGTGTTTGCCGCGTAATTAATTTGGCTCAGAGCCAAATTGTTTGGTTATTGGGTAAGGTATGCGTCTTCATGCCTACAAATCTTCAAGAACTCATTGGTGATTCGCTCAAAAATGCCGTTGCTTATATCCTAGATATTTCCCCCGGCGAAATCGACCCCGTTATTCGAAGAGCACAAAATCCCGATATTGCCGACTTTCAGGCAAATGGATCCATGGCTCTTGGAAAGAGATTTGGTCAAAATCCGAGAGAACTTGCTGAAAAAATCGTCGCCACAGTCGATTTTGGTGAAAATGTAGCGACGGCGGAGGTAGCGGGTCCTGGATTTATAAATATTCGGATTAATGATGTTGCAATCACACGACTGGTAGAAGAAATGGATTGTGAATCACTTGGTGTTACCAAAGACGCTGACAACCACGCCGTTGCAATTGATTTGTGTGGAGTTAATGTTGCAAAACAATTGCACGTTGGACACTTGAGGTCGACCATTATTGGCGACTCTATCGCAAGAATGTATGAGCGTGTTGGAAGAAAGGTGTACAGAGAAAACCACTTGGGCGACTGGGGTCTTCCCATAGCCATGGTTTTAGAACAACTTATTTCATCTTGCACCAACTTGGACGAACTTGCTATTGAAGATTTAAACGCTGCATATAAAAATGCTCAACTTGTTGCAAAAGATGAATTGCGCGGGGAAAAAACAGCTGTTCAAATGCAGGCGGGACCACACAGAATCACAGAAATAGACGAACAAAACGATGGAGCGCTATCGGCTCAGCTTGCTGCAAAAAATGTGTTAAATAAACTCCAACAGGGCAATGAACAACTACTAGATGGTTGGCAAAAACTTATTGATTGCACAATGTCCTCTGTCTATTCGTCGCTTGATTTACTAAATGTAAAACTTGGTCCCGAAAATAACCGCGGCGAATCGTTCTATCGAGAGCGGTTGCCCGGCGTTGTAGAAACTTTTTTAAGCAGGGGTCTGGCGGAGGAGGATGATGGTGCGATTGTGGTTCGGTTTAAGGATAGGGAAAGACCTATGCTTATACGCAAATCCGATGGTGGTTTTTTGTATGCAACAACAGACCTTGCAGCAATTGAATTCCGCACCCAAGAATTAAAAGCCGATCGTGTTGTTTATGTTGTTGATGCTAGGCAGCGAGATCACTTTAAGGACTTGTTTGACGCAGCAAAATTAGTTGGCTGGGACCATACTCCCGATGGCTGTCCGGCAGAACTTATACATATTCCATTTGGATCCGTTCTTGGAGAAGACAAAAAGCCCCTGAAAACAAGAAGTGGTTCAAATGTTACGCTTTCGTCACTTCTAAACGAGGCGGTTGAAAGGGGTACTCGCGAAGTGTTAAAAAGGTCTGAGGACGAGGGCGCTCCTACGCACGGAATGAACAAAGATGAACTGCTTGCGATAGGAAGACAAATTGGAATTGGTGCAATTAAATACGCAGATCTTTCAAATGACTTGGTTCGAGATTATGTTTTTGATATGGATAGAATGGTTTCTTTTGAGGGCAACACTGGTCCGTATATTCAGTATGCCTGTGCAAGAATTTCGTCGCTTATACGCGGCGGAGATCTTGAACCAGAGGCAAAGATAATTATTAATGAGCCACAAGAAAGGGCGCTTGCTCTAAAGCTTCTCCAATACAGCAACGTGCTTGGTGATGCTATTTTACATTTAGAGCCACATCGACTTTGTTCTTGGTTATATGAATTAACCGAGCGCTTTAGTGCGTTCTACCAGTCGTGTCCTGTTTTAAAATTAGAAGACAAAGTAATAAAACAGTCGCGGCTTCGGCTTGCTAACCTAACAAGGCGCACGATTGTTGATGGCCTAGATCTTCTTGGAATTGAATCGCCAGAGAAAATGTAATGGAAGTTTAGTTAATGAAAACCTTTAAATCCCCCGTATACATAGTTGGAGCAGTTCTGCTGCTCATTGCCGCAGCGTCTTCTTTTATCTTGTCCGGAACCAAACTTGGTGTTTTTGAATCAATTCCGGGATGCGGTGTTGGAAGTGGCTGTGATGCCGTAACAAACGGTCCGTGGGGAGTTGTCCCGGGAACTTCTATTTACGTTTCAGTGATTGGTTTCGCTTGGTTTATTGCTTTGCTTAGTGTTTATCATTGTTGCGTAGCCAATCGCCGGGCTGGGGGGTTGTTTTTGTGGAGTGTTAGAGTTGGAGTTCTGGCTTCCGTCGGTTTTGTTATTTTAATGTTTGTGCTTGGGAGCTTTTGCAAGTGGTGTGCGCTGTCACATCTTTGTAATATTTTGTTCTGGGGTATTTGTGAGTTTTGGATTAACAAGAAATCAAACGATAACACTGTGCAGGCAAAAACTTCTGCTTGGGGATTTTGGTTAAATGACCAACATGTGTTTTGCGCTTTTTGGATACGATTTTTGGTTGCGATGTTTGTATTGTGGAATGTTGGACGAATACATTCCGAAAACAAACTTGAGTCAGAGAAAAAATTGGCGGCTGAAAACACCGAAAGAATTGCTTCTGGGGATTCTGTTGATAGTTCTACCCTCGCTCTTCTTGAGGGGGGGCACCGCATAGGTTCTCCAGAAGCGCCTATTCAGGTTGTAATGTTCACGGATTATCAGTGTCCTGACTGTAAACGCATTGAGGGGCAGCTCGCAACAATAATGGCGTCGCGCGAAGATATTTCGGTAGTTGTTAAACACTTTCCTTTAAATTATGAGTGCAACGATGAGATTGGAACTTTTAAATTACATGTAAATGCTTGCTGGGCCGCTCGTGCCGCTGAAGCGGCGTATATTGTTGGAGGAGAAGAAGCGTGGGAAAAAATGCACACGTGGCTGTTCTCACAAAAAGGAGAATTTACAGACAGAACTTTTGCCGGAAGTTTAACTGGGCTTGGCTTTAACGCACAAGAAATAATCAATATTATGATGGAAGACGAAACCCTAGAGATAGTTAAAAGTAACGCCAAAGACGGAAAGGCGCTCGGGGTTTTCTTTACTCCGATGGTCTTTATAAACGGTGTTGAATATCTTTGGTATTACGGTGGGGGCGAATCATTGCAGCAGGTTTTGAACAAGGTTGCTCAAAATATTAGCAACGGAGAGAGTGAAATATCCGCCCCTCCAACTGCTTCTGAGAAATTAGTTGAAGATTGGAGAAGAGGAAAAACGCAAAATGTGCCAACGGGAGACACCGTCTCTTGGATGGGAGAGGGTGAAATTGAGGTTGTTGTTTGGGGGGATTACCAAGCAGAATTATCAAAGGATATTGATAGGGAAATTCAGTCGCTCTTGGAGATTGATGATTCAAACATTAGATACACATTCAGGCACTTTCCGGTTGATGAAAACTGTAATGCTGGCGTCTCAAACATGCCAACTCAATATAACGGTTCTTGTGAACTGGCAAAACTTGTAATTGCTTGTAATGCCCTTGGAGGAGATTCTGCAAGGTGGAGTATGCACAATTGGATCTTGTCACAACAAACTCCGATTAATTTGGAGTCCGCAACCGATTTTGCTGTAAGCATTACAGGAGTAGACGCGCCTATTCTTAACGATGTTATGTCTGGAATTGATGTCAATAATCAAATGCGTGCGGATATTTATTCAAAAAATAAGGTTTGGAGAAAAAGTATCCCTGTTCTAATGATTGACAACAGATATGTTCCAAGGTGGCGTTCAGATAATGTGCCCGCCGCTGTCTTGTTTCAGCGAATATTGTCAGTTATAGAAGAAGAACGATTGTCGGAAGTTAAGACAAGCCGATAAATTTTGCCCTCTAGTGCATAGGGTGATTCAAAACCACAAACGTACAACTCGCCTCTTTGGTCTTGTCCATAAGACGATATAAACAGTTGCTGGTTTTTAATTATTCGCCGCGTTTTATATTTCCTGAGATTATCGTTTGTTTGTTTAAGAGCCCATGTTCTTCCGCTTAAATAATCAGAAAACAGGTATGAGCCCTTCAGTTCTGGAATGTTTTCGCCCCTATAAACAAACCCGCCAGTAACAGACCCGCCCCTATATCTTCCATACTCATAAACTGGATCTATTGAACTAACTATTTGTTCTTTCTTCATAAATATGTGTGAACCCTCGCGCAGGTTCCACCCGTAATTTCCTCCTTTTTCAACGATGTCAATTTCTTCCCACTTGTTTTGTCCTACATCCGCCACCCATAATTTCCCTGTTTTATTATCAAAACTCATTCGCCAAGGATTTCTTAATCCGTATGCCCAAATTTCTGGCAAAAACCCCTCCCGTTTTGTAAATGGGTTGTCGTCTGGAATTGAGTAGTTTTTGTTTTCGCTCGTTTTGTCTATGTCGATCCTGATTATTTTTCCTAGCATTGATTTTGTGTTTTGTGCATTGTCCTTTGTGTCGTTTGACCCACCTCCGTCACCAATCCCCAAATATAAATATCCGTCTGGTCCAAAAAGGATTGTCCCCCCGTTGTGATTTCCCCACGGTTGCTCTACTTCTAATATTATTTTTTCTGTTTTTGAGTTTATTTTTTCGAGTTCGTCTACAGCACAAAAACTTGATAAAACCATTCTTCTTGGATTGTGCGACGTATACCAGACGAATATCTCTGGTTTCTCTCTGTAATTCGGATGGAACGCAAGTGACAGAAGACCTTCTTCAGAATGCCCAACGTCTACTCTGTCTCTTATGTCTAAAATTGCTTGGTGATGTTTTGCTTCTTCGTCAAGAGAAACTCGGTAAATAACTCCACTTTTTTCAACAACATACATGTCGTCCTCTTTGTTGTTGTCTCCAAGAGGGCTGTCTCCAAGAAAGCCGTCTCCAAAAAGAACCTGAACTGGTTCATTAAACTTAAGTTGATTGTGAACTGGCTCAAAATTTAGCTCTGTTGCTGCAAAAAGGGTAAAAGCTACTATTTGTAGTAAACACATTGGCGCATAGTATCAGGGGCTAAGGATCCAGCCGCCGCTATGTTTCCCTCTTTGTTAATGATGATTGTGATTGTTCCATCAACTGCAGTCACAAATCTGTCTGTGTCTTCTGGAATGGTCCAAGAGTCCTTTGCATGCCTAGATATACTTGTCGATTGAATTACAGCACACGGGCTTAACCTGTTAATTAATTCCTGCGACCCTTTATTCCATTCTCCGTGGTGAGGAAGTTCCACAACGTCTATTCTGTCAGTAAGTTTAGCGCCCATTTCTTTTATCTTCTGTTCATCTATATCGCCGGTAAACAAAACCTTTCTCTCGTTCGTTTCTAACAAAAGCACAATTGATGTAGCGTTGGCTGATCGGTGTTTCTCTTCTTTGTTTGGAGACAATATTGTAATTTTTGCTTTTCCTATTTTTTCAATCCAACCAGCATGCTTGGTTAAAATGCTTACGTTTAAATCTAATAATTTGTTTATTGTTTTTGTTAGTGGTTGAGTTTTGTTATTCAAAATCTGTGTAGTTAATACAACTTTGTTGACTGGGATGGATTTAGCAATGTCAATTATTCCCACAATGTGGTCTATGTCCGAGTGAGTTATAACCAATGTTTTTATTTTGGTAATTCCGCTTTCCTTGAGAAATGGCACTATCTTGTTGCTGCCAACATCCAGGTTACTTCTTGAGCCAGCATCTATTATCAAAACTTCTTCGTTATTTTTAACAATATGACAAGTTCCGTGTCCAACATTAAGAGTTGTTATTGTTGTGTTGTTGTTTGGTGCATCTACAATAGACACCACTAGAAAAAAACACGTGAATAACAGTGTTGTTTTTTTGTGCTTAAAAGAAAAGACCGAAGAAAAAAACAGAATGATGATTAATAATGCGCTAATCCAAGAGATATAAAGACCATCGATGTAACCACGTGGAACTTTCCCAAAGAAGTTCGCCATTTCAATAAACACAGCAAGAACCTTAGAAAACGCTTCCTCGAAAACACCACAGCTTCCGATAGCCGCGCTTACTAAGCTCTTTACAATTCCAAAGAACAGGGTAACTATTAATAGAAGAACTGCAAACACGTTTGATAACAGCCCAACTGGGGTTGCGTTTCCAAAAAGGTGCATTGAAAGAGGCGAGGCAACAAATAATGCACAAGTGCCCATTAGCCATATTGATGAGATGTTTCTTTTGGCCATTTTGAGGGTCGGAGCGTTTACGTCTGCTGGACCTAAAAATTTCCACTTAATGCGCTCAAGAACCAACAACAAGGTCCCCAGCACGACAAAACTAAACTGGAATCCAACATCTCCAGCATCTGTCGGCGAATAAACCAATAAGCATATTGCCGAAACACCCAATATAGAAATCGGCCTGCAGCGCACCCTGCCGACCTTAAACATAACAAATACAAACACCATTGTTGTTGCTCTCATAACAGGCGCCCTAATTTCAATGGTGCTCACCATTAACAAGGTCAGCATGATCAAAGCAAATAACGTGATTGGTCTTGGTGCCTGTAGTTTTATTACAATAAATGCAACAATCGACAAAACAATCCCAATATGCATTCCGCTTATTGCAAGAATATGAGACATGCCGGCTTTTCTAAAAATAATTGATATTTGACTCCAGCCAGAATCCCTTACTCCAAAAAAGAGTGCTGAGGCAAGAGTTCTTTCTTTGTTGTTGATACCCCGCAGCAGGGTCACTCTTGTTAGGTTTTTATATGAATTTGTGATTTGTTGTTTGTTTGGTATTGCTTGGCATACGTAAAATATGTGTTTTATTTTTTGGTTTCTGTGAGTTTGCAACCAACCAGCAACTTCTATTATGTCGCCCTGTTCTGTGTTTTGGATCTCGCTACAAACAACTCGGGTTGTTATTTTTTTGTAGATGTGATGGTCTTTGGCTGGCTGTGCCCTCGCTATAAACGTCGTTTCGTCTTCTCTGTAATCAAATTCTGCCATCTCTCCCTTGGTTTTTTTGCAAGTTATCGGCACGCTAACAACAGCAAGACGAAGTTTTACGAGCTCACCATTAAGCATGTTTGACCAGTGTGGGGTGTTGTGTTGTTCTGTTACTGATGATCTACCAAAGAACAATAAAAAAACGACTACGGATAATATTTTTAATTTGTGCTTTGACAATAACCCCGCGGTGGAGAAGACCGCAACAAGGGCAATGGTGACCAGCGGTGTGTCGGTGGTGTGTTGAACCGCGGATCCTAGATAAGACCCAACGGAGGCGGAACAACCGATTGTTGCAGCGGGAGTCCAGCATATATTTGGCGCTTTAATTGAAAGTGGAGTGTTTAACACAACCACAACATTGTCTTTTTATTTTCTCTGATAAATAAACCTATTGCGGTTTTTCTTGTTTGCGAAAAACCGCATTCATCTCCAAGAAATGTACTCGAGCGGGTACACTTATGAACATGAGTTGTGTTATTGGGCAAGAAAAAGCAATGTCCACAATTACAAAGGCAATTAAGGATGGAAGAAAACACCATGCTTGGATTTTTTGTGGTCCAAGAGGGGTTGGTAAGTTTACTGCGGCGGTCGAATTCGCTTCAAAAATAATTGGAGGAGTTAAGTTTGGTTTGGAACACCCAGACATTCACATAATTTGTAAGGAGGATGTAGTTTGGTCACAAAATCCGTCTCTTCAAAGAAGAAAACAAACCAACATCCCCGTGGATTTGTTGAGGGAGCGAATTGTTGGCGGTAAAACTTCTGACGACAAAACCCATGAATCAGCTGTTTTTAAAACACCAGTATTAGCGTCGAACAAGGTTTTTATTATTGATGAAGCTGAATTGCTTGATGAACAGGGTCAAAATTCTCTTTTAAAAACGCTAGAAGAACCGCCATTGGACACCACTATTATTCTTGTTACAAGTCGAGATGATTTATTGCTTCCTACAATTCAAAGCAGATGTACCAGTGTTTCCTTTTCTCCTTTGTCTGATGATGAAATGAGGATGTGGTCCGAGAATATAAATTTAGATGTTTCTCCGTCTGATTTATCTTGGGCAATACAGTTTTCTGGTGGCTCTCCGGGCTTGGTTTTTGAGGCGATTGAAACAAATCTTTCTGGACTTGCGCGTTCAATATCAGATTTTCTTGGCAGAGAAAAGACGGATAATTATTCTTATGTTTCTACTTTGCTCGTTGATTTTGTTGAGTCGACGGTTTCTAAAAAGTTGAAACAAAACAGTTTTGCTAGCAAAGAGCAGGAGAACAGGAGAGCGGTTGAATTATTACTTTGTCTTTTTAGCGCTTCATCACAAAATTTCTTGAGATCCGAAATGGTTTCTGAAGGTGTCTCTTCTTCTTTTGTTATTTCTGATATTGAGGGGCTGTTGTCAACCAATATATCTATGAAGGTTTTGGTTGAATCGCTTTGTGCAAGGTGGGTGAATTTGTCCGCCGGCGATACTATTTTTGTTTAGCGACTTTTGTTTAGCGTCTTTTGTTTAGCGATTTTGTTTAGCTGTTTAGAGTCTTTTGCTTAAATGTCCTTTAAATACTTCTCTAAACCCACCAAGTTTTACCGTATTTTTTGAAGCAGAGTATGCAACTAGACAGATGCCAAACAAAACCATACAAATACTTAATATCTGCCCTCTGGAAAATCCAAAAAACATTTCAACTCCTTCATCGGGTTGTCTAAACTCTTCTGTCAAAATTCTTAAAATTCCATAAAAAATTGCAAACCATCCACCAACCACTCCTGGATTTCTTGGTTTCCACCAGACAGCCGACAACAATAAAAAAAGTACTGGTCCCTCGGCAACTGCTTGATAAATTTGTGACGGATGCCAAGAAGTAAGAAGCGGTTGGATTGTTTCTATTACATGTTGATTTCCGCTATAAGCAGCATTTACTACTGATTGATAAAACTGTTCTCCTCCAACAATTTCTGATCGAAGTGGCTCGATTGCTTTAAGTTGTGATTCATATTTGGCTGGATTTTGGATCCAAACCTCGGTTATTTCGGTCGGATATTTAACAGACCACCAAGGTGAATTGGGTTGTTGGCTTGAAATCTGCTTTCCCCAAAGTTCACCGTTAATAAAGTTTGCAATTCGACCAAAAAAGAAACCTGCTGTCGTAAAAACAGATGCAACATCAAACAGGTGCAAAATTGGTACGTGATTTTTTTTGCCCCAAAGGGCGAACGCGGCACAAACGCCAATCATACCTCCGTGGCTAGCCATCCCGCCGTCCTGTATTGCTAGAACCTTCCACCAAGGAAATTCGTTTGTAAAAGTATATAAAAGAACTGGATCATAAAACAAAACATAACCAAGACGACCGCCAAGCAATACGCCTAAAATGCCGGCGAAAATAAGATCACCAGCTTTATTTGGCGAAACTAAAATAACTCCTTTTTTTCCAAGCCATTTTATCGCTGCCCACGCAACCAAAAAACCAGAAATATATGCAAGTCCATACCACCGCAAACCAATTGTTTCGGAAATTTGGATAACAAACGGATCGAGTTGGTGTAGATATGACTGTAACAGCACAACAAAATGGTACATGAATCTAGAAACAAGCGGTGATAAGTTTGCTTGTGTATCATTATTGAATCATGAAAAACGAAAACCACTTGTTAACTGCAATTCAATTAATTAGGAACGGAAAAACGCTGTCTTCGGAAGAGATTGCCGAAGCATTTAGGATTATCATGGGTGGTGAGGCACCCGACGGACTTATAGGTGCTTTTTTGGGAATTCTCGCAACAAGAATTCCTACTAGCGAGGAGCTGTTTGGCGCTTCGGTAGTTATGAGGGAGTGTGTAAGCAAAATTGAATTTCCAAATCCTGAAAATCTGCTTGACACCTGTGGAACTGGTGGAGCCCCAAAAACGTTTAATGTCTCAACTGCTGCAGGAATTGTTGCTGCAGCTTGCGGGGTACGTGTTGCAAAACACGGAAACAGGTCTCGTACAGGACGCGGATCTGCTGAGGTTCTCGATGGTCTTGGGATAAATATCAATTCAACAATCGAACAACAAAAAAGGTGTTTGGAAGAGGTTGGAATTTGTTTTTGTTTTGCTCCAAATCACCACAAAGCCGTCGCGCACGTCATGCCAGTTAGAAAACAACTTAAGTTCCCAACTATTTTCAACCTGCTTGGTCCACTAACAAACCCTTGCAATGCTGGTAGGCAGCTTATTGGTGTGTGGGACAAGTCGTTTGTTATCCCCATGGCTAGTTCTTTGCTTGAAAGTGGAACGACAAAGTCCGCGGTTGTACATTCAACCGATGGACTTGACGAACTCTCTATTTCTGCCCCCACGTATATTGCATATATCAAGAACAACGAGATAACGGAAGACGAAATACACCCAACTGATTTTGGTCTTAAAGTGTGGGACAGAGAAGAAGTTGTTGCAACCGATCTAAAATCAGCGATTTCGTTTGTTCAAAATGGAATTTCTCCTGGTTCTTTTGGAGCTGTGCGGGACATGATTGTATTAAGTGCTTCCGTCGGGCTGTTTTTGGCAAATCGTGCTGAAACTATATCTGAGGGCGTTTTAAAGGCATCTGATGCTATCGATTCTGGCTCGGTAACCGAGCTTCTTTCTAAGTGGGCAGAAATTAGTTATATGCACACACCATCCACAGAAGACAATTGAAACCAAACCAATAGATAAATATCTTCTTAGTAGTAGTATGCCCTGTTTGTTTGTGGACAAACAACGAGTCCAACAGCAAGCCACTGTGAATAAAGGGCTTATATTTCTCCCAAAATGTGATTAACCTGTCTGTTGTGATGTCGAAAAATATATAGTTGATGCAATATTGAATGGTTTTGTTCTTTTATAGCATTCATTAAACATATTCACTATGCGATCGACGTCCGGTTATACACCAATTGTCCACACCGCTGTCTAGTTTTTAGTCAGGGGTATTGTCCGATAAAGTGGCATTGATTTGCTCTATTTCACGAATAAAATCACTATCAAATTCTAATTTATGGTCAATGGTTTTTATTGCATGCATTACAGTTGTATGGTCTCTTCCACCAAAATAACCTCCTATCTCTTCCAAACTAAAGCGCGTGTGTTTTCTTGCTAACCACATGCCTATTTGCCTTGGAACAGTAACTGATTTGTGTCTCTTTTTAGACAACAGATCTGACAACTTAACATCGTAGAAAAAAGTTATCGAATCAAAAATGTCTTGTATCGAGATTCTTTTTGGATGGTCTTTTGCTGATTCGTTCCCTATAGCTTTTTTTGCCATAGACAAATCAATTTTTGAACCGTCAAGTAAAGAATAGCTTTGCAATTTAGTAATTGCCCCCTCAAGTTGCCTAATGTTGGAGTCCAATATTGAAGCAACATAAGATGCAACCTCGTCAGGAATCTCAATATGTCTAATCGACGCTTTCTTTTTAACGATTGCCACCCTAGTTTCAAATCCAGGTGACTCTATACAAGCAACCAGCCCACAACTAAACCTACTAACAAGGCGCTCCTCAAGAAATGGTATTTCGTTTGGTGCAGCATCTGAACTAAGAACAATTTGTTTTCCCGATTGAAACAACGTGTTAAATGTATGAAAAAACTCCTCTTGTGTTTGATCTCGCTTTGACAGATCATGAATATCGTCAATTACTAACATATCAAAGGATCTAAATCTGTTTCTAAAAGAAGACATTTTTCCGTCTTGAACCGCCTCAAGGAATTGAGTCATAAAGCCGTTACAAGAAACATAATAAATACGCATGGCATCATGAGCACGCATAGCCGTTTGGCAAATTGATTGCAAAAGATGGGTTTTGCCAAGCCCAACACCGCCATAAATAAAGAGCGGGTTATATGCCTGCCCCGGCTTGTTCGATACCGCGGTTGCTGCTGCGTGTGCCAATCGGTTGCCAGGACCAATCACAAACCCATCAAAGTTATAGTCAGGGCTGATAAGCATTTCGTCATCGACTTTAGTTGAAACGTCCGCGCCATCTCCAGAAACCATTATCGAAGCGCCGCCATCATCCTCACTATCGCCAACAAACGAAACACCAAGAATTCTACCGGTTACTGATTGTGCAGCACCAGAAAACTGCTGAGTACAGCATTTTTGTAAATATTTAAGTTGTATTGGTTCGTCAACTTGTATTTGAACAGAACCATCAACAATACCAATAATTTTAATATCGTCAAACCACCGGCGACACATTGTTGGGTGTTCGGT
This sequence comes from uncultured Isosphaeraceae bacterium, assembly GCA_964483425.1. Taxonomy (GTDB): domain Bacteria; phylum Planctomycetota; class Phycisphaerae; order Phycisphaerales; family SM1A02. Next base: position 12,061 of record CAZABE010000044.1, on the reverse strand, counting down.
TTTGATTTTTTCAAGAATGCTAAGTTTTAGTTGGTTATTATCCATATAAACAGTTGGTCTTATTCTGGTGCCCCAACACTTTCCCCAAGTTCTTCTAGTTGTTTTTCATATCTCAAACGGTTAGTTCTGTGATCCATCAAAACATGAATTCGATGCGATTCATCACACCCTATTCGCTCGTCAATGGCAGAACGTATTTGTTCTAGCGTGGTTCTTCTGCTTGTATGTGTAATAACAACATATTCCGCTTTCCACGCCTGCAACAAGTCGGCCAAATCATCAACATGCAAGTGTTTGCCTACCGAAGCCCTTTTTTTGTGTTCGTTCTCAAAAAAAGTGCATTCCGTTATAACAATTTGAGCGTTAGTAAACTCCGGTCTAAACAAGTGGTTTCCAATTTCAGTATCTCCAGTGCACGCAACAAGGGGGATTTTAAGGGTTTGGGTAATTTCTGTTCCGCCCATTTTTAGTGCGCGCAATTCACTTTGTGCTAAATCAGAAAATTTTTCTAATAGTTTCTTTCGATGTTCAACTACAACATAAGACATTGCCGGAACAGTGTGTTTTGCTTCAATTGCCTTTAACACAATGTTGGGCTTGATCAGTATTTCTTCGTCTGACTTTATAGGAATAATGTTGTGTGGAGTGCACTGTTGTTCTAAGTCAACCCAACCACCCATCATTTGCTGAATTTCTGAGGCGATTTCCTCGTGGCAAACACAAGTTCCCGCTCCCATTTTTTGAAATATTCTCTGGCTGAAATAATATGGAAGCCCAGCAACGTGATCCATGTGTCCATGAGTTAATGCTATAAAGGGTGCAGAGAGTACTGGTCTTGGACAAAGACCAACATCAAAAGCAACATCTAATTCAGGAACATGTACAGCAGTTTGTTCTCCGGCAACACTGATTCCCTGTACTCGATAGGGCGGCAAATACAAAAACCCAACCTGTCCAGTGCGCGGGGGTCTTTTAGGCAACATATTAAAACTCCAACATTCTCTCGTAAACAAGAGGGAAATTTCCTGCAGGGGACTCGAACCCTTGTATCTAAAAACCAAAGCTTTTAGAGCCTTAAACCGTAAGGCAAACAGGACAAAACAACTGCGATTAAGAATGGCAACGAGCCATCAACACAGCCCAACAATAATACCAAAAACTAAAAGGTTTGTTTTAGCTGTTTAGCAAGTTTGCAAAGTTGCACCGAAGAATCGTTTGACAATACCTGTTTTACCCCATCAATAGCCATGTCAGCAAGTTCTCCGACTTCTTTGAAGGCGATGTCTATAAAACCACCCTCCTCAAGTATTTCGTGCAATCCTCTTCGGTTGTTATTCAATATAAAGTTGTGCACAACTGGTTTAAGAGATGGTTTTTCGGACAACATAAGAATTACAGGAAGAGTTAATTTCCCTTTTTCTAAATCTCTTCCCGCTGGTTTGCCAATATCTTTTTTTTCGGCAAGTAGATCTAGCAAATCATCTTTTATTTGGAAAGCGACCCCAACAGAACCACCAAACTCTTTTAACGTTTTGATAACCTCGGTATTCCCGCCGCCAAGTGTTGCGCCAATCTCACAAGAAGCCGCAATCAGCGACGCGGTCTTATCTTGAATAATCTGATAATAAGCATCAATATCTAAATCAACATTGTTTCTGTGTGATAACTGGACAAATTCTCCAGCACAAAGGGTATTAGTTACTTCTCCAAGTATCAAGTTTAGTTTAACACTTTGTACTTTTGAACAAAGGAAAAATGCGCTCGACAACAAATAATCACCTAGCATTACAGCAGCTTCATTGCCACGAAGACTGTTTATTGTTTGTTCGCCCCTCCTAAGATCGGCTTCATCTAAAATATCATCATGGACTAGAGTTGCAAGGTGAATAAGTTCTACAACAGCAGCGGCCGAAGTGACATTTTTAGGAACCGGTGCTCCGCCACCTGCCGCCCTCCAAGACAGCAAAAGAAGGGATGGGCGCAACATTTTCCCTTTATAAGCAGCAAGTTCGCCACAAACAAGATTAACCTCTGGGTGTTTGTTTTCAAGATGTAGAGACATTGTTTCAGACACAGAAAAAAGTTCTTTTGAAAGCCACGCACCCAAGTCACTTTTCATGTCCATAAGAGAATTCATAGAAGTCACATTATTTTAAAGCCGCTATATAAGCAACCCACCCAGCGCAGGCCTCACCTCTTTTGTCAATTTTCCAAACACCGTTTCCACTACCATCTTCGTCAGTTCCCTCCCAATAGACAACCACATCAGAGAAACCCGACTCCATCAAAACGTCCTTGATTTCTGGGAGTGTCCAAAATCGCCATTCATAAGTAAACGCCCTTTTAATTTTTGATCCATCAGGAAACTCAAAATGAATGTAGTTGATAATCTCGCCTGTTATTGGGTTCACAGAGTTCTGATCCCAAATGTAGGTGAAGCCATCTAAATCACGCTCTTCGTCCATTTCCAAAAAAGATTCGCTTCCTCCGTAGGAGTCAAGTAAAAAAAGACCATCATCAACCAATCCGTTAAAAACTGAAACAAAATAATTTTTTAATGTTTCACGTTTTTTAAATCCGTAATAACTAAAATTCATTGCCAAAATACAATCAACGGGATCAGAGTCGATCCTTATAACGTCTTGCTTTGTTAGTTCGACGCGATTCGTTTGGCAGTCCGTTAGTTCTCTGTCAATCTTAGCTTGTGCCCACTTCAAAACATCTTCATCTAAGTCAACCCCAAGAACATTGTTTGTGTTGTTCCTAGAAACCCACTCTCTCGCAACAGCAGAAGTGCCACAAAAATCCTCTCTAATTCTTGACGGTTGTCTTTTTCTAAGTTCATCCCATGCTTGAATAATTAAATCAACCTCCGACTCTGGACACTGAACAGAGCGTTCGTAAAGTTCGTAGATGTCAGCTGTCTTTGCAGTTATCCAGCCGGGTTTAACTGGTCTTCCCATTGGGCATTCCTTATCAAAAGCGAAGAAGTGTACAGAAGAGCGAATCAGTTCGCCACCTTTAAGGTCAAAGGGTCTCGAAGAGGAAGCTCAACTATTTCTCCGCCAACAATATCACTAACGTCACCCATTGTGGCGCGATTGTCATCGTCCCCTGCTTTTATCTGTTCCCAATCACCAACAACCACCACAGACATTTTTTCAGGAACCAACAGTCGGTTGGCAACATCCATAACATTTTTTGCAGTGATAGAGCTGATTTTATCTCTAAAAGTTTCCCAATAAAGCGGATTTCTTCCAGTCAATTCATCTGAGACAAAAACAGAAAGAGTCCCGGCCTTTGATTGAAACTTACTTGGAAACTGCTCGATAATCGCACTTTTCGCCAACGCTAAATCTTCGTCTGAAACAAACTCGGTTTTTATTCTGTCTATTTCATCAAAAATTAATTTCGCGGCAAGGGCAACAGTTGAACTTTTTGATTCGAAACCCGAAGCCCACACCCCATCGCTCCATGGACCAACAAAAAATCGAGAGCCCGCGCTATAAGCAAGACCCTCGTCGCTTCTAACTTTTTGCGTTATTCGGCTACTGAATCCACCTCCACCGATAATATAATTCATAACTCTCGCCGCTTCGGCGTCAGGATCATCCTGCTTAAACGATCGAATAGAAATTCGAACACCGCCCTGTGGAACATCTCGGTCAACGTAGAAAATGCCGGGCTTAAACAACGATTCAACTTCTGGTGGCACCTCGGTTTTTCTTCCCGCACTCCATCCAGCAAGTTTTTCAGACAAAAAACTGAGCATTTGTTGTTTTTCGAAATCGCCGCTGATTGAAATTATTAAATTAGAGGGATTAACTATGTCGGAGTGAATTTTATGTAAATCAGAAACTCCTATATTATTTATGGAGTCCTCGGTTATGGCTCTTCCAAGATATGAGTCCCCATACAAAACAAATTTGTTTTCCCTTCGGAGAATTTCAGAAGGAAAATCATTTCTCTGTTTCATTGATTCTACAAGTGATTCCTTTTCAAGTTGCAGGCGAGACTCTTGAAATCTGGGGCTTTTGAGCATTTCAAGAAACAAATCAAAACTGTTTTCAAAATTAGACGACAAGCTGTTTAGCGAGGCAGTGACAGCAGTGTTTCCACCACGAACCGAGGCCTCAGCCCCTAAATACGCAAACCTCTCGTCTAGTTCTTCGGCAGACAAAGAATAAGACCCACCGCTGCGAATCAAAGATGCCATGAGGGAAGCTTCACCAACCCTGTCTTCGTTATCCAAATAATTTCCACCCTTAAAGGTGGCAACCAAGTTTATTAGCGGAAGCTCGTTGTCCTCAACAATATATACCGGAATATAATCCAAAAGCGACTCCCGATATGAAGAAGCCGCGGGTGGCGCGAAAACATATTCTGGATAAACAATATCTTCAGGACCGTCTGGGACAAGAAACGCTGACGTAATTAATATGGGTAGAGTAAACATGGTTTGTTTGTTTCCAAGATTTGTGAATTATGGTTCCGTTTGACTTTCAAGTTCAGCAATGCGTACGGTGAATTTTGCAAGCACATATTCAAGGACTGGCAATTCGTCTTCAGGAACCTTTGTGGCAGCCATTTGAAGTGCAAGTTGAATCTGTTTTGCTTCCTCTAAAGTAACGTTTTCAAGGTTTGCAAGAAACTCTGTTGCTTGTGCGAGCTGTTGAGGTGTAAGTTCTTGTGCCTCTTTAGCCTCAACAAAATTAACAACCGGCCCTTCGGGCTTTTCTTCAGGCTTTTCTTCAGGCGGGACCTGGGCTTCAGGGTCAACAGCAGACTTATCGGAAGGCGAAGATGCGCTTATTTTTTCTTGCAGTTTTTTCATCAAGTAATCTAAAACTGGCTTGAACTCAGGTGGAACCTGTTGTGCCTGTTGCCGCATTGTTTCGACTGCCGCAGCAAGTTCTGAATCATCCATGGTTTCAAGATCAGCGAGCGCCTGTTTTATCATCATTTGTTCCTGTGGTCCAAATGCAGCAAGTTCATCATCAATAGCTTCAGCGCCCTCAGCCCTGTAATAAATTGCAACAGAAGTTTTGTTTTTATCTAAATATTTGTTTGCAACTAACATTACGTCATCAGCGGTAACCGACAAAAGAAGATCTTTTGATTCGTTAATTTCTTCCCACCCACCAATTGCTTCAGCGTAACCCAACCGAATCATGAGGTAGAAGTTTGACTGTAGACCACGATATTGGCCAGCAACTACGTTGTTCTTAACCTTTTCAAGTTCGTATGAGGTAACAGGTTCATTTTGAAGAAGCAACACCTGCTTGTACCACGCATCCTCTAGTTCTTCTGGGGTTGCATCACCCTTTACCGTTGCATCGAACGAAAGAACTCCTGCATATTTTTTTGTGTCAACAGAAAACCCGGCGCCGCTTGCGATTTCTTCTCCCTCGACCATCGACTTGTAAAGTCGTCCGGTTTTTCCATTTAACACTGACGACATTATTTCAAGGGCATAAGAATCTTTGTGCCTGAACGGGACCCCGTGGTATCGAACCTCAGCCTGTGACTGGGCCTCTACTTCACCAACCATTCTTTGTGGCGCCAGCTGGTTTGGTTCAATGGTTGGAACTGGCGGTGGTGGGGCGGTTCCTGGTTTTATAGAACCAAAGTATTCAGAAATGAGTGGTCTTATGGTTTCAACATCAAAATCACCAACGACAACCCCAATCAAATTACTTGGTTGGTAGTAAACATCATAATATCTGTTTGCCTCTTCAAGAGTATAACTATTCAAATCGCTAGGCCACCCTATTACCGGCCAAGAGTAGGACGACGCTTGCCAAAACATAGAATTAAACTGTTCTTGGAAAACCCCGGTTGGCGACGATTCAGTACGCATCCTTCTTTCTTCGTGCACAACATCTCGCTCGGAAAAAAACTCCCTAAAAACACTGTTTTTAAGACGATCGGATTCCATCCAGCACCACAACTCAAATTTATTGGCAGGAAGTTGATTTATGTAAAAAGTTACGTCCTCACTTGTAAACGCATTCATTCCAGTCGCCCCAGCACCCTGATACACAGATGAAAATTCATCTTTGACAATTACCGTTCTGTGCTCCTCCATCGTTGCCTTAAGTTCTTTTCTAAGCGCCGAAAGCCGCGGAGTATCATGTTTAGCATCCCAAGGATCGTCAATTTCACCCCGCTTGAATCGATCGTACTGTTCTCCCCAAACAATTTCTAGCATTTGATTTCGAAGATCACTTTCCCTCTCCGTGAAACTAGCGTCTTCTTGAGCGTTATTAGTTCCTATAGAGTTTGTGCCCTTGAACATTAGATGCTCAAAGAAATGGCTCATGCCGGTGATTCCCGGTCGCTCGTTAACCGAGCCAACCTGAGCGACCCAGCCAACAGCAACACTGTTTGGTTCCTCTGATCTTGGAAGAAGAATAAATTTCATTCCATTATCAAGAGTAAATGTGTCTGGGTTGACATCTGCTGCAGCAATCATTGTTGAAGCAAGAGTTAAAATTAGGGCAATACACTGTTTTTTCATTTCACCAACTCCTTGGGTGGATTAATTAATTAGATTCTTGTGTAAAATGGACGCCAAGGTGTCGTCTTTACACAGAGAACAGGGCAGTGTACCTCATATAGTCGGGGTTGAGGTTGTTTTAAAAACACAAGAACCGCGACTTGTGAAAGAGGCGAAAAAATTCAAGAAATCTCAAGCGAACAATGCCTCAGAGCCAGAATTCATCTTGTATTTTGGACTGGAAGGTGTTGATATTCGAAGCACAAAAAAACCAAACAAGCGGGGTTATCAGATTGATTTTTCAACAATTGACAGAAGAACCGGCTCGGGTAACCTGTCTAGAAAACAAGTGTTTCCAAAAGCCATTGGTGCTAATTCAAAAACAGTCATAGACACAACCGCTGGTCTTGGCGCAGATGCAGCAATGCTTGCACTGATGGGATATTCTGTTACAGCAATAGAGAAGTCCCCAATACTGTCCATTTTGTTGCGAGATGGACTATATAGGGCACAACAAAACCAAGAACTATCGAAAGCTCTGGGAAATCGCCTTACATTTAGCGAAGCAAATTCACTGGGTGTTCTAAACAGTGCTAGCGCGCCTGACGTGGTGTATTTGGATCCGATGTTTCCTCCAAAAAGAAAAAAGAGCGCGCTTCCAAGTGGCAATATTCAGATGTTGCAAAAAATAGTTGGATATGACAATCAAGAACAAACCCAATCACTTTTTAATAGTGCCATGAAGGCAGCAACAAAAAGAGTTGTTGTAAAAAGACCAAATTACGCAACAACGTTTAGTAATAATCCCGCGGCAATACACAAAGGAAAACTGGTTAGGTATGAAGTTTATAAACCCGCGTGTGATTAAATGGAGCATATCGGGCTCGAACCGATAACCTCTGCCTTGCAAAGGCAGTGCTCTCCCAATTGAGCTAATGCCCCAAGTGCCCTCACCTGTTGCAACGGCAACACTGAAGGCCTGGTTCCTTGCGTGACCATCGTTTGGGAGTCAGATGGTGATAGCCACGATTTGGAAGCGTGTTATTGTATATCAGGAGCCACAATTGCGGTAGTAGGAGACAAAATATCAAACCGCTCACCCTGAACAACGTTAACCCTCCAAGTTGGGCTCCAGGCACTTTTGCCAGTGACTCCAACAATTTGTCCAAGCAACTCAGAAAGTTCATAATCTTTGTTTACAGGCAAATAACCGACAGTTCTTCCAGATTTTTGATCTAAAACCCTAAACATAAGCGGTCTAAGTTTTCCATCAAACGTGTTTGAGAGAGCCAGCCTTCCAACAACGGCATAATCACCGTATGTTGACAATACCGACTTAAGCTCATCGGCCTCGCCTGCTTGGTTGGACAACTTTGCCCTAACTTCCTCTATTTTAATTTTTTGTTGCTGTAAGCGCTCCCAAACAGTGAGTTGTTTGATTCTTCCACCAGCGACCTGTTCAACAACAAGATCACCAATGTTCTGATTAAGTAGCTCGTTATACATATCCAAAAGCTGGGACAATTCGGCACCCATAATTGGTTCTGTTGTAATTACCCTCCACCTTGCTTCAAGTTCAACAAGAGAAAGTGGCTCGAGTGGTTTCTCAACAACATGTGGCGGGGAAAGTTCTGGTGTTTCTGAAGAACCTGTAATAGTTTCATCTACGGTGTCATTGGTTAATTTTTCTGACCCATCATTTACAGAAGCAACCAAATTCGAATTTGGTTTGTCGGGTGCTTTTGTGTATGGCTTTCCATAAAACGCAGCAGTTTCCTCGTCATTAGCCGGAACAACACCGGATGTGTTTATCCACCCGCTTCCCGACTTGGGCATTTTTACGGTATGCACAACATAGGATTCTCGGTGCAATGTTCCCGGATCCGTTGTTTGCGAAGAAATAATTTGCACCACATCACCACCAACAAGTTTGCAAACCGGTCGCCATGAACGATACAACTCTTCCGATTCAATGTTGTTTGCTAGAACTTCTAGATCAGCCTGAACAGTTCCGGAATCACCATTAACCAAAATAGCAGAAGAGTTGTCTGCGGGGTATTTAATATAACCATTCATGTTATTGAAAACGACCCCGTTGGTTTCAACCCTATACCATCCATGCTTCTTCCCGCTTACAAGAATCAAATCACCCTCTTTCAAAGAAGCGATCGGGTAGTAGCTTTCGTTCGCACCACACCGAACAGTTCCACCGCTGGACGAAACAACGCCTACCCAAGAGGTCTCACCCTCTTCTGGCAACGGGTCTTGAGTATTCGACAGGGCAACTGCTGTTATAAATCCAACAGAGAATGCTGTAGTAATTAGGTGTGTATTTTTGATTTTGGGCATTTTCGGCCTCCTCGACTTCCGTGTTTCGTAGGACGTTAATTATTAATGGTGAGCGTATCTTGAAGGGAGGAATATGGCAACTCTCAGATGATGGTATTCTTACAACATGTTCAAAAAATTTACAAAAACCACCGCATTTTTGTGGGTTCTAGCGCTTACTGGGTGTGTTTCTCCACTATCAACCAATACTGATGACCTGCCAAACAAAGCTAACGAGGTTGTAATTGATGCAATAGTTGAAACAGAGAACAAAAACAAGAACATGGACGGAGTTACTCTCCCAAACACTACAAAGACAATGGTTGAAAAATCTCTAAACAACAGAATTTTAGAATTAGAAGAAATTTCACCCTATAGTGCCGGAGACAGCTGGAACACGCCGCTTGGTTTTGATTTAAATCTTGAATTGGCACAAACTACACCCCTTTCAATGCATGAAGCGATAACGCTTGCAATAGAAAACAATCTCGACATACAAATTTCTTCGTTTCAACCAAAAATAGCAGAACAGTCCGTAACAGCCGCACGGGCCGCCTTTGATTTTGTGTTTGGGGCAGGAGTGTCTAAAAATAAAAACAGAATTCCACAACAACAGGCGATAACCCAAGCAGGTCAGCCCCTAAGTTCTTCTGAGCGGCAGTCAGACATTTTTTCTACCAACGCTTCACTTTCGAAAAAGTTAGATAGCGGAGGAACGTTTTTGCTTTCTACCGACGTAACAAAAACAGAAACATTCACTCAGGAGTTTGAATATAGCCCAGACCCAGCATGGCAAACAATAGGAACTGTTGAGTTAAACCAACCGCTTTTAAGAAACTTTGGAGAAAAGGTTTCGCTTTCACAGATTCAAATCTCACAAATTGACCAAAACATTGCTGGAGAAGAGGTAAGAAAAACTTTAAATGAAGTTGTAACAGCATCGGAACAGGCATATTTAGACTTGTGTTTACAGTGGAGGGTGTTACAAACTAACCAATGGCTACTCGAACAAGGCGAGAGGGTCGTCGAAACCCTCGAACTCCGTATGTCGTATGACACCAGCGAGGCGGACTACGCACAGGCGGTTGCCACCGTCCAAAGAAGGAGAGCAGATGTAATTAAACAACAGTCCGTTGTTTGCGCTGCTTCAGACCGACTAAAACAACTCATTAATTTTGAGAAATACGCCCTGGATTCAGAACTGGTGATTCAGCCAGCCGGAGAAATTAAAGCAACGCCAATAACCGTCTCACTAAAACAAGCCCTAGTTACAGCGATAGCAAACCGTCCAGACCTAAAAGCCCTTGCCCTAGAAATTAATTCAAGTGACATAAATATCGAGGTAGCAGAAAACGCCAAACTCCCCCAGCTCGACATGCAAGCACAAATGTCCCTCTACGGGCTTGGCGATAGTGCCAGCCGTGGATACAGCGAAGTGACAGACGGGGACTTTGTTAACTATTTGGTTGGGCTTACATTCTCGGTTCCTCTTGGAAACAGAGAGGCCGACTCAAACGCAAAAATAATGCGACTAAAACAAATGTCCGCAATTTCTTCCTACAAAAAAGGAATACAACAAGCGACAGTTGAAATAAAAAATTCACTCCGAGATATTTTGACCAACGCATCTCTAATGCGAGCAAACAAGGACTATCGAATAGCACAGGCAGAAAACCTTCGAGCCCTTTTAGTAGAAGAGGAAACAATGGCTGGGCTTACCCCAACGTTTTTAAACCTAAAACTTCAAACGCAGTCCGGACTGGCGCAAGCAAAAATTTCAGAGATTCAATCTATTGTTAGTTATAACAAGTCAATCGCAGAACTATACAAAGCAATGGGTACATCAATCTCTCGGCACCAGGTTGCGCTTGAAGATACCGAAACAATTGCGCCGTGACAATACTGCAGCCCACAGACGAAACTATTCAACAAGCAGCCGAACAACTTGCCCGTGGAGACGTTGTAGCATTTTCAACCGAGACGGTTTATGGACTTGGGTGCGACACATTTAACGACCTGGCAATTAAAAAGGTGTACAAACTTAAAAACCGACCAACCAACAACCCCACGATTGCGCACGTGTTGGAGAAGGATTGGACGGAAAGATTATGCGTGGGATGGAACAACTTGTGTGATTTACTGGCAACAAATTTTTGGCCCGGCGCTCTTACGCTGGTTCTTCCCAAAAAAGATACAGTTCCGACTCTGGCTTGCGGCGGATTTGACACCATAGCAATAAGGTGTCCATCTCACCCAGTAGCAAGAAAATTGTTGAGTGAATTCAAAGGTCCTATTTCAGCCCCGTCCGCGAACAAGTCAGGACACGTTTCTCCAACAACAGCAAAGCACGTGGAAGAAGAGTTTGGAGGAGGGGTTCTTGTTGTTGATGGCGGACCATGTGAGCGCGGCATTGAATCAACAATTATCTCAATGGTTGAACACCCAACAGTTCTTCGGTTTGGTTCTGTGTCCATTAAAGAAATAGAGTCGATTATTGGGGCGGTTGACACCAAGCAAAGTTTCTATCAAACCAACTCTCCGGGGACCTCCCCGAAACACTACGCACCAAGAACAAAAACATTACTAGTAGACGAGAAACAGGCTGTAGACCTCTGTGACAACGAGAGCATTTTGGTTTCCATTCAAGCCAAACCGCTTGAAGCAAAGATGGTTTTCAAAATGCCAAACAACCCGCGCGAATACGCAAAGCAACTATATTCGACTCTTCGTGAGGCGGACAAACTACTGGGCAACAAAATTTTGATTGAAAGACCGCCAATCAACCAAGATTGGCAAGCAATCAACGATCGATTAGTCAGGTGTAGTACCGATTAATTTTCGGCTCTCTCAACAACCATAACATCTGAAATGGGCGGGCTTGATTGCCAGTCCTCTTCTGGTACTTCTCTTTGGACTGAAACAACAAGAACGTTTGCATTTGGCATTCTTTTTCTTAGTTCTTGAACAATTCCACCATCATATTCAACATGAAACTGTCCAACCAACAATAAGACCTTGTGATCCCCTGATGGCTTTGCGTCGACAATTGACTGTGCCATTGTTGCGTCCCACGACTGCATGCTCTTAAAAGTTGGGAGAAGCGGGTCGTCTGGGTCAATTGTTGTTACGTCAATTTCTATGTCTTCACTACCCTCATCCTCGTCGTGCGCTGCGAGTTTCCAAAACCGCTGCCTATAACGACCGCCAGAAAGTTCTTCTGGGTAATCAATAAAC
>CAZABE010000043.1:0-10117 GCA_964483425.1 uncultured Isosphaeraceae bacterium | reverse complement strand
CGCATGTGGATTAATTTTGCTTTTGTGTTTCAAAAAAATCAAACAAATGGGAAAGTGAAAACAATCACCGTACGTCTTTTATTTCACTTCAAGACCCGTCGCTCAATTCAGTTTGTCGTCTAGATACGCAACCGCTTGGTCGATGTTGATTCGTTCTTGACTGACGGTGTCGCGGTCGCGAACGGTTATCGTGTTGTCTTCAAGCGTGTCACCATCAACAACAAAACAGAAGGGTGTTCCCGCTTCATCCATTCTTGCGTAACGCTTGCCGATAGATTGCTTCGCGTCGTACTGCACAACATGTTTTTTGCGCATTTCTTCGTGGAGTTTCGTTGCAATTTCTGGCATCCCATTTTTATTCACGAGCGGGAATACTGCTGCTTTGATTGGAGCAATTCTTGGGTTGAACTTCATGAATACTTTGGAAGGACGGTCGTCCGGTGTGTATGCTTCACAAAGAAGAGCAAGTGTTCCACGGCTAAGACCAGCTGATGGTTCAATAACATGTGGCGTATACCGTTCATTCTTTTCTTGGTCGAAGTAATTGATTTTCTTGCCGCTAAATTCAGTGTGCCTAGATAAGTCATAAATTCCTCTGTGCGCAACACCTTCAAGTTCACCGAATCCAGGATCTGTAAATGGGAATTTATATTCGATATCAAAGGTACCACAACCCTCTTTAGCATAGTGAGCAAGTTCATCAGAGTCGTGCTGCCGCATTTGTAAGTTGTTTGTTGTAAGACCAATCTTTTGCCACCACTCTTTGCGGTATTCGCACCAAAATTCATACCACTTTTGTGTTTCGTTTTCGTGACAAAACCATTCGATTTCCATTTGTTCAAATTCACGACTTCTAAAAATGAAATTCCGTGGTGTGACTTCGTTTCTAAATGCTTTTCCGATTTGAGCAATTCCAAATGGTACCTTAACTCGCATCGTATCAACGACATTCGTAAAGTTAAGGAAAATTCCTTGGGCAGTTTCTGGTCGTAAGTATGCTTTGTTATCATCACCGCCTGTTGCACCAACAGTTGTATCAAACATCAAACTAAATTGGCGGGGCTCAGTCAGCGTCCCAACTTCTTTTGTGTCAGGTCCGACGATTCGTTCAAAGGTTTCAGTTGGTAAATCAGTTAAGAGTTTTGTTTCATAACCAGTATCAAGGGTGTCAACTTTTTCATATTTAGCAAGTAATTTCCTTGCTCTTTCTTCTGAGTCCTCGTCACCTTCGATGAAGGCGTACATTCGACCTTCACAATTTGAGTTTGCAACTACAAGTAGATGATCAGCGCGATACCGTGACTTTGTTTCTTTACAATCAACCATTGGGTCGTTGAATCCGCCAACGTGTCCTGATGCTTCCCACACTTTTGGATTTTGGATAATGGATGAATCAATTCCAACAATACTTAGTTGTTCACCATCTGGTCCGATTGGTGGGCAATGCACCATATCGTGCCACCAAGCATCACGTAAGTTATTTTTTAGTTCGGTACCAAGAGGACCATAGTCCCAAAACCCATTGATGCCACCATAGATTTCACTAGCGGGAAATATAAATCCTCTACGTTTGCAAAGTGAAACCAATTCTTCCATAGAGTACATTGTCGTTGTCATAGTTGTGATTTTAACATTCGATTTGAAGTTGAAAGTGTATACGCTAAATCAATAGCGCGAAGAAGTGAGTTTGGATTTGCATGGTTTGTTGCTGCGATGTCGAATGCTGTTCCATGGTCAGGGCTTGTGCGGATTATTGGTAAGCCTAGAGTCCAGTTCACGGAACTTTGAGGGGAAAGCAATTTGATTGGCAACAATCCTTGGTCGTGGTACATGGCAACGACTACATCAAATGAATCAGAATTGGAAAAAATCGTATCAGCGGGGAATGGTCCTGATGCCTGAATACCATTATTACTTGCCATTTTGATTGCTGGACAAATTAACCTTCGCTCTTCATCTCCTAGAAGACCATTTTCTCCAGCGTGTGGATTAAGTCCAGTTATAGCAATTTTTGGTTTTTTGATGCCAAGTTGTTTACAACCTTCACTGGCTAAGTCAATTGAATCGTAAATTTTGCCAATCGTTAGCACGTTGCGAATGTCCATAAGAGGAACGTGGCAAGTGGTTAACACTACTTTGAGTTTTTCAGAGATAAACATCATTGCGTGTCGCTTGGCATTTGTTCTTGAAGAAAAAAGTTCAGTATGTCCCGGCCACTTATACCCCGCTAGAAACCAACTTTCTTTGCAAATAGGTGCAGTTACTACAGCATCGAGATTCCGAGGATTATTTTTTGGAAGTAGTGCATCATGAATTGCGCTTTCTACCCACCGTTTTGAAACTATTCCGCCAAGTTGAGATGGCTTACTACTTAACAATGGTAAACCATCTTCACCATCGTCAAGCACGATTACGTTTGAGTTTATTTGTTCCAATGCACGTGGTGAATTTGCATCAACTCTATCCCATCTCACCTGAAGTTTACATCTATCTGCAATAAGTGTGAGTGATTCATTTGATCCGTAAATAACGAAGCGCGCTTTGTCATTTAACGCAGTGTTTTGCAGGGCTTTTGCAACAATTTGAGGACCGATACCAGAAGGGTCTCCCATAGTTATGCCGATTGTTGGTTTATTTTTCATTAACCGATGCCGCCCTTTAAGGGACCGTTTCCAAATTTTTCACGTAATTTTTTCATCGACTTGTCTTCTTCTCGAATAGGAGCGTCTTCACCTTCAATGTTGCCTACTGCTTGTTTTAGGGACAAACTAATTCGTCTTGTTGCTGCGTCAACAGATAATACTTTTATTGTTACAACCTGTTGTTCTTTGACGATATCTTTTGGTGATTTGATGCGATGGTCAGAAAGTTCTGAAATATGGATGAGTCCTTCGGTGTTAGAACCAAGGTCAACAAATGCGCCAAAATCAGTCAAGCGTGTAATAGTTCCTGAAACCATTTCACCAACTTCGATAGCGGCAATCGTAGAAACAAATGGATCTTCAATAAGTTGTTTCATTCCAAATGCTAATTTTGGTTGTTCATTGGAAAGGTCAATATCAAGTATTTGAATTTTGACAACGTCACCAACCTTTACAAATTTTGATGGATCTATGTCGCGTTCCCAAGTCATTTCTGACTTATGAATTAAACCTTCTAAACCGCCAATATCAGCGAAAGCGCCGTACTGTTTAACCGAAGTAATTGTTGCATCATATGTATCGCCGACTTGCAGGGTTTTGAGCATTTCATCTTTTGCTGCTTCTCGTTCTTCTTGGAGAACTCTTTTGCGGCTCAAAACGATTCGGTTAGCCCTTCTGTCAAGTTCAATTACCTCACAAGCCATTTTTTCGCCAATTAGTACATCAAGGTCTGGAACATGATGCAATGCAGCTTGTCCAGCGGGCATAAATGCTTTGTGACCAGCAACTTCCATATCTAAACCACCCTTGTTTGACCCAACGCAAAGTGCCTGTATTACTTGACCGTTCTCAAGAGAGTCCCATGTCGCCTTTTGAACGACACCCTTGCGGGAGAGAACAAGCATACCGTCGTTATCAACTCTTTCGACTATAAAGTCAAGTGATTCCCCAACTTGCGGCAATTCTTCGAAGTGTGCCTTTGGGCAACATCCTTGTTCTCTTGGTCCGAACTCGACTAGGACATTTTTGCCATGAATAGCAGCAACCACTCCCGAACGTGTTGAACGCGTTGAACCACGTTTTTTCGTAGTTTCATCAAGCATATCAGCAAAACTGCCATCTCCAATAGCATCAATTATTTCTTGATCGAGATTATCATTTGATGGGTTTTTCGCCATATTGCTATCGTACACGATGTACGTACTATGCAGAAAAAGAATTTCCAGTGGGACAATCCACCAAGGAAAGCCCTCAAAAGTACAGATAAAAACCCCTATAACTAAGGGTCTACCCCCATATCGATTGTGGGATATTGATTCCATAATTGCAGCAAGAATGGAAGCCAATGCGTATCATTTTGGGTGGTAAAGGCGAGGTATAAAGTCGAGTCATCGTGTATCATCGTAACCAATCGTCGGCTCTCGGCGATTATTCATATCTAGGAACTAAGGAACACATCAAAAATGGCACATCCCTCAGCTGCTTGGGGTATCGAAATAGGACAATTTGCAATCAAGGCAATCCGCCTTGAGCGTGATGGTGACAGTGCAAGAGTCACTGATTTCTCCGTCATCCCTCACCGCAAAGTTCTTTCTACACCCGATATTGATATTGCAGAAGTTACAAGATTAAGTCTCGGACAATTTATAAGTGAAAAGAATTTGGAGGGTGAGCAACTTGTTATTTCTGTACCCGGACATTTAGCATTTGCACGGTTTGCAAAACTTCCTCCAGTAGAACCCAAAGCTCTTCCAGATATTGTTAAATTTGAAGCAGTTCAACAGATTCCATTTCCAATAGAAGATGTTGAATGGGATTATGAAGAATTTCGGGAAGACGATGCCCCTGAACTTGAAGTAGGGATCTTCGCTATTACTCGAGAGCGCGTAAATGAAAAATTAGATGTTTACGGGGAGGTTGGGTTAAGCCCTGAAACCTTAACATTAAGCCCAGTTGCTCTCTTTAATTCAATGCACTTTGACATGCAATTAAAGGGATCAACTTCACCATTAGTGTTTATAGATATTGGTACGCAAGCAACAGACGTGATAATTGCAAACGGTGATAGATGTTGGATAAGAACATTTCCACTTGGCGGAACGCATTTTACCGAGGCAATTGCTAAGGCATTTAAAATTTCGTACGCTAAAGCTGAGCGATTAAAAATCGAATCAGCAAGCAGCAAGTATGCGAAACAAATAATGCAAGCGATGCGGCCAGTGTTCTCTGATTTACTCCAAGAATTACAACGTTCGATGAGTTATGCAGCGTCCATGGGTGAGTTGACTGAGATGATTGGAATTGGTTCTACCTTTAAGATTCCTGGTCTTAGGAAATTCATTGGACAGCAACTTCAAGTAAACGTAACTCGGCTTGATGAATTTAAAAGGATTGATGTTGGTGGACGTGAAGCGGCATCATTCGCAGAGAACTGCGTGAATATGGCGACTGCGTACGGACTTGCACTTCAAGGAATCGGTCACGGTCAAATAAACATCAACCTTGTTCCCACAGCAATTCTCCGCGAACAGATGTGGCACAATAAAACAAAATGGTTTGTTGCTGCTGCTTGCATAATTGTGCTGGGAAGTGCTCTTTCAATTCTTGGTCCATTTTTACAAGAGAAGAAATTGGATAGGTCTGATGTTGGTTATCAACGAGCAAGATCGGTCGAAGGTGACGCTGACAAGTTAGTCACAAGTTTTAGGAATGCTGAGAAAGAAGGAAAAATAGGTTCTGAAGCAGCTCAACTAATTAACCTTTTCGATTACAGGGATGTTTGGCCTTATGTAGTAAACGATTCTGCTGAAGCTCTTGCATCTGCAGGACCTGCAAATCGTACAATGACTTTGGCTGATTTCCTAAAAGCATACCCAGACGCTAAGCAACGTCCAATTGTGCAACTACATGAACTTAGCGGGGAACTTATTCCTCAAACTTCGCCTAATAAAATCGCGGTAAAACTAGAAGTTCAGTTGAGCCATGCAGACCCTGTTAATTATTTGACTAGCACCGTTGCAAAATGGCTTACCGATAACGAGAATCCAGAAGGTGATAGAGCAGGGGTGCCTTACCGAATTGTTGCTAACTCGATCAGTTGTAACCCATCAATTCTTGAGACGTTAACTGGCTCCGAATTTAATGAAACCCTTACCTCTTCAGGTGGCTCGCAAAGTGGCCAAAACCAAGGAGGAGGTCTTCGTGGAGGAAGTGGAGGTGGAAGTCGCGGCGGCGGCATACGTGGAGGAAGTGGAAGTGGAGGTGGAAGTCGCGGCGGTGGCCTTCGTGGAGGTAGTGGTGGTGGAAGTCGCGGGGGTGGACTTCGCGGTGGAAGTGGCGGTGGAAGTCGAGGTGATGGTCAACAGGGTGGTGGAACACCTAGAACACCAAATACACCAGCAGAGGGAGCAACTGTTCCATTCAAACAAGTAACAGACGAGACACTTGATGAACTTGCTCCACTACCTCAACACACTGACCCTCAATTACACCCCGAAGGTGTTGAATGGTACCGAGCAACGATTACGTTTGAAGTTGAAATATTTCCTCAACCACATGTCGGTGAAAAGAATGCTGATAATGGAGGCCGACAATGAGCAAGAAGAAAAAGGGAATAGATTTAGACACCCAAAAAATTGTATCTTGGTGCAAGTCAAACTTAGTGTTAGTCATTCTCATTGTTGTGAGTATTGCCGCTATAATTGGCCTTCCTCACATTGCAAGCGGATTCGAAGAAAACGTAAAAGAGACCCTCAAGAAACGTGGTGGTTACTTTTCAAAAATTGAAAAGTTACAGAACTCAGAAGTAACATTGCCAGGGAGGGGCGAGACAATAGAAGTAGTTATTAATCAATCTTTGATTGACAAATACAAATCTGTTACTGGTGAAATCAGTGGGCAAGCCAAGGAAGTGCTAGACCTTGCAAAGGCACTTAACAGAAGTGATTTCCAAGTACTCTTTGCAGGCGAGTTATTTCCATCCCCAACTCAATCGCAGATGGAAACAATTCCACAACTCTTCTATAGACAATTAGTGAAGAAATACAAAGGACTTTTAACCTTGGTGAACGCGGGATCCCCGCCAGAGCGTGCAGAACTTGTTTCACAACTTGAAGAAGAAAGAGTTCGTTTTATGGATTCTCACTTGAGCACAAAACAAGATGCTAATCTCACCGCTGAACAAAGAGAGAGTTTGGAAAAACACCTTTCAAAAATTCGCCTCTCAATCTTGAGAACTCAAGCACAAGACATGAGTGTTTATTTTGAAGAGTCAATATTGAACATCCCAGTGTTCTCTTTGTCGGTTATTCCAAGTGTTGGAGAATTGTTTGTTTGGCAATGGAGATATTGGGCTGTTGCAGACATTGTCGACGCAATTGCTGAAATAAACGACCGCCAGACAGAACTGACATCATTAATCAAAAGAGTTTTGTCTATTGAAGTAATTGGATTGCCAATCGCAAGCCCTGAAGTCCCAACGGGTGACAAAGGAAAGGGTTCTCCTAATTTTCCCTCAGATCCACCTAAAAAGGATCGTGGAAGAGGACCGGGAAGAGGTGGTCCATTAACAAGCGGTGGCAGTAATGATGGTGGTGGAAGCGGTTCTGGTTCCCCATCAACTCCGAACAGTCCGCCAACTGGAGGAATTCCGAATAGTGGTGATACTGGCGCAGTTCTTACTCACACTCAAAGAAATAGTAATGCACTCTATGATTTGATTCAAATTCGCGTGTCGATGATTGTGAACTCGGAAAGAATTCCTGTAATTCTAGATGGATTTGCTTCGCATAACTTTTTAACGGTTGTTGATTTGGATATACGCCCAGCAGATAAATTTATTGCCCTTGATTATGGATTCGATTATGGTTCTAGTTCTGTATCACAGATGACCGTAGTGTTTGAGTCAGCATGGCTACGATCATGGACAACTGAATTTATGCCTGACTCAGTAAAGAAGACATTAGGAATCGAGATTAAATAGTAGATTGCCTTAACTCAGATTGGACAGCACAGATATGAAAAACAACTCCACTAAAATATGGGAAGAGTACCTTGAGTACGCAGTGTTGGTAATAGCAATTCTATTATTGTGTTGGTTCGCTTGGGGTGCATTTGGTTCGGATATTGAAGTCAACGTTGGTAAAAGAGTTGTGTCTGCTTCCACACTTGATGAGGAACTACTCGATGTTGCAAGATCGATGGAACCAAAAATTAGGGATGATGCTCCGTCTCCAGTTGATATTCAAGCGCCAACATCATTAAGTGATGACTTTAACCAAAAGCAACAACAAACGATTTCACCTAATGACCGAGTCGTCTTTCCTACTATCGATATGACTTCCAACGTAGATATGAGTCAGGATGTTTTGGCTGAACTTGTAATGTATTCTGAGCCAACGATTGCCTCACCTACAGATGTTCGCCCACGACAGTGGTACGGCACAATTCTTGAATCGGAAATCGAACGTGTAGAAGAATTATCCGACTTAATTGATGGACCACCTCATGATACTTCGTGGATTCAAATAGATGCTTTGTTCGATATCGATGCTGCAGTTACATCATTTAGATCTTCAACTGAAAATCTTGAACCGATTCCAGATAGATGGTATGACGGTGGAGCGGATATTTTTGATATTCAAATCGAACGTCAAGAACTGAACAATGGTATTTGGTCTGACGCAAAACTCATCTCAGTTCTTCCTGGGCATCTTGTTTATCGTGATCGGGTAGAGGGTGGAACCATAGACTCGACTGAGAAAGAAAGAATTATTCACGACTTGCGAAGTGGGATGCAAGACCAGATTACAAGACCAGCTTTTTACCTTTGCAAAAATAACTCTCCTTCAAAAGACGACCTAGATCCTGCAACTTGGGATGACTCTGTAAGAGAAATGACAGAGAAGGGGTTGTTACAAAAAAAACTTTCACAAGTTGATAAGAAAATCGTTAAACAGCAGGAACTCATTGACAAAATAAATCAACGAATTCAAGATGAGGGAAGCGGTAGGGGCGACGGTAATTCGATGGGTGGAGGCGGTGGTCCGATGGGTGGTGGATCTAGCGGTGGAAAAGGGGAAACTAAACTTGATCGTTTGCGAAGACAACTTGATAGCGCGAAAGAAAAGATGCAGTCATACTTAAGAAAGCGTAGTGAGGCTGAGGAAGAAATAGCAGCGCTAGACGAAGAGCAACCGAATGTTGAAGAAGTTATTATGGAAGGCGAGGTCAGAGTATGGGGACACGACATGTCTGTATTGGCTGGGAGTACTTATAGGTATAGGATGAGCGTGCAGTTGGCGAATCCATTTTTTGGTCACAAACCAAGTTTGTACCCAGAGCAAAAACATTTAGCAGAGAAGGTAACGGTTCCGTCATTAGTTAGCGAATGGTCACCAGAAATCGAAGTACAAGAACCAATGCAGTGGTTCATCCTCAACGCTAAAAAATCTGGAGAGAGCCGCAACCCAGACGCTCTTGACAGCGGTTATATTTCAGTCGAACTATTTGAGTTTAGTGATGGAAACTGGTCTCAAGATAATTTCATTGTGCAAGTTGGGCAACGCATCGGGCAACTTAATGAGGAAGAGACCGATGTTGATTGGTTTGTCCTTGATATTCTTGAAGATGTGAGTGGAGATATTGTTCTATTGCAGCATATTGTTTCTGGTGAATTACGAACAATGTATCCCTCGATTGAGTCTCAAAGATCGGAGTTACACCTGTTACGCCAACAGGTTAGGGATCAAGGCGACTCTCAGGGGGACCCAGAGCCACAAGACAAACCATCCGATCCACAAGATCCATTTGACGATTCACCCCCAGACGATCCTAAGGGTAGTGGTGGTGGTGGAGCCATGACGTAACCAATTCGATTTAGATGTTGTTGGAACTCGCAGATATTTTTTACGTAGTTGGTAAAAAACATTAAAAACCCCCTTTATTGTGGGGTTGACGTATGGTGTGGATAGGGTAAAATCCTCGGCTCGCCTATTTGGAATGCCAATTGGCGAAGCGGGCTTTTGTCTGCATGCTCTTTGACAAGTTCATGATAGTAGTAAATGCAAAAAACCATTCTTGTTATCTATTCAATTAGAACTGGACAAGGTCAACCATCCCCGGATGATGTTGTCTTAACAAGAGCGGGAAACTGCATTCACCGAATTTTTTAATTAAAGAAGCACACTTTTGTGTGTGACTTTACTTGAGCAATTTTGAGAGCGATCTGAAAATATTTGTTATATGAATCGTTTGACCATCCAATGAGAATTGGACTGACTAGAACCCTTGCAAATCTAGTCATGGCACGTTGATTTGATTAGACTTTTTTGAAGTCGAAGTCGGGTCGGCATGACCAGGTCGTTAAGGGCATATGGTGGATGTCTTGGCGTTGAGAGGCGATGAAGGACGTAGTAACTTGCGATAAGTCTTAGGGAGCCGGTAAACAGGCAGTGATCTAAGAATCTCCGAATGGG
>CAZABE010000042.1:0-3821 GCA_964483425.1 uncultured Isosphaeraceae bacterium | reverse complement strand
GGACCCGAAAGTTCTATCTTGCAATGGGGTTTTCACCGTTAGAGGTCTTCCCAACACTGTGGGATGAATCCAACCCTTGCTTAGTTATGGTAAAGTCCCTTGTATGAGGAATTGGAAAAAACGAACTTGGGTTTTGTTTTTCGTAATCGACTTTTTCGTGGTTATTCAATTTATTCCTGTAAATAGAGATAACCCAGAAGTCACCGGTGAAATTGAAGCGCCAACGGATGTCATGGCAATACTTCAAAGGTCTTGCTACGACTGCCACTCAAATGAAACCGTTTGGCAATGGTACTCTTATGTTGCTCCTGCATCTTGGCTTATAGCTCGGGATGTTCACATAGGTAGGGAAGAACTGAACTTTTCAGAATGGAAAAACTACAACACCAAACAAAAAAATCACAAACGCAAAGAATGTGGCGAAGAAGTAGAAGAAGGGGAAATGCCACTTTGGTTTTATACTCCATTGCATCCAGAGGCAAAACTGCTACCTGAGGACGTTGAAACTATAAAGAAATGGAGTAACGGAGAATAAAACAATTTGAAACTATGTTTATATTTTTTCGTATGATGTAATACCCATGTCTTCAAAAGCAAGTAATCCAATTGGCATAGTCGGTGCTGGAACAATGGGAACCGGCATAGCCCAAGTAATTGCGTCCGCTGGTTGGTCTGTCATTCTTTTTGATATCGAGGACTCGCTTGTAAAACAAGCATCTAAAAATATCCAAAACCGACTTGCACGTTTGGTAGACAAAGGGAGAATTACGCTAGACCAAGCAGGAGAATGCTCTCAACAAATCACCACTACAACATCGATGAACGATTTGAAAGATTGTGATTTAATAATTGAGTCCGTAGTCGAGGACTTCGATACAAAAATTAAAGTAATACAATCAATAGGTAATACCGCGCATGATGCAATCATTGCAACAAATACTTCTTCTCTTTCGGTAAGTAAACTTGGTGCTGAATCAAAATTTTCTGACAGAGTCGTAGGTATGCATTTTTTTAATCCTGCTCCTGCGATGCAACTAGTTGAAGTTGTTCGCGGAAAAGATACTTCTAAAGATGCAATTCAACGCGCTACATTACTAGCTGAAGCGTGGAATAAAACCGTCGTTCTTGTTTCTGACACTCCGGGATTTATTGTGAACAGAGTCGCAAAACCTTATTACTTAGAGTCGTGGCGAATTGTTGAAGATAACATTGCACCTGTGGATATGGTCGACGAAACCCTCCAGTCACTTGGCGAATTTAAAATTGGTCCTTTTTTGCTAATGGACATGATTGGACAAGATGTCAGCGTAAGTTCAACGAGAAGTATTTGGGAACGACTCGGCAGACCAAACCGTCTAGCCCCAAGCAAAAAACAAGAGTCGCTCATTGCCCGAGGCAATCTTGGTCGCAAAACAGGATGTGGTGCATACGCACACGACGACAAGGACAACCGAGTTCCTGCAATTCTCATTGAACAAGAAAAACTTGAATTATCTGATGAACTTTCTACCGCAGTCAACGCCTTTTGTTTAGAAGCAACCTGTATTTCGGGTTCTATGCTTGAAAAATATATCTTTGCTAGGGTTCTTAGTTCAATCATTAATGAAGGGATGTGGGCAATGACTGAAGAAATTGCAAGCGGCAATGACATTGATACCGCAATGAAATTGGGCATGAATTTTCCAATTGGACCGATTCAATGGCTTGAGCAAATTGGGTTAGAGAATGTTCAAAACCTACTAAAAGGACTCAATGAAACAGTATCTGACAACCGATTTTCTGCACCTCCTTTTGGAACTGTTTCTTTGAACTAAAACCTTAGGTACAATGTCGACATGAGTAAACGAGTTGCAATCGTATCCGCTGTGCGTACCCCAATAGGTCGTTACGGTGGTGGCCTTAGTTCAATAAGATCGGATGACCTTGCAGCAATTGCAATCAAGGGGGCGGTTGAAAAATCGGGTATTGATGCAAATACAATCGATGATGTGTATCTTGGTGCAACAAATCAAGCTGGTGAAGACAGCCGTAATGTTGCACGAATGGCTTCTCTACTTGCAGGTCTTCCTGTGACGGTCGCTGGCGCAACAATTAACCGTCTTTGCGCTTCTGGTTTAGAGGCAATCAATATTGCTGCAAGAATGATTGAGTCGGGGTGCGGTGATGTTATGGTTGCGGGAGGAGTCGAATCGATGAGCCGCGCACCTTTTGTGATGGCAAAAGGAAAGTCAGCGTTTGATCGCAACTGCGAAATTTACGACTCTACAATTGGTTGGAGATTTACAAATCCAAAACTTGCAAAGATGCACCACCCGTATGGCATGGGCGAAACTGCGGAACATGTTGCAAAGCAATGGTCCATTTCGCGTGAAGAACAAGACGCTTTTGCTTGGAATAGCCAACAGAAATGGAAAGCCGCTTTTGATTCTGGAAAGTGGAAGGACGAAATAATTCCAGTTCAAGTTCCCCAGCGTAAAGGTGACCCAGTTGTCGTAGACACCGACGAACATCCTAGACCAGAGGTAACACTTGAAAAACTAAGCACGCTGAAGCCATGCTTCTCCAAAGAAGATGATGCTTCTGTGACTGCTGGAAACAGCAGCGGAATCAACGATGGTGCTGCGGCACTAGTACTTGTTGAAGAATCAAAAGCGCGCGAACTTGGACTCAACATTCTAGGTTTTGTTGGCAGTTCTTCTTCGGTGGGGGTTGATCCAGCAATCATGGGCATCGGTCCAATTCATGCTGTTAGCAAATTGCTCAATCGTGTTCACTTACAAGTTGGTGACATCGATATATTTGAATTGAATGAAGCATTTGCTGCACAATCACTTGCCTGCATTAAGGGTTTAGAGCTTGACGAGAGTAAAGTTAATGTAAACGGCGGTGCAATTGCAATGGGACACCCTCTTGGGTGCAGCGGAGCGCGAATCGCTGTTACGTTGCTACACGAAATGCAACGGTCAAACGCATCAAGGGGTATCGCTACATTATGTGTTGGTGTAGGGCAGGGTCTTGCGACTTTGTTTGAACGTGATTAACCATCAAATTCTTTTTTAGAAACATGGTCTGTTTGTGGTACTCGCATTCTATTTGGTTCCACTTCCAAAAGTGGCTCGCACTCTTTACTCGTTGCATTGTGTCTATCTGCAAGATATTGATATGTACTCGTACCATTAACCTTCCAAGATATTTCTTGCTCACTGAGTTCTTTGATAACTTTCGCAGGACAACCAGCAACAACTACGTTGTCTGGAATTTGAGTACCTGCTTTTACAAACGACATTGCTGCAACAAAACTATTTTCACCAATGACAGCTTTGTCCATAACAACAGCGTTCATTCCGACCAATGCATTTTTCTTAATTGTGCATCCGTGCAGTACTGCTCCATGTCCAATGTGACCGTTCTCCTTCACAATTGTGTCATCTCCAGGAAAACTATGTACGACACAGGTATCTTGAAGGTTGCAACCTTGCTCAAGGATTAAGCGGCCGATATCACCACGCATCACGGCGCAAGGTCCAACAAAGCAATTCGGTCCAACGATTACATCACCTATTAGAACAGCAGTTTGGTGTACAAACGCGGTTGGATCTATAACAGGCCTGATTCCTTCAAATTCGTAGATTGGCATGTTTGCATTGTAAAGGGTGCGCAAAATGATGAAAATGTAAAAAATACCCGTTTTTCTGCCTAATAAACCAATAAGTTTGTGAAACCGTCCTTGCATTTGGGCGAATAGAGGATAGATTTATATTGTTCTGAGAGAGATTTTGTTACGGAAGAATTATCAATATATGAAAAATGTACTTGTTTAT
>CAZABE010000041.1:0-3658 GCA_964483425.1 uncultured Isosphaeraceae bacterium | reverse complement strand
TCGACAAGACTCAACTATTCAGTATTACAACGAGAACGCTGATGCATTTGTAAGCAGGACGGTTGATATTGATATGTCCAATATATATCCAAAGTTTACGAGCCTTCTGCCATGTGATGGGAAGATACTAGATGCTGGATGTGGCTCAGGTCGAGATGCCCAATATTTTCTAAGTCAAGGTTTTGAAGTAGTTGCTATTGATGCATCAGAAGAAATGGTTAAATGTGCAGGCAACTTAATGGGCCAAGACGCAGTCCAGATGAAATTTGACGATGTGACCTTTAGCAATGAATTTGATGGCGTTTGGGCCTGCGCATCACTGCTTCATGTGAAAAAGGAGAATTTCGTTTCTACTTTGAATATATTAGTTAATGCATTAAAAAGTAATGGAGTAATTTACGTATCGTTAAAAGAAAGCAAAAGTAGTACCCCCGATGGTGGCAGACACTTTTCATACTTCAGCATAGACGAAGTCAATGAAATAATGTCACTTCAGTCTGAGTTGGAACTTCTAGAGATATGGATAGAAGAGCGCATTGATTTTAAGTGGGTCAATTTACTTGCAAGAAAGAACTGTTAGCTAAAAGAGCTTTAGATAGCAGTGGCTCTCTTTTGATTTGGTAGGATTAACATTGTGACTGAAGACAATGACAACATCCCATCACCTGATGACCCAACCTTGGAGCCTAAGGAGGTCGTGCCAACTCCACCTTCTGGTCCCATGAGTGATTCGCTAATTGGTACTAAGATCGGCACGTGCACGATTAAACGTTTTGTTGGTAGCGGTGGGATGGGTACGGTCTACGAAGCAATGCAGGAAAAACCGCGAAGGCGTGTGGCACTCAAAATAATGAAGCGAGGAATCACTTCTCGATCCGCACTACGTCGATTTGAGCTTGAATCACAAACACTTGCAAGATTGCAGCATCCGAATGTTGTACAAGTATATGAAGCAGGTATTCATGATGATGGTCACGATGGCCTGCCCTACTTTGTGATGGAATACGTCTCAAGTGCCAAGACACTTACGGAATATGCAACTGACAAAGGGCTTGGCACACGAGAGCGGCTTGCCATTTTCACGAAAGTGTGCGATGCAGTACAGCATGGGCACCTCAAGGGGATTATTCACCGGGACCTGAAGCCAAGCAATGTCTTGGTTGACGCAAATGGTCAGCCGAAGATCATTGACTTCGGTGTCGCTCGGTCTACGGACAGTGATATGGCTGTCACAACACTCCAGACAGATGTTGGTCAACTTATTGGGACGCTGCAATACATGAGTCCCGAGCAATGCGAAGCGGATCCGAGCGACATAGATGCGCGAAGTGATGTGTATGCCCTAGGAGTTACTTTGTACGAACTTCTGGCTGGACGCCCCCCTTACAACATTAGAAAAGTTGCAATACATGAAGCAGTTCGGATTCTCAGTGAGGAAGAGCCTACTTCACTATCTTCTTTCGGCAAACATTTGCGAGGTGATATCGAGAAGATCTCAAGGAAGTCGCTTGAGAAGAATCGTGACCACAGATACCAGTCCGTCGTTGCGTTGCGTGAAGATATTCAGTCCTATTTGGACGGTGAAAAAGTTACAGCAAAACCTTCCGGAAATGCTTGGGGCACGCAGGCGAAGATGGATCTTAACTTTGGCAACTTTGTTTCGGCTTGCCTCTCGCGTAAAACGCTCTGCGTTTTTCTCGTCTTGTGCATCGTCATCTGGCCATCTTTGTATATCTTGGAGTTGGCACTTGGAGATGGGTATCCTGTGTCGGGTGAGATGTTCGGCAATGTGCCTAACTATTGGATCACCCTTGCTCAGGCGGTTTCCTTCATTACTGGAGTTTTGTTTCTTGTCTACTTGTTATCGTATAAGAGCTCACACGACTTTTTTATGTTAGGGGACAAAATTGCTAAACATAAATGGAAAGTTGTCTTTTTAATTATCTACTGTCCTTCGGTTCTTCTGGGCATCCCGTTGTTTTACTACTGGAAGGCGAACAAAGCCCTGTCAACAGAACAATATCTCGCAATTATTGGTCTTGCGATTGGCATCCCTCTTGCGATTTGGCTCATTCGAAAAGTTGCTAAACCAAAGATTCACTTTCATTCGAACGGCGAGCAAAAGAGTATCCCCGCAAGCGAATCTGCAGTCAGAACAGTAGTGAAACATGTCGTTGAAAAACGTCAAAAAGTAGAAGGCGAGCAAAGTGCAGAAAAACCTCCCGGAATAACTTGGGACTCTGCATTAGGAGAGGCTCACTTCGATGGCGAAAATTTTGATCTTAAAATTCCAGATAAGAAGTTGCTAGTAATCTTATTAGCTATCTCAAGTGTTCTTGTTTTTGTAAAGTTGTTCTTTTTCTCAATTCAGATTTTCGAAATGTTGATATGCCTTTGCCCTCTTATCGCAGTTACGGGGCTTATCTGTCTTATTTTAGGTTTCAAGTCGTCGAGAATAATTAAACTTGCTTGCGGGGTACTTTGTGTTTTCATCTTCTATCTCACGGTTAGCTTGATCATGCATTGGGTTTGGAAAGGGAGAGTTTTTGAATTCAGCGGGAGCGTATTGCCCCCGAGTGAAATATCTACACCTCGTATTTCCGGTAGTTGGCTTGAGGTTGAGGATAACATTGAAATGAATCCTCAAATTGTGATGCCGGGGGACTTGGTAACCTTTAGGGAGACGTCAGCAGCTCAGTTAGGTACACCGCTATGGATCCGTCTTGATGGGGGAGAAATCCACGGTGCTGATCAATGGGAAGCAACCACTACTTTTTCAAAAGTTGGGGATGTGCGTGTGCGGTTTAGTTCGGAGTTCATGGGAGACGTGGATGAAATGCTTCAGTTCACGATTTCTGTAAAGGGAACCGAGTTGTCGATTCTTCCCACCTACAGTAAGTATTTCGATGATATAACGATTATTGTGGATTTTACGGACTTTGTGAAAGATGCATACGAAACATCTGACTCGCTGCGTGAGGGTTTTGTCATCGAGGCCAACCTAGACGGTGAACAAAGTTTTTCGGTGGAGGCAGTCGGAAATATACAGCCCGTGTCTTATGAATGGCAACTTCTAAAAACAAGTGACAACAAGTTCAATGAGCTCGATGAGAATGGGGACTCGTTGGAACTTCAACTCGAGCCAGGTATTTATAAGGTCAAAGTCAGGGCAGCGCTTGACCTTTACGACCGTGTGGTTCTTACAGACTGGGCCGAGATCGACGTTCTTGTTGAAACAGAAGTATCAGCCCTGTTTAGAAAGGTATTTACAGAGATTGGGCATCCCTTTGCGCCAGAACTTTGGAATGCCGCCCTCCCAAACGTTGCTTACCTAGAGGCAACAGACGCGGAATTGGTTGGCGTTGAGCCGGGTTTCTATATAGGCACACTAACAATGAAGGAACAAGAGCCTTTTGTTAGTTTCATCAATCCTCAAGAATTGCTTGAGTGGCTATCAGAGCAAGACCATCTATCTTCTGTGCAGAAGGAGACGATTGCCGGACGCGTTCATCTTCTTGATGCTGCTAAAAAAGCGTACGATGCTAACGATGTCGACCAACTCCAGGAGATGCTTGATTCGCTATAAAGTTTTGACTCAGCAACGTAAACCCCTCATTAGCAGGGGTTTTCTTTTGCAATAAGAGTTTTACATAACAGG
>CAZABE010000040.1:0-3896 GCA_964483425.1 uncultured Isosphaeraceae bacterium | reverse complement strand
AACAGGATCTATAAGTGTGAAATGTGCCTTACCAGGAGGAAGGGCAGTCATCACTCTTAACATTGCATTCTGTAGAAATGAAACACCTTTGTTCCTGTGCTTCTTTGAAGTAGAGATGAGCATAGATGTTTCATCTGGAAGAGTGGCTGCAAGTGGTAATGAAAGTTGAGAATCGCCATGAATGGCAAAAATATCATTTGGCGGTAATTTATCTGCGATTGTCTCAAGGTCTACCTTGAAATCACCAACAGGTATTTGCTTGCTTGGTTCGGTGTTTGGTTTCCAATTTTGCCAGTTTGAAGTCCAATCTGGGTGGTCTAGTTCTTTGGCTGCATTTTGTCCAGATACATCAGATTGAAATGCGACGAACATTTTGTCCCAGTCGTTTTTTAATTGTTCTATCGTTTCAATTTCAGTTTGATCGATTTTTGCCAGCGTCTCTATTAAGCGGTTCTCAATTTGTGTATTCGAAGAGGTTTCATTTGAATCAATGTCATCCATCGAGTCAGTAAATTGCTGTTCTGTTGTTTTTGCATCGTCTTTGATTTTTGAAGAAAGTTTTGATTCAACTTTCTGGAAACGCTCTTTTTCTTTTTCAAGATCTTTTTGATGAAGTCGTTTTATTTCAGAGAGGCGAGGTAAATATTTTTCCTCTGCGATTGCAATTTCTTTATCTCTATTTATTTGAACACCAGATGTTTTTTCCTGCATGGTGGTTTCAATGTTGTCTTGATATTTTTCAAAAGCAAGTTGAGCTTGGCGAATGTGCTTTGAAAATTGAGCGATTCGTTTTCTTACCGAATTTTTGCCAGAAATATATGTAATGATAAGGGCGGCAATTACAGTAAAAAAAGTAATAACTGGGATTGCGTAAAGTGGGAGAGAAGGTGTCCAATCGCTATAAGCACCTCCAACAAAAATAGAGACCGCCGTAACGAAAATGACAATATAAAGTGGTTTTAAGCCAATGAACCATCCCGCCCATTTGTCATCTTGTATTTCATTAAGTGCTTTTTTTGCACCTTCTACATATTCTAACATTGGTTTATCTATTGCGCCGATTTCTTCGGTTGATTCAGTGCTAGTAGACTGTCTTAACTTAGAAAGAATCTTAGGAGCTTCTTCGCAAAGGGTATCAAGTTCTTCTTTTGTTTCCAGAAGAGCATCGTGTGCATCATTTGCTTCTTCGCGAATTTTTGCAATTGCGCCATCGTAAACTGACTCCGCAAGCCAAGTTGCTTCATTTAGGCGTGTTTCGGTTTCCTCTTTAAGGTCCTTCGCGTTTATATTGATTTCAGTAATTCGTTGTTCGTGGCGCTCTTTCAAATGGGCTGGCTCTAATTCCCTTCGTTCAACTAGATTTTCAAGGGAGGAGTCCTTACTAAGGCGAACATGTTCTCGTTTTGCTATTGCATCTGATTTGCACTCGATAAGGGATTCATCACGAAGTTTTTCCGCAAGTTCTCTTTGCTTTGTACACTTGTCATAAAGTTCTTGATGTGCTGCATAAGTGCTGTGTATCAACTTGCGTATTGAAGCAATTTGCTCTTTTTGATGGGTAATGATGGATGAAGTCATAGTGTTTTGTACTTAGTGCAATTCAAAGTAATTGTATCGCACTCAAGAACATTCTTGCTTTGCCCTATTTATTGCTTCGCTCATTGTTTCCATAGCGCCAATCGCTGAATGAACCATTTCAAGAAGAGGTTGGATGTGTTTTTCCTCAATTCGCCTACTTACGGGATCATCCCAATGTTCGCTAGCAGTGCTCCAGTGATAATTAAGCGTTTTAGTTGTCTTCATCAGTTGTGAGGCCGCTGTCTGCATGCTCATCTGGTTGTGTATCCTTTATATCTTCGCCACTTCTTGCGATAGATGGTTTGTCTGTGATTTCTTCAATTGGTTGGTCAGGTGCTTGCAATGAAGTTGCTAAATATGCTTCAAGTGATTGGATTGACTTATTAATTATAAAAACCGCTTTGTTCAAACTCCCTTCAAGTGATGATAAAAGTGGGTTAATCGCACCACGGTACTCGTTAATTTCCCTTTCAAATTTCCTTGACCATCGCTTTGTTTGTTGTAATTTTTCTTGTGCTTGTTTGATTTCTGATTCGCGCCTTTTTACTTGTCTGACCTGATCGGTAGGGCCACGAGGGTTGTCGGGTTGTGAGATGGTCGCTCGAAAAAGTTCGCTCTTTGCTTGTGCCAGTAATTCTGTTGATCTTCGTTCAAGTTGAATCCAGTGCATTGGCTGGGTTGAAGATAGCCAGATTTGAGTGTTGGAAACCTCCCCATCAGCAGTTGAGATTGCGCGTTTTGCTTCGTCAATAAACTTGATAAGAGCGGAGCGAAATTCCTTGAGGGATTCTAATGATCGTACGTTTGCTGCTTGAGACATGCGTTACCGTTGCTCGAGATATTCCTCGATGCGTTGTGCCTTGCGTAGTAGAAACGGTATTTGTTCTGCGGATGATTTAGTGAAGCGATCCATTGCCTTGATAGTGAAATCGAACTCTTCCTCAAATTTACGTTGTTCTTGGTCGCGCCAACTCTGGGAAAGATTTGACATCCTTGATCGCATAACTTGGAGTTGGTGCGTTAAATCATCGTTGAATCGTTTAAGGTCGTGGGCGAAACGCCTAATTTCTTCGGGGTCTGCAATTGCTTTAGCCATAAATCGTTTTCCTTTATATAGAAAGGATACACAGAAGAACCAATTTCGGCACTTTGAAAGGGGGTAAAAATGCGTTAATGGAATGTCAGGGGGGTTTAGACAGTTGCTAGTTCTACGGTTCGTCTTCCAACACAAACATTTCCCGCCGTCGAGTCTTGGTTTAGACAGTTGCTAGTTCTACGGTTGGTCTTCCAACTGAGTAATAGTTGAACCCTTGATCAGCCATCTCGGAGCGTCTATATAAGTTACGCCCGTCGAATACGACTGGCTCTCTTAGTGCGGATTTTAGGCGAGTAAAGTCGGGTGAACTAAACTCAGACCATTCCGTACATATCACCAAGGCGTCCGCTTGTTCTGCTGCCTCGTACATATCCTTTGAGATTTGAACTTCAGGAACCTCTTCGTTGTAGGTTTCATGGGCTTCAGGATCAAATCCTGTAACTTCAGCACCCGCTTGGATGAGGGTTTTTGCGATATCGATTGAGGGCGCGTCTCTGACGTCGTCGGTATTTGGTTTGAAAGCAAGACCCCAAAGTGTAACCTTTTTGCCAGTTAAGTTGTTGCCAAAGTGTTTTAGGATTCGATCTGCAAACCATCTTCGTTGTCGTTGGTTGAGATTGTGTACAGCAGTGTTAACAAGGCAGGGTGCATCAGCATCATCACCCATTTCCATAACTGCTAAGGTGTCTTTTGGGAAACAAGAGCCACCATAGCCAATTCCCGGTTTAAAGAATTGGTTTCCAATTCGGCTATCGGAGCACATCCCAGTTCTAACGCGTTCGATATTTGCACCATTTCGTTCACAGAGTGATGCAATTTCGTTTATGAAACTAATTTTGCAAGCAAGCATTGCATTTGAAGCATATTTCACCATCTCAGAGGAGTGAATATCAAAGAAAAATATTGGGTGTCCATCGCTTACAAATGGAGCATAAACTTTTTTAAGGGTTTCTCTTGCTCTATCGTCTTCAACACCGCAAACAACACGGTCAGGGTGCATGAAGTCATCAATTGCATTGCCTTCTCGTAAAAACTCTGGACAATTTGCAATCGAAAATTCGCCGTGAAGTCGTTCAGCGACTTTGTGTGTTGTCCCAACTGGAACTGTTGATTTCACCACAACGACAGGCGGTACAGTAAATGAATCAAGCGTTTCTGAGATGCTGTCCGCAACACCCATAACGTGAGAGAGGTTGCACCTTCCATCTTTGCCGGTTGGTGT
>CAZABE010000039.1:0-6470 GCA_964483425.1 uncultured Isosphaeraceae bacterium | reverse complement strand
CCACCTGTAATAACCGTGAGCAAACGCCCTTCTGCTAGCGACCACCTTCTCGCTACTGAGCAACAGTTACAGGAAGCGGGGATACAGGTTTGTGCAACGAATCGCGGTGGAGACATTACTTATCACGGAGGGGGTCAACTTGTTGGGTATCCAATTTTCGACTTGAACGCGCTGTCGTTGCGACTTCACGGCTACATGCGCTTTCTAGAATCCATCGTTATCGGTTCACTGGCACAGTACGACATAGAAGCTTGCCATGATGAGTGTGCAACAGGTGTTTGGGTTGGCGACGCAAAAATATGCGCAATGGGAGTACGTGTTTCAAGGTGGGTGTCGATGCACGGTTTTGCACTAAACGTAAATCCAAACATGGAACATTTCGATTTCATTGTTCCTTGTGGTTTAACAGGACGCAAGGTGACATCGATGCGAGAAATACTTGGGAGCAAGTGCCCAAGTATGTCAGAAGTTAAACAAGTAGTAACGGAGCAATTCCGTAGCGCGATTACCCGTCAAGTCCAAGTTCAGCAAGGACCTCATCAGTAATATCGATTCCCTCTGGGAGTCGAAGAGCGGTACGAAGTCGAATCTGCATAATCGTTGCATCAGGTTTATCCTGAATAAACTCACTGTCTGGTGGTATAAAGCGAAGCACCATGTCAATGTTCATGCGCTCTGAAACAACGTTCACCGACTCTACGATTTCATCATACGACTCTTGCATCTGTTTTGCCATTAATGCACCGCGAGCATCTGCACCAAGTTTTTGGAGGTGTTGGAATTCGTCGTACAATTGTTGCCACTGTTGACGTATTTTTCCAGCGTTTGGATCGTCTGGTTCAATATTCTGTGCTTCTTGCGAAACAGCGTCAAGAGCTAGCCGTGTTTCAGTCATTCCTTCGCGAAGTTCAGCATCTAAATCTTGCCTGTCTTCTTTGAAATGGTCTGCCTGCATGAGTTGAGAGAGTGCTTTGCCTGTCTCCATGAACCCAATCGACCATGCAGTACTAGTTTTTTCATCTCCCCAAGAAATGTGCTTGTCGGAGTTTTTGATAACAAGGTCTCCCTCTTTTCCAGAGAGCGTCAATGTATCTGTTGGTCCAAGAGAACCAGTATCATCTTGGCTAATCAGAGAAGTCGTGACAACTCCAGTGAAAAGAAGAGAGCCAATGAGAATGTGTGAGAGTGAAGTTTTCATGGGTTAATCACCTTGTTCTAAAATTGACAGGAATGCTGACTGAGGAATATGGACGTTACCAATTGCCTTCATACGTTGCTTCCCCTTCTTTTGTTTTTCTAACAGTTTTCTTTTTCGAGTTACATCACCACCATAACATTTTGCAGTAACATTTTTTCGGAAGCCCTTCACCGTTTCACGAGCGATGATTTTCCCACCAATTGCTGCCTGTAGAGCAATTTCAAATTGATGACGGTCAATTTGTCGGCGCAGTTTTAATAAAACAGCCCGCGTTCGTGTTTCAGCTTTTTCTCTGTGACAAATCACACTCAAAGCCTCAACGGGATTTCCGTTTACAAGAATGGAAACCTTTACAAGATTATCAGCTCGGTATTCAGTGATTTCATAATCCATAGTCCCGTATCCATGGGTAATTGATTTTAGTTTGTCGTAAAAATCATAAATAATTTCAGCAAGCGGTAATTCATAATCCAACAGTTGCCTTCCAACAGAAATAAAACGCTGCCCCTTAAAAATTCCTCGACGTCCTTCGCACAAACGCATCAAATCACCGATTGACTCATCTGGGCAAATGATTTCTACTTTGACAATGGGTTCACAAATATTCTTTATCTGTGATGAATCGGGCAGGTCGGCTGGGTTGTGGATGTCAAGCACTGTTCCGTCCGTCATTTCAATTTGGTAATTCACCGTGGGCGCTGTCTGAACAATTTCTGCCCCACCCTCACGTTCAAGGCGCTCCTGCACAATTTCCATATGTAGTAAACCAAGGAAACCACACCTAAAACCAAAACCAAGTGCCTCACTATGTTGGGCTTCAAATGTGAAACTTGAATCATTAAGTCGAAGTTTTTCTACCGCTTCACGCAGGGTTTCAAACTCCGTCTTTTTACTGCCGGACTCACTTGAGGCAGGATAAAAGTCACAAAACACCATCTGCTTTGGTTCTTCATATCCCGGCAGCGCTTCGTTTGCTGGGTCTGACTCAATTGTGATTGTGTCCCCAACCCTAACATCTTGAAGTGTCTTAATAGCAGCCACCATGTACCCCACTTCGGAAGTTCCAATAGATTGTGCGGGTGTAGGGTGCGGGGTGTATCTTCCAAGTTCAGTAATAGTGAAGTTTCGCTCCGTTCCCATCATGCGAATTTTGTCACCTTTGGTAAGTTGACCGTCAAACACTCGGAAGTAAACGATGACCCCTCGATAATCATCGTAGTGAGAATCAAAAATAAGTCCTCTTGTTTGTTCCATTACTGCTGGTTTTGGTGCTGGAAGTTTCTCGCAAATTGAGTCAAGTAATTCCGAAATGCCTTCTCCCGTCTTTGCTGAACAGTAAATGCAATCCTCAGCAGGTAACCCGAGGATTTGTTCGATTTCCATCGCAACTTTTTCAGGGTCTGCTGATGGTAGGTCTATTTTGTTTACAACTGGAATAAGTTCCAAATCATTCTCTATTGCTAAGTACGCATTGGCAACAGTTTGTGCTTCTACACCTTGAGATGAATCAACAACAAGAAGTGCACCCTCACACGCTGTAAGTGCGCGCGAGACCTCGTACGTGAAATCCACGTGTCCGGGAGTGTCAATAAAGTTGAGTTGAAAGTCCTCACCGTTGAGCTTGTGGTGCACGGTAACTGCTGATGCCTTTATTGTTATTCCACGTTCGCGCTCTAAATCCATCGAGTCGAGCATCTGTTCTTTGGATTCGCGTTTTGTAACCGCTTGAGTTGCTTGTAATAAACGATCAGCAAGAGTACTCTTGCCGTGGTCAATGTGGGCGATGATGGAAAAGTTGCGGATAGGCATAGGGGTTGAACAGTACAGTTTACCGCACTGGGAGCGATACAACCTTTTCTAATTCACCCGTCGGACGTGCAATAAGGTCGTATCCATCAGAGTCGGTAATCGTACAGCGAACGACGGAGCCGATTGTTTGCTGTTCTTCTGACATAAGAATAGTGCAAGCATCTACATCAGGTGCTTGATGTTTTGTTCTGCACTGATATAAATGTAATTTACCTTCGCCGGTTTCTTTGAGGTAAGAATCAATTAGTAAGTCACGCTGTTCGTTTTTACTTGCTAGTTCTTGAGCACTAGCAAACGCAATTTCTTGCTGGGTTAACATTAATTCTTCTTCACGAAGTTGTTTGATTTCTTCGGAGACCTGAAGCTTAACATCGTTTTCCATTGTTCCAGCAACAGTACCTTCTTCTTTTGAATATTGAAATACACCCATTGCTTCAAATTTGTTTTCTAGAATAAAATCGAGAAGTTCTTTGTGATCATTTTCGGTTTCTCCAGGAAATCCTGTGATGAACGTCGTGCGAATAGCAACTCCCGAAATGTTCTTTCGAATTTTGTCAATTAGGTCTGATTGTTCCCTTGCAGATACGTTTCTTCGCATCGAAGTTAGTATCGAGTCACTTGCGTGTTGTAGTGGAAGGTCAAGGTATGGGACAACATGTTGCAATGAAGCCATTACTTCCATCATCTTGTCCGTAAAATTATTCGGATAAGCATACATCAACCGAATCCAACCTCCATTACCCGATTGGCCAACCGCATCGTTGATTGCTGTGAGCAAACCAACAAGTCCGGGAGTGTATCCAATGTCATCGCCATAACTAGTTGTGTCTTGTCCAATTAAATTCAGTTCAAATACCCCTGAAGTGAGCAATTTTTTTGCTTCTTTGACAATTGTGTCAATTGGTTTAGAGCGCATTTTTCCTCGGATGGATGGAATTGTACAGAACGAACAGTTTTGGTTACATCCTTCGCTAATCCTAAGGTAAGACCAATGTCTTGGAGTTAACTGCACTCTGTTTGAATCATCTTCAAAGTAACCAGTGGAGTTGGTTATACCTCGGGATTTTGCTGCAAGGACTGCATTTGCTTCAATCCATTGTGGTGTTTTCTCTTTTTCTGGACTCTCTTGCATAGCATCAACAATGTGGTTTCTGTCAAACACGCCAATCATCGCATCAATCCCAGGACATAACTCAAGTAATTTTGCACGTTGCCGTTGCACTAAGCAGCCAGCAGCAATTACACGTTTTACATTCGCAGTTTCTTTCAATGCGGCCGCTTCGTTGATAACTTCCACCGACTCTTCCTTTGCCGACTCAACAAATCCGCACGTGTTAATCACAATAGCGTCTGCTTCATTGTGATCTTCGACGAGTTCGTAACCAGCGTTAACCAATGTAGCGAGCATTTGCTCACTGTCCACCAAGTTTTTGGGGCATCCAAGTGAAACAAAACCAACTTTTGAAATACCTGTCATGGACAACGTATGTTACAGGTACAACCCGTTCTCTGTAATGTATGTTTCAACCTTGGTTGGAACCAACTCACTGATTGATTTACCATTTCGTATTAATGCTCTGATATCACTAGAAGCACCTAATTGCATTCCGATTTGCAAAACCCTTTCGTGCTCAACCTCGTAACCTTCTCTTGGGATAACAACTGGATTTGCTTGTCTTAGGATGTCTTGCCACCGAAACCATTTTTTAAAATGTATCCACTGGTCGCTGCCAATTAGTAGACGTAACTCTTCATATTCGTTTTGCAATGATTCGATTGTATCTATCGTATAACTCGTACCACCACGATCAATTTCTAAAGTTGAAATCGTAGCCCAAGGGCAATCGTCAAGCGCAAGTTCAAGCATTGCCAACCGATGTTCCCATGGAGTCGGGGGTTGTTCCTTCAAAGGTGATTGAAATACTGGAACATAAAGAACTCTGTCAAATTTAAGGTGAGCCATCACTTCGCGCGGTAATTGCAAGTGAGAGTTATGCGGTGGATCAAACGAACCACCAAATAATAGAACGCGTGTCATAGTTGCACCTTCGCGTTGTCAATAAGACGAATGTAGCCCAATCGAGCTGCAATTAGTGAACGAGTTGGTTTACCCTCGATTGGTGAAAGGAGGGTCTCACTATCACGTATGCTTGCGTATTCCACATCGAGACCGTGGTCGACGAGTACATCCATCATGGCTTTCTCGTTTGTACAACGAATTGCTTTGTGGATACCGAGCGCTTGTGCACGTTGGTCGGTTGTTAGATATGCATTTCGGCTACTCATCGCAAGCCCATCAGAGTCACGGATTATTTCGGCACCAATTATCTTAAGGTTTTTCCAGCGCGACCTCTCTTGTTCGATAAGTTGTTTTATGACGAGATATTGTTGGTAGTCCTTGAGACCAAACACAGTAACATCTGGTTGCACTAGGTCAAACAATCTGGCAACCGCAACACAGACACCTCGAAAATGTGTCGGCCTGCAAGCATCTTCAAGTTTGGGTTCTGTGGCCGCCATTGGAAGGCAGATGTTTTCTGGAGTAGCGGGATACATCGTTTCAACTGATGGAGCAAAAACAATATCCGCACCAACGCTTTTTGCAAACTCACAATCTTGTTCTAGGTTGCGGGGGTATTTATCTAAGTCCTCTTCTGGAGCAAATTGTTCTGGATTCACAAAAATGCTAACAACCACTGGTTTACCTGAGTTTTTTGCTTCCCGAATCAACGAAAGATGTCCATCGTGCAATGCACCCATCGTTGGCACAAACGCGCACCCCCGAAAGGGGATTAAGTCATCAGATTTAGTTACTACTTCCATTGATGGCACAGTATAAATGGGGTCAGACTACTTTTTGCTCTGGGAACGTCCTTGTTGTGGTGACATTCATCAAAATTATCATTCTGTGATAATTTAATGGGTGTCCCCTTAGCGAGTTGGTTAAGGATGGTATTGCTGGCTTCCAAAGTGTCGTCATTTGGGAAGTCAGGTATAATGTGATTTTGGAACAGTACTTAGGAGATATCCAGTTATGTCAGTAATTATCACAGAAACAGCTGCACGAGAAATCAGCAACATCATGACTCAACAAGAGTTAAATCGAGAACAAACGCATCTTCGCGTTGGTGTGAAGGGTGGTGGCTGTTCTGGATTTAGTTACATCTTGGATCTAACTGAGACCAAAAAAGAGGGGGATGAACAATGGGAGTACTCTTTTGATATTGACGACTCACATCTTGACTTGAAAGTGATTTGTGACCCAAAGAGTTATCTTTATCTAAACGGAACCACAGTTGATTTCAAAGACGAAGTAATGGGGAGGGGATTTGTCTTTGACAATCCAAATGCGACGAACACCTGCGGATGCGGCAGCAGTTTTAATGCATGAGTGACGGTAGTTCAAAAGTTATAGAAGAAGTTGTTGAGGAAAAGCCGCGTTCTTTTGATTTGTTCATTGCAG
>CAZABE010000038.1:0-6724 GCA_964483425.1 uncultured Isosphaeraceae bacterium | reverse complement strand
TTGGCGCGGTTTCAAAAAAGAAACCCTTCCAGATGGATGGCGAATGTCGGATGATGGTGTACTTACGCATCTAAAGGGTGGCGGTGACGTCATTACGAATCAACAATATGACGACTTCATTTTAGAACTCGATTGGAAAATCTCAGAGGGTGGTAATAGTGGCATTTTCTTCCGTGTTAGCGAAGAGCATGATTACGTGTGGCTAGGTGGTCCAGAAATGCAGGTTCTTGATAACGTTGCACATCAAGATGCGATGCGACCTGAGACAAGTGCTGGCTCAAATTACGCATTGCACGCACCATGCAAGGACGTGACGAACCCCGTGGGCGAGTGGAACCATGTCAAGTTAGTTGTGGACGGTGCCCATGTAGAGCACTGGCTGAATGGAACCAAATTGCTCGAGTACGAACTGTGGTCTGATGATTGGCATGCACGAGTTGCCGCAAGCAAGTTCAAAGATATGCCACCGTATGGGCTTGCGAAATCTGGACATATCGCATTGCAAGATCATGGGGACATCGTCTCCTTCCGCAACATTACCATTACCCCGCTTGATTGATAGCCACAATAGTGACAGTCGCATTTGCCAAATCTATTTTTCCCCAAAGTGATAGTCGCATTGGTACGATGTCCCTATGACTCGACCAATAACGATGTTTACTGGGCAATGGGCAGACTTAACGCTTGATGAAGTGGCTTCATTCATTGCAGATTGTGGATATGACGGGCTCGAACTTGCCTGTTGGGGGGATCATTTTGACGTTCATGCTTCGGCAGATCAGTTAGAGGCAAAATGGGAACAACTTCGGGGGCATAATCTTGACTGCTTTGCAATCTCAAATCACCTTGTGGGTCAAGCCGTCTGCGACGAGATTGATGAGAGACACAAATCAATTTTGCCAGAGGCAGTCTGGGGCGATGGTGACCCTGAGGGCGTTCGACAAAGAGCCGCTGAAGAAATGAAACAAACAGCAAGGGCGGCAGCGAAGTTTGGTGTTCCAGTTGTTAATGGTTTTACCGGTTCATCCATCTGGGGAAAGTTTTATTTTTTTCCGCCCACCCCCGGAAGTGTGATAGATGATGGGTTTACTGATTTTCGCACTAGGTGGTTACCCATCTT
Organism: uncultured Isosphaeraceae bacterium; assembly: GCA_964483425.1. Classification (GTDB taxonomy): domain Bacteria; phylum Planctomycetota; class Phycisphaerae; order Phycisphaerales; family SM1A02. The sequence goes on along the minus strand of CAZABE010000038.1, from coordinate 5,604 downwards.
AGACGAATTTGAGAAGAACGAAATGAAGTTCGCTCTCGAAGTGCATCCAGCAGAAATTGCATACGACATCGCAACAGCCAAGCGCACACTTGAAGCAATTGATTTCCACCCAGCGTTTGGTTTTAACTTTGATCCGAGTCATTTACTTTGGCAAGGGATTGACCCAGCAACATTTATAGATACCTTTCCAGATCACATTTTTCATGTCCACGCAAAAGATGTTGCAGTTAGGGCAAACGGTGAAAGAGGTATTTTGGGATCACATTTACCATTCGGACATCCCGACCGTGGTTGGGAATTTCGAAGTGTCGGCAGAGGCGATGTCGACTTCGATGACATCATCCGTTCACTAAATCGAATTGGGTATGACGGTCCACTCTCAGTTGAATGGGAAGATGAAGGCATGGATCGCAGGCAAGGCGCGATGGAATCACTTGACTATCTTCATTTAATGGATGTGATTGCTCCTTCTGGGGGTGCATTTGACGCTGCATTTTCGGAGCAATCATGACAAAAATTCAAACAGCGATGGTTGGTGGTGGGATTGGCGGCTTCATAGGTGAAATACACCGCATGGCGATACGCCTAGATGACCGCTTTCAATTAGTTGCTGGCGCTCTCTCATCTGATGCAGATCGAGCAATGCAAAGCGCAGATGAACTTGGTATCCGAGGCTATGCAACTTGGGAAGAACTTTTTGAAAATGAAAAAAAGAATATAGAATGCGTTGTCATTGTGACACCAAATGAGTCCCACGCCGAGATTGCTACAGAGGCACTACAGGCGGGCTATCACGTCATCCTCGACAAACCTATGACACGAACACTTAAAGAAGCAGTTGCACTTGCAAAAACTGTTGCAAGTTCAAATTGTGTTTTTGCAATGACGTACACTTACACTGGCTATCCGATGGTTCGGCAAATGAAGCAGCGAATTGCTTCTGGAGAAATTGGTAAGGTACGAGCGGTGAGTGTCGATTACCGTCAAGGTTGGCTTGCAGAACCAATTGAACTTGACGGGCAAAAACAAGCATCGTGGCGAACCGACCCTCGGAAGAGTGGTACGGGCGCACTTGGAGACATTGGCAGCCATGCCGAACAACTTGTACGGTTCACAACTGGGCTTGCTATCGAACAAGTCCGAGGAGATGTACATTCGATAGTCAAAGGAAGAAAAGTTGATGACCATGCATGTGTGCAACTCAAAATGGAAGGTGGTGTTGTTGGCGACCTTGTTTGTTCGCAAGTTTGCACAGGAGAGCGAAACAGCGTTTCCATTCGTGTTTGGGGTGACAAGGGATCGCTTACTTGGTTTCACGATAGTTGTGATGAGTTGAAATATACAGCAAAAGACAACACTGAAACTATTTCTCACTGTATTAATAACCGAGCACCTTCTGGTCATCCCGCGGGCTTTGTTGAAGCGTTTGCGAACTTGTATCGTGATTGCGCTGACAAAATACAAGGCAAAACCGTTGATATAATCGACGAACAAGAAGGCCTTGCAAGTATGCAGTTTATTTATGCTGTTTTACGAAGTCAGGAATCACAGTCATGGTGCGAGGTTTAATTCTATTTTTACTTCTTTCGGGTTGTGTATCATCAAAGACCATCTTGATTATTTCTGAAACCGCTGGCTTCAGACATGACTCAATTGAAACAGGTGTTAAAGCAATTTCTGCTATTGCAAATGATTTGGATTTTGAAGTAATTGCTACTGAAGATAGTTCGGGACTTTGCAATAAAAATTATGATGTTGTTGTTTTTCTAAACACCACGGGAAACATTTTGAATGAACAAGAACAACAGTGCTTGCGCGAATTTGTTGAATCGGGAGGGGGGTTCGTTGGCATTCATTCCGCAGCAGACACAGAATACGACTGGCCTTGGTATGGCGAAACCTTGCTCGGAGCATGGTTTGTTTCACATCCACCAGTTTCAGAAGCAATCCTCGAAGTGGTTCACAACAAACATACTTCTACGAACCACTTAACAAAACAATGGGTTTGCACTGATGAATGGTATGTCTATGACCGTGTTCCAAAAGTGGCAACAGTGTTATTGACTGTGCACGGGCATCCGCTTGCCTGGTGCAGTGAAATAGGTAAGGGTCGTTCTTTTTACACAGGTCGAGGTCATACAAAATCAAGTTTTGCTGAGAAAGAGTTTTTGGAGCACATAAAAGGCGGTTTAAGTTGGGTTTCGCAGTAGGGATTCTGGTAGAATAATCGATTCGCCTTTTAATTATGTCAACAGAAGAAATACCAAAATCTCCGTTCGAATCATTCGGGTTGAATTCTAAGTTACTTAACACGGTAGCAGAGCTCGGCTACGAATCACCTTCCCCAATACAATCAGAATCAATTCCACCACTTCTTGAAGGCCGCGACATTCTTGGCCAAGCCCAAACCGGTTCTGGCAAGACAGCCGCATTTGCGTTGCCGTTGCTTTCTCGATTGAACATTAAACAACGAAGCCCACAAATATTGATACTCGCACCAACGCGAGAACTTGCAATTCAGGTATCAGAAGCATTTCAAAAGTACGCTGGAAAACTAAGGGGTTTTCATGTAGTTCCAATTTATGGTGGGCAGGAGTACAGAGTGCAATTTAGAGCCCTCGACAGAGGAGTTCATGTCATTGTGGGAACTCCCGGACGTGTTATGGATCACATGCGAAAGGGGAGTATAAATCTTGACAACCTGCAGTGCTTGGTGCTTGACGAAGCGGACGAAATGTTGCGAATGGGTTTCATTGATGATGTTGAGTGGGTATTAGAACAAATCCCAACAAAACACCAAACAGCGTTGTTTTCAGCAACGATGCCAAAACAAATAGCGAAAATTGCTAAGAAATACTTACATGATCCTGTCCTCATAAAAATTAAAGAAAAGAGCGAGACAGTAGATACAGTTCGCCAGAGATATTGGATGGTGAGCGGTATGCATAAACTGGATGCGCTAACTCGTATCCTTGAAGTTGAAGAGACTGATGGGATTCTTGTTTTTGCAAGAACAAAAATCATGACGACTCAATTAGCAGACCGACTTGAGGCACGAGGTTTTGCGGCACAAGCGTTAAATGGTGATATGCCGCAAAACTTACGCGAGGTGACAGTAAATAAACTGAAAGAGGGCAAACTTGATATTTTAATTGCAACTGATGTTGCGGCACGGGGTCTTGATGTTCCACGTATAAGTCATGTTATAAATTACGATGTCCCTTATGACACTGAAACGTATGTACACCGTATTGGTCGAACGGCTCGTGCAGGTCGAGAGGGTGATGCAATTTTGTTTATCTCTCCACGTGAAAAGCGAATGCTTCGTTCGATTGAAAAGGCAACAAGACAAAAAATTGAACGGATGGATTTGCCAAGTCACTCTTTGGTCAACGAAGTGCGTGTAGAAAAATTTAAACAAAAAATTACTGACACACTCTCAAATGGTGAAGACAATGCGTTCTTTGCTGAAATTGTCGAATCGTATTCCATCGAACATGATGTACCACCAGTTGAGATAGCGGTTGCACTCGCAAATATGGCGCAAGGCGATTCTCCACTAGTGTTGAAAAAAGAAGATTCTCCAAGATTTGATTGTACTTCACGCCGCGAGAAACCCCAAGGCAGAGATCGCAAGATCCCGAAAAAAAATAGTGACCCAGTCACACAAGGAATGGAACGATTTCATATATCGGTTGGGAAAGCGCATGGAGTCAAACCAGCGAATATTGTCGGCGCGATATCAAACGTCGCTGGTTTGTCAGATAAAGAGATAGGACGCATAGAGTTACATGACCGTTTTAGTTTTGTTGAACTGCCGTTTGGAATGCCTAAAGAGATTTTTAATGATTTAAAAAACACGAAAGTTGCTGGCGAAAAGTTAGCGATTTCAATTGTGAAAAATACTTCTTCAAGACCAAAATACTCCGACAGAAAATCAAAAAGTAAGGGTGGAAAGCGAAAACGCAAGTTTAATCGACGCAAGTAAGAGGCACAAATTGATAGGTCTGTGATTACAATAAAGAGATGAACAAACCAAAACTAGTATTACCTCGACTTTCGATCATGATGTTTTTGCAATTCGCAATTTGGGGTGCATGGTTGCCAATTCTTTATCCATTCTTGCTTGGATATAGAGAGTTCTCATTAACAGAAACGGGTCTTTGTCTTTCAGCAGGTGCGATTGGTGCCATTTTTGGACCATTCATCGCAGGTCAACTCGCAGACAGGGTTATGTCTACTGAAAAGTTATTGAGTATTAGTCATCTAATTGGTGCAGTACTTGTTTACATGCTAGGTACGACAGAAACCTTTGTTCCATTCGCAATTCTCTCAGGTGTATACGGATTCGTGTACGCTCCAACAATTGCGTTAACAAATTCTCTTGCGTTCCATCATCTTCCAAATCGGGATAGGGACTTTGGAAAGGTGAGGTTATGGGGAACTGTTGGTTGGATTGTTGCAGGCATCGCAGTAGGACAATATTTACGAATTTGGTCAACACCATCTGATGTTTCTGTTGAAGAAATTACAGCAGCCCAGAATGCCGGACGGGCAATTGCATTTACAATTAGCGCAGCACTTGGTGTGATTATGAGTTTATTCTGTTTAACTTTACCGCACACTCCTCCAACGAAGAATCAAACAGATCGTTTTGCATGGCTAGAAACGCTACGGGAAATCAGTGTCCAGCCCCTTGTCACCCTATTCCTCATCGCTGTTCCGGTGAGCATCATTCATCAATTCTATTTTGTATACACAAGCGACTTTGTCACAGGTATTCAAAACAGTGCTGGAAGTGATGCTGCAAATACGTTTGCAAGTGGCATTAATACTGTTCTTGGAGTTGGTGGCGGGGGGTTGATGACGATAGGGCAGATGAGTGAAATCGTTGTACTTGCATTCATGCCTATTCTTGCTGTGAAATTCAGCAAGAAAACACTCTTATCTACGGGTCTCATCGCATACGGGTTGCGTATGGCAATATTTTCCTATTTCCCAACCCTCGTTCCAGTGATTATTGGTGTAGCACTCCATGGTCTATGTTTTGGGTGTTTCATTTTCGTTGCATTCATGGTTGTTGATGAATATTGCTCCAAAGATGTTCGCGCAACAGCCCAAAACTTCTTTAATCTAGTCATCGTCGGCGTCGGCATTATTGTGGGTAGTCTGTTTGCAACAGCGGTTGTTGGAGAGTGGGCGATGGTTGACGGTACGATGGATTACAGTGCTTTGTTCTCGGTGCCCATGTGGATAGCAGTTGGGTGTCTCTTGTTGCTGCTTGTCTTCTACCCGAGTTTGAGAAAATTACAGGCAAAAGGAAATAGTTAACGAATCAATTTCGTTTCACCAGGCTCTGAAACTACAGGGATTGAAAGGTGGCCAAACGCATATTCTTTAGGTCCTAGATGAGTGCTGCTGTTGAGCGCATCTTCGTAGGAAACTTTTTGCCCTGTGTAGGCGGCTTCTCTTCCAAGAATTGCCATCATTGTTGATTGTGCCATAAATTCACCATGATTAATCGTTTCTCTTTCACCACGAATTGCTTCTTGCATTTCATCGTGTTCAATTTGGTACATATTTGGATTGTCTCCTTTGTATGTC
>CAZABE010000037.1:0-2998 GCA_964483425.1 uncultured Isosphaeraceae bacterium | reverse complement strand
TACAACCCAGCAACGGGTGAGCCAATTGCTGCAGTAAGGAAGCAGACGAACGATGAATACAACGACCAAGTCGCACGTTCCAATGCAATTTTTAAGGAATGGAGAATGTTACCAGCCCCAAAGCGTGGCGAAATTGTTCGAAGAATTGGTAACGCTTTTCGTGAATATGAGAGACCACTTGGCGAACTTGTTGCCATGGAAGCGGGAAAAATCATCGCTGAAGGTATTGGCGAAGTTGTTGAATGTATCGACATCGCCGACTTTGCAGTTGGGCTGTCTCGTCAGCTTTATGGCTTGACCATCGCATCTGAACGACCACGCCATGCAATGATGGAACAATGGCAACCACTTGGAACAATCGGAATTATTTCCGCGTTCAATTTTCCCGTCGCCGTTTGGGCGTGGAACTCAATGCTTGCAGCTGTTTGCGGTGACACGATGATTTGGAAACCAAGCAGTACAACACCGCTTACTGCGATAGCAATGACAAACGTTGCACACGAAGTCATGCGTAATCAAGATATCTTCACTCCCGAAAATGGAGATCCGTGCGATGTCTTTGGTTTGGTCTTCGGCTCACGAGAAGAAGTTGGCGAACCACTTCTTGCAGACAGAAGAATTCCACTCATCAGTGCAACGGGTTCCTGCAAAATGGGACGCCGCGTTGGTGAAGTTGTTGGTGGTCGCCTTGCAAAATCATTGCTAGAACTTGGAGGAAATAACGCAATCATAATTATGGATGACGCTGACTTAGACATGGTTATTCGTGGCACACTTTTTGGCGCAGTTGGCACGGCAGGTCAGCGATGCACTTCAACAAGGCGTTTGCTTTGCCATGAATCAGTCGTTGACGAAGTAACAAATAGTTTGCTTAAGGCATACGAACAAGTTCAAATCGGCAATCCTCTTGATGATTCCACTTTGATGGGTCCACTTATAACCGAGTACGCAGTCGAAGACATGCGTAACGCACTTGTACAAGCAAAAGAAGAAGGTTGCGAAATACTTTGCGGTGGCATTGAAGGCATCGAACGATGGGCAGATAGACCAGGGAACTTTGTTGAACCAACAATTGTAAAAGTTCCTGTGGGAACTCAACCCGAAGTAACTAAGGAAGAAACGTTTGCACCTATTCTCTACATCTTTACTATTAAGGATCTCGACGAAGCAATTGACTTGCACAACAACGTAGATCAAGGGCTTAGTAGTGCCATCTTTACAAATTCGATGCGAAGCGCTGGTAGATTTTTATCACCAGAGGGATCTGATTGTGGCATCGCAAATGTCAACATTGGTACAAGTGGCGCAGAAATCGGCGGAGCGTTTGGCGGTGAAAAAGATACGGGCGGCGGTCGAGAGTCAGGCTCTGATTCTTGGAAAGTGTACATGCGGCGCCAAACCTGTACGAGCAACTGGAGCGACGAAATGCCGCTCGCTCAAGGTATTGAATTTGGTTAATTCTGCTTAGAAAACCCTCAACGATTCATTTGCAAGAGGGATTGTTCGTTCCAGAAGGAGTTGACATGGATGAAGTGAACCGTCGATGGGAGAAACTGTACAGTGAAAATCCTTCATGTTTTGACGGGACGTTATTAAATGTGCTTGGAGCCCAGCAAAATGGCTACGGTGGCACTGCTATTTGATGATGTAGTGAAAACTTGGGAACTTAATAAACAGATATACAAATATACAAATTGCACCCTTCTACAAACCAATTGGATGTAAATGGTGATTATGAGGACTTAAAATGGTCCGAAAAAGAATCGATTCCTACTCACTTAACTTCAATCTCAGCAGCAATGTTGCCATACATACCTCGCACAACAAATCTAAATTGCCCAAGTTAACTAGGCAAATCTGAATTCTCATTAAGTCAACATAAATCTTTGCTCGATAGGTGGTGTACAGAATTATGGATAGTAACCAAGCAATCAGACATGAGGATTTAATAATGTACAAACAAGCGTTTTCAATTTCAACAATTGCAGTCGGCACATTAATTGTTGCAAGTTCGGTTTCAGCAGACATGCAAGGTATCTCGGTCGACGCCATTGATAGTGGGTTTGGCATCGGAACGACATATCGTGTGTATGTTGACGTAGATACAGGTGATCAGGTTGATGCAATTTGGGGAGATGGTGATAACCCCTTAATTATCGAGTCAAGCACAAGTTTTTACCAAAACCAGTTCGGCGGGTACGGCACGCCTTCAGAATCGTTATTTAGTTTTTTCCCATCACTTGAGTACGATAGCTTCGTGACCATAGGTCTTTTGAATGATACCGGTGATGCGATGATGGATATTGGTATCGATTGGACCGACTTTGAAGATAATGGTGGGGCAATTTGGACGGACAACGGCACTTGGTTTGCTACTCCTGATGATGCACAGGTCTTTGAACAAGATGGGCGAGTGCTTATTGGACAATTTACAACCGATGGCGTTGGCGCATTTGATGATGGTGATACGTTTGGGTATGTTAATATTCTTGGTAAAAATGCAGATCTTACCAGTTGGGAATATCGTGAAGTACCGCTACCGATTCCTGCACCTGGAGCGATTGCGTTGCTTGGCCTTGCGGGCTTCTTAGGTGTCAGACGACGAAAATAATTTTTACTTTAAGAAACTTCAAGATACTTTGAAACACTCTTCAAATCGTTAACGATTTGGGGAGTGATTTTCAATGTAAAGGAAGCACCTTTTTCGCAGCGAACGGTTCTTGTTGCTCTTGGGCGATCAAACCAAACACGACCAGCGCGAATTGTGTATTTGATGCCTTTCAACTTTCGATGGCGTTGGAGGATAGAAAGGTCTTTCTTTGCCTGTGGCTGCATCCACATTAAGCGCTCAATCGTCTTGCGAGATGCAGGTCGAGTTGGTGCTTTAACTATAGTGAATGTCAATTCAGTATTTGGGACAATTTTGTCTGCTGTATCAGTTGCCATCGTTGGACTCCGTTTCGAGCCGCGTAGTGTAGCATTTTACGGGTCTTTGGTA
>CAZABE010000036.1:0-5143 GCA_964483425.1 uncultured Isosphaeraceae bacterium | reverse complement strand
CACATACTAATTCTGCGCAATCTTTACTAACGAGTGCATCAGCATAATCTTCGGGATACAGAGTTTTGAAATATCTTTTGAGTTTTTGCTTTTCTTTCTTCTTTGATTTAGCTTTTGCCGTGACAATGATTTTCATTGATCTAGTTCTAAAATATCGCCCAACCTTTCCTTAAGTTTCGGGTGTTTAGATACCCTTTCCTCTATCTGTTCAAGATCAACGAAATCGACTTCATTGGGTAAGCGATTATTATCAACAAACGCATCTAGATCTCCAGCTTTTGCTTCTGGTCTCTGTCGTCCTACTGCTTTAAGAGTATTAGCTTTCTTTTTCTTAGTTGTTTTCTTAGTTGTTTTCTTTTTTGAAGCCGATTTCTTGTTCGTTTTCTTCTTCGTGGTTTTTTCTGAACTACCACTTTCTTGTAGTTCTTGCCATTTTTCAACTGGCATATCAGTAACTGTACATGCAGCGACTAGTTGGTCTGCTGCCTTTTCTTCTCGTACAACTGCTTGAATCTGTGGAAGTTGTCCTTGCTTTGCAAGGGCATTTCGCATTTCTTCTGGTCGTTTACCATTTTGCAATGCAAGTTCAGCTACTCGCGCGTTAACTTCCATCTCGTTTACGGATACATGGAAGTGCTCTGCTAGTTTGTTCAAAATGAAAAATGTCTTAAGTCGTTTCTTTGATTCCTCTGCTGAACCACTTCTTACTTTTGCAACTTCGGCTTCAACTTCATCCATTGTCTTTCTACCAGATGACTGCAGTTGAGTTCGAAGACGCTGCAAGTCACGTTCGGCTTGCATCGCACTTGTTTTTTCAGGCAATTCCATTTCCACTTTGTCTGCTATTTTTTCTGTAGCTTGTTGACGCAGGACCGTAGCTTGATCTTGATCTCGGCGCTGTTCTAGTGCTAGTCGTACTTGCTCTTTAAGCAGATCACACGACTCAAGTCCAAAAGTCGCAGTTAATTCTTCTTCGGTAAGTGGGCTAATCGCTACTGCTTGTACCACATTAAAGGTAATAACGACTTTTGCACCGCGGACTTCTTCGAGTTCATGCTCTTCGGGTCCGTTTGTTGAAATTTTAATCTCATCGCCTACGGAAACCCCAGTTAGTATATTGCCAAGGTCATCTATATAGAGACCAAGCACTTCGCCACCACCATCTTTTGCAGGAATAGTAAGACGTGTTTGTTCTGTCTTGTAAAACGGTTCTTCGTTACCATCAAGATTAACAACTGCGGGACCAATTAGAAAGTCGCCTTCGCTGCTTTTACCTTCTACATCATCAAGGTTTCCATTGCGGATTTTTTGCCGTTCGATTTCTTCATCTACGTGTTTATCGGTAACGTCAATAACTGGGCGAGTAAGATTAATATCGTCAAAAGCGGGAAGTTCAAAGTCCGGCATAACTTCAACTTCAAGAGAAAATGTAAGCGTATTACCTTCTTCAATCTTAAGTTCACTCGGGTCATCGATTGGTTCTGGCTCACCAAGCGGTTTCAACTCAAATTCATTCAGAGCGTTTTTCCATGCATCTGAGACAATTTCATTTCGGGCTTCAGTTCGAATCGAATCACCAAAACGTTTCTCAAGGATATGCGCGGGGACTTTTCCCTTGCGGAATCCAGGAATCGCAGTTTGATTCTTAAGAACACCCATCGAGTCATGTAATTTTGTATTAATTGTCTCTACAGGTACCGTGATTGTAATTCGCTTACGGGCGGGTCCTGCATCTTCGATAGCTAGTTCATAAGGGTGTGTAACTGGCGTAGTCATGGATAAATCCTTCTTTTGAGCCCCGTATGATACCGCAAAAACTACCCGCGGGATTGTTTAGGAGAAACGACCCCGCGGATTGTTTATTAACGGATAAATAGCATTTCCGTATACGAAGGTAAAGGCCAAATATCGTCGGGTATTAACGTTTCTAAAGTATCTGCGATTAATCTAGCGTTTGCCATTTCAGGAAGTAGAGAATCCCTTATAGATTGAGCATGTGTAAGTGAGTTCTCATGAGATAACTCAAGAGAAGTTGACAAAGATTCTATTGTTTTTTGGAGATCTTCAGAGAATTTTCCTACGTCAGTTAAGCGCCCCGAAGTTCTCCTGCAGTCGACAGAAACTGAGTTTGAAGCAGTTACAACGCCAGCAAGTTCTTCTTGATAGCGAAGTGCAGCCGGTAGCACTTGCGTGGAAAGCATTTGTAAAAGAGTTCGTGCTTCTATAGTTACTCTTGTGGAGTATGTCTCTAAGAGAACTTCTTCTCTTGCCATGAGTTCGCGTTTAGTCAAAACTTTATAGCGTTCAAATAATTCCATTGCTTTATCTGTCACGAAAGCAGGGAACGCATCTGGAGCCGTCTTAAGATTTGGAAGTCCTCTACTAGCAGCCTCTTTGTGCCATTCTTGTGAGTAGTTATCGCCATCAAATACAACTTTTCGATGTTTTTGAAGAATATCTTGAAGGAGAGCACGAACAGCGGTATCTCTTTGTTCTTCTGATGTACTTCCTGCAAGAGTCCCTTCTAGTTGAGTTGCTATGTAATCAAACGACTCAGCAATAATAGTGTTTAATATTGTGTTAGGCCAAGCTATAGTTGATGTCGAGCCAACAGCACGGAACTCAAACTTATTGCCAGTAAAAGCGAATGGGCTAGTACGGTTTCTGTCTCCGCTGTCTCTGTCAAGATTCGGCATTGTGGTAGCACCTAAATCAAGCGTTCCACCTGCTCTAGCATCCCTCGATTCATTGCTTTCAATTTGATCGAGCACATCACTAAGCATATCGCCCATGAAAATAGAAATTATGGCTGGGGGGGCTTCATTTGCTCCTAAGCGATGATCATTTGCAGCAGAGGCAACCGAAGCACGAAGTAGGTCGCTGTGGAGGTCAACTGCCCTAATAACAGCGCAAAGCAGAGTTAAAAATTGCAGATTGGACTGAGGTTCTTTGCCTGGGCTTAGTAGGTTTTTGCCAGTATTTGTTGCAATTGACCAGTTGTTGTGTTTTCCAGAGCCATTTACTCCAGCGAATGGCTTTTCATGCAATAAGCAAGTTAAACCATGTCGCTGTGCTGTTGACTTAAGAATCTCCATTAAAAGCATCTGGTGGTCAGACGCAAGATTTGCATTTTCGTACGTTGGAGCAATTTCATATTGACCAGGAGCAACTTCGTTGTGCCGAGTTTTTACGGGAATACCAAGTTCATACAATTGTTGCTCTGCGTCATCCATAAATGCAAGAACGCGTTCGGGTATTTTTCCAAAGTAATGGTCATCAAGTTGGTGCCCCTTTGGAGGAGGGGTGCCAATAAGAGTACGCCCACATAAAAGGAGATCTGGTCTATTTGCAATAAACGTCTCATCTACAAGGAAATATTCTTGTTCAAGGCCAAGAGTAGTAATAACCCGATCTGCTTCGGTACCAAATATGGAAAGAATTCGTTTTGCTTGTTGATTTACCACATCAATTGAGCGAAGCAAGGGTGTTTTTTTGTCAAGTGCTTCGCCAGTCCATGAAACAAAAGCAGTTGGTATACAGAGGGTCCCACCCTCTTCGTTTGGCATTATAAATGCGGGGCTAGTAGCATCCCAAGCGGTATAACCACGTGCTTCCCAAGTATCACGAATTCCACCGGAGGGGAAACTTGATGCATCTGGCTCACCTCTGATTAGCATGTCTCCCGAGAAGACAGCAATTGCGCCAGTATCCGTTGGCTCAAGAAAGCCGTCGTGCTTTTCAGCAGTAGCCCCAGTTAATGGTTGGAACCAGTGCGTATAGTGCGTACAACCATGATCAATTGCCCACTCCTTCATAGCATCGGCAACGCTATTTGCTATTGCGTGATCAAGGGGTTTTCCGCCGTGCATTGTTTCTAAGAGTGACTGATGTACTTCCGGCTGCAAATAACAAAGCATTACATCTCCGGAAAAAGTTCTACAGCCGTACGAGTCACAATAATCGTTGTTCTGCACATCCATTGCTTTCGACATTGTCATATCTTCCATGTTTTAAGGCCTCCTGCCATTTGCTTGTAGTATCTAAAATTGTTCTCGCGGTAGCAAGGACTTATTGAGAAATTTCTTGCATAAAGTTAGTAGCAATCTCCGCTGGATTTGTTGAGTCCTCAAGTTGTCTAACCAAGGCGGAGCCAACAATCGCAGCATCTGCAAATTGGAGAACGGTGGAGACATGATTAGCATTTGAAATACCAAAACCTACGGCAAGAGGAAGGTCTGTAACCTTGCGTATTTCTTCAATTCTTGATTGCAAGTCGGGAAGTTGCTCTTGCTCGCCAGTGAGACCAGTTCTAGCAAGGACATAGAGGAAGCCAGACGATAGAGAAGCCAATTTTTTGACTCTCTCAATTGGGGTAGTTGGAGCAATTAGCATCGAAAAAGAAAAATCACGACTGGAACAATAAGAACTCAAAAGTTCGGCTTCTGAATCTTCAATATCTGGAATAATAATTCCATCGAATCCGGCTTTTGCGAGCCGCGCAATAAATGTGGTTGAGCCGCTCTTTCGAACGATCGAATGACTAACCATCGCAATAAGCCCAGTGGTAATTTTAGATCTAACTCTTGAAACCATCCCTATTGCATGTGCAGGGGTTGCGCCTCTTTCAAGTGAACGGTGCATTGCTGCCGCAATAACTGGACCATCAGCGATTGGGTCACTAAATGGAATTCCAACTTCTATTATGTCAGCACCTGCGCTGCTAAGTGCAATCAAGACTGGCTCAGTATCTTCAAGCGAAGGGTCGCCTGCGACTATAAATGGCATCAATTTCTTCTTGCCATCAGCAAAAATTGACTCAATCCTACTCATTTCGTTCCCTTAGGTCCGCCCTCTTTGACGTACTTTTGCAAAACGGCTTCGGTAAGATCAACGGAGGTAATATTAGCAAGGGTAGTCATCCAAGCAAGCACATCAGCAAATTCTTCGCTCAGATTCTCTAAATCAGCATCCCCACGTTCATATTTTCCAAGAGCGTGAGCGAGTTCTCCAAACTCCTCTGAAAGCCACAGGAAGGTTTTGGCAATACCTCGAGCCGAATCTGTCTCAAAATAGCGGTTTTTTATGAGTTCTTGGAACTCTCTGATAGTTATTTCGCTTGCCATAGATGCGAAGGATAGCATGA
>CAZABE010000035.1:0-3048 GCA_964483425.1 uncultured Isosphaeraceae bacterium | reverse complement strand
ACTGCCAGTCATTGCTAATTGCCCCCAAGTGTTTGAAACGCTGCCGTTTGCTTGCTCTAAAAAAAGTTCATCTGAAAGTTCTTGCAAGTCTTCTTCGGCATCATCAAAGTCAATTGTGACGTTGCTCCCAACACTTCCGTTTGGCAAGCCAACGTTGTTCATGTTGGAAGAGCCCGCTACCTGTACATTCCCGTTAAAACTTTGCCCGTTGTTCCAACTAAGTGTTCCGGCAACAATCAAATCATCTCTAGAACCGCTGGAATTTGTCAGCCCAGAGCCAACGCCAAAATTGTTGTATAGCGCCGCGCCGCCAACGGCAATACGCCCGGTGCAATCGGTGTTGTTTGCTTGGTAACTTTCAATAGTAAAGATTGTGAATCCGTCGGCCGGACCAAGACCATCTGCAAAAGCAAAAGTAGGCAAAAGTGTAGTAGCAGCGAACGTGACAATAAATCGTGGAGTAAACATGGAATCTCCATCGCTTGCTTCTGAAGCAATATTGAGGACAAACTCGCACTAAGGTGGGGTTGTGCCGCCAATGTGTCTCATAACGCCTCAAAAACCCTATGACCTGTTCCAATTATTTGGTCCAATTCCAAAGTTAGTATTTCGGGTTAACTCGTGTTTAAAGAACACGGAGCATGCAGCGTTATAAGTGTAGTGTGGCAAAATTGCCAACAAGAAGAGTTGATTGAGTCACCATACGCTGCGTTTGACAGTTCACTATTTTTGAAAGCAGTTCGTGGTTAGCTGGTGCAGTTGGCAAGACACCAAGGCAGGAATGGATGCTTATCTGGAGGTGGGTATGTAAATTTGAGTTTTGAAGTGCATTTGTCACTGTATATTTATATCCTATAAACGAATAATAATTCTATTAAAGGAGAAGCAGAACATGAATTTATTTAAAATAGTTGTCATTCTGGGGCTTGCCAGCGCATCGTATGCACAAGATTCAAGAGGAACGATTGCTTGTTGTATGCCGGATGATCCGATTTGCTATGATTTTTTAAGCCCAATGGAATGCGAGGCGAACGGGGGTACAGTCATGGGTCCTCCCTCTGAATGTCTTGCAGACCCATGCAATGGTTCAGGTGGGGCAACAGAAGTTGCTTGTTGCGTCCCCGGTAATGAAACATGCATCGATACATTAGATGAAGAGGGATGCTTGGCTCAAGGCGGAACAGTTGTTGACACAAACCCAATGGCTTGTCTATCTCAGCCATGCGCTCCGAAAGGTGCTTGTTGCACTGGGAATGATTTGGACGGGTACAGTTGTGAATTCAAATCGGAATCAAATTGCACATCTTCTGGAGGATCGTTCAAGGGAGTAAACCAAGGGTGTGCTGATTATGTTTGTACAACTGACAGAATTGGCTGCTGTGTTAATGATGGTTGCGTCCTTCTTTATGAAGTGGATTGTGCAAGCATTGGTGGCACAGTTTCTGAATGTGATTCATGCGAGCCCTCTCAAACCACATGCCAAGGCGACCTCGACGGTGACGGCTTCGTAAAATTATCTGATCTGCTGATTATGATTGGTGCTTGGGGCGCTTGCCCATAGTCCATTTACCTTTATTCATGGACATACTGGTTTGCTCTACAACCACTCAGCCCCTCTGCGATTGCAGGGGGGTTGTTTTACGTTAACAAGTCCTTTTCACGGTGATTAACTTGAAAATGTGTGGGGGGTGTGAATTTGAGTTATTGGCTATATAATTTGATTTATACTTGGGCTCTAAATCAATGTGTATTAGTAAATTACTTAGGTAAATTTGATAGAGGCAAGAAAGAAGGAGTTTGTAAATGAAATATTTGAGTTATACAGTTGATAGGGAGTAGGGGAGCTTGCCCATAGAACTTGACATCACTAATGATATACACTGGCACGCTATCCAATCTATCAAACGACTGACGATCCTTGGCAGGTTGGGTTTAGTAGGCCCTCAGACGGTTACAGATCTTGCGACAGCAATGGGTGAAACCCATCAATCAACTGCATACCATGTTCGGTTGCTAGAACGAGCGAACTTGATTTGGGATACGGGGAAACGAAAGTCTACTGGCCGCCGACAAGCAGCATTATTTGCATTGTCCCAAAACACGCATTGTGCACAATTGCATGTTGATCCAAAATCTGAGTTAGCGATGCACCGAGTCGACAAACTCACAAGAATGATTACGCGGTATTCGCTCGATTTGTATTCAAGGAATGCTGATGCTATCCATGCGACACAAATGAATGAACGTGAGCCACTTTTGAATTGCGCTCACATTGCTGTTACCAAGAAAAATGCACAGCGAATTGAATCCTTAGCTAGAGCGTATTCAGAAGCGATTGACAAAGCAAGAGAAGAATTACCGAATGCGAATGAGGACACTATTCCAATGATGTACGGAATTTGGATGACACCCGATCTTACAAACAGTGGTCCGATGGCAGATTTACAAGTGGTCTATGAATAGTTGTTTTAGAAATCAATCCCGCTGGTCGTTTGTTTCTCGCCTTTAAACGCAAGCCCGCCACCGTGCGGGTTACGCTTTTAATATGGGAATTATTCGCACGAAAAAAAGCAATTACATTAGATTTGTGCCGATAGCGTGGTATACTTCTTTTAGTCAACTTAACTACCCCCCTATCGTTTCGACGTTAGGCCGCTAGCCCGCCTTTGTGCGGGTTACGCTTTTAAAATGGAAACCCGTAGTACACTGCACAGATGCGAAACTGCATCTTGATTCTATTCTTAACAATTACGCAATTAGTTTGTGCTGAACCCATTACCCTGATGACATTTAACATTCGCTATGGCACAGCAAGCGATGGCGAGAACAGTTGGGAGTTTCGCAGGGAGCATGTCGTTGAAACTATACGAAACGCAAGTCCGGGGGTTGTCGCAATTCAAGAAGCGTTGCTTGGACAACTTGAATATATTGACGAACAACTTTCGGGTGATTTACTGGTGGACAAATTCCGGGGGTTTAAAAAAATCGGACAGCACCGAAGTGGAAACACAAAGGGCGAGTTTAGCGGGTTGTTGCTTGACACCTCAA
>CAZABE010000034.1:0-4564 GCA_964483425.1 uncultured Isosphaeraceae bacterium | reverse complement strand
GTACGGTGACAACTACACATATTTTATTGATGGAGAATCCGGAGTTGTATTAAATAGCGAAAACTTTAATACGCCAGTTGATGCCATCGCATCGACACCAGATATTAATGGCGACGGTTCTTGGGAACTTGTTGCAGGCGGCCGAGATGGCACGATTAGTTGTTTGTCAGGTGGAATTGATGCGGTTGTCTATAATCCCGCGGACGTCAATGAAGATGGTGTAGTAGGCGTCACCGATTTGCTTATTGTTATCGATCAATGGGGTCAAACCGATTCTATTGCTGACATTAACATGGACGGTATTGTTGATGTTTCGGATCTACTTATGTTGATTGACAACTGGGGGGCAGGAATATAGTTTTACACAATTAATTAGATTTGGCAGGGTTTTGCTGTCTTTTTGGCATTCTGTTTCGCATTTGTTCATGTGATGGAGTGCCTTCTCTTGCCTTTGTGGTTACAACAACAATTTTTGTGCCATCTTCAAGAACAACGACTCCAGGATCTGCGCCATTAATCAAGATTGAACTACTATCGTTCCAACGCGAGCCGTTTGAGGAAGACAGTGCGGGAATACCTCTTCCACTTGGAGGACCGCCATGATGCCTTGTTCCATAAAACAGAAGTTTGTTTTCCTCGTTTACCATACATCCGAGCCACTTGAACGATTGATTAAATGAAATGTCTCGCTTTCGTTTAAAGGTTATTCCATCTTTACTTATCGCGTGATACGCTTTTGGTACATTGTCATCTTGTAACGGTGAAATCAAGTGCCAGTTGTTATTAAGTTTGCACACTGCACAATCAATAACAGGCATTCCATCAACTGCAAGCCTCATCCCTTCTTCTTTGACAAAGTGAATGCCATCTTCTGAAATAGCGGATGAGATTCCGGGAGTTGCTTCTTCAAAAATACGAGATCCAACCATGTAGGTAAAGTAGAGTCGTATTCGACCATCCTCAAGAACTACAAGGGTGGGGTCAAATGGATATCTTGCCTTCTCATTTAATCCTGCAAACTCCATTGGGCGAGGAGCGCTCCATGTTTTACCGTTGTCATTGCTAAAGACAACAGCAATTTTATCTACGTTTTCATAGTCATCCTTAGGGAACCACTGATACGCTGCAATTAATCGGCCATCTTGCATCTCTCCAATTGTTGGAACTCCTGCTCTTTTAAAAGTTGTGAGTTTTGTTGTATTGCCATTAGGTTTGACTTGAAAGACATCAACGTCGTGATCCCAAGGTCCGGGTTGATCGAAATTTGGCTTGTGAAGTTCCAACGAATTCGGCTTACGTTTTTGTGGAGAACGATTCATGGCTACCGATGAACCAAAAAACATAGAAATTGTTGGTGTGATTGCATCCGCCCATCGTTGGTATCCCTTAGAACTTAAGTGCAAATAATCAGGCATTATTTCTGTTGAAATCGTTCCATCATCTTCCAAGAACCGATCTCCAATTGGCAAGAATGTCACATCTCCCATATCAGCATACGTTGCTTGTAATGCTTGATTAACTTGCAAAATATCTCCGCGCATTTCGTTGAAGGATTCACCGCGCGGGAAAATATCTAAAAGCAACACATGAATTCCCGAAATTTCTTTTGTTAGTTTTTTGACAACTGCGACGACCCCTTCGTAGACTTCATCAGTTGAATCGTGCCCACCACCGAAATTATTAGTTCCAATCATCACAATTGCGAGTTGGGGTTTAATTCCATCGAGATGTCCATGTTCAAGTCGCCAGAGCACGTGTTCAGTTCGGTCTCCTCCGATTCCTAGATTAAGTGCGCCATATCGATTGAACGTACTCTCCCAAACCGCTTTACCTGCTACTTCCCAGCCTTGTGTAATTGAGTCGCCGACAAAAATGACACTCGCACTTTTGCTAGAATTATCTACTTCACTTTGAATCTTTGTTACTCGTTGCAACCACCACTCTTCATTGCGATTTTCTGGCGTGATTGCGCTACCGTCCCCTGATTGAGAAAGACATATAGAAAGAAGTAGGGGTGTTAACATAGTGTGAGTATATCGAGTAGTGATATAGGATATGTGTTTTTGTATTTAAACCCCCTGAATAGTTGGCCTATGCATACTAAGGGTATAGCCAAGACAATATCCCACTGAATTGACCATGCCTTTGATTAGCAGTGAAGTTGTTTTGCTATAAGAGTTTTGCATAACAGAGGGGTGATTATTCGCTGTCTTGTTTTTCTTGCCGAAGTTCCGACAAGCCCTTCAGAACAAGGTTACGAAGGGTAAATTGAAATCTCCAAACAGGCTTTTAGAAGAGCGGGAACTGCTTCCGCTTTATGATTTGATGAATGCCATGGCTGTTGCGATTGAACATGCTGGTATTTCTGAAAAGAGTGTGCGTTTTGGTTCAGGGTCTGTTGAGGGTCTGGGCTGGATGGGATGGAACATTGATGCTCTGAGTTACATCTTTTACATTCGTGTTGCGAATCCAGACATACTTGCGTTTCTAAAATACCGCACGGTCGATCCTTCTAAATACGATGGTTCTTCTGGGCGATTGTATGAAAATGATGGAGGTTGGTCATGTGAGATTGAATTTGATTTGTCTTCAGACGGGTCAACATTTATCGATTTAGATAAACAGCATCAGATTTAGACACTTGTTAACTTTGTGAAACGAAGCAGCGAATATGGAGAGTTGCTTTGGTTCCCCTCAATCGAAGCGGCGAGCTGATTTTGTTGGCTTAACTGATGTTGAGGGGCAGGTCAATATAGCATTGATAGCATCATAGATAAAGAGTATAGAGGAGGAATGCCCCTTCACCGAGCATTATGAGATGTGGTCGTAAATGCTAGAACCACCTCAGAACTTGGTTTTATAGAGTAGATAGCCATTTTGAGGTTTATTATCATCATCTTTGTGTTCGTCCTGATATACTAGAATTGCTTTTAAACTTGTTGAAGCGATGTTATTCTGTCAAGGAAGACAGAAAAGAAGGATGGATGGATCCGAGGGAATTTACGGTAAGGGAAGACAATTCATGGTCCGATCATTTCCGAAGCTTAGAAATTTAGCATGCACTCTATTTTGCGTATTTCTCTTTGCTTTGCAAGGTTGCGGAAACCCTTCAGTTGATGTTCAAATTCCCAAAGATGCAAAAGAAGTAGCAACAAACGTGGTTTCCGGTTCTGCTGTGGTCGGCGAAGTCGTCTCGACAAGTCAAACTGAAGGCGCGAAAGTACTCCATATCGAAATTGATAGCGATATTGCCGATTCTCTCCTCCGCCACGGTACTGTTGCGTGGATTGAAGCAACAGATAACGGCGATATAATCGATTTAGACGCCACCAATGCAACAGATCAATCACTTGGAAGTGATGCTGTACTTATTGCAAAGCGGCGGACTTCAGTCGATCGTGTTGAGCAATTTACTCAGCGTTGGGCGGGAAATGGGACATTGGTTGCTATTGGCATCGCCACAGTAATTATATTAATTGTACTTTTCAGCATGCGATCATTTATGAGATCAATTGGAGGGCTCATCGTCATCCTGTTTTCATTAGGAGCAGCAGCCTTTGTATCCTATATATGTAACTCTGTAGCATCTGCTGCTCTTGTGAAATGGGTGTACCCACATATCGGAGATGGTGGAACGGAGTTTGCGAAGGAAATGGGTTTACCCGACGGTGTAGTCGCTGGAATGGTTGACCCCCGTGTAGTTTCATTCTTTGTCGTTGGTCTTTTTGCCTTCGTATTTATCACATCAATATTAAAACGCGCGACTTCATCGCGAGGCAAGGAATAATTTGGTGGTGCGAATCTTTTTACCTTTCATTTTCCTCATTACAAGCATTCTTGTAACACCTGTTGAGACTTTTGGTCAAAATACTTCTCAACGTACAATTGATCCGTGTATAGCAGAAGTAGATTTTCCATGGAGAGTTCTACTTCTTGTTGATGGCTCGGGCTCGATGAACAATAAGAATACAGGAATAAATCGTTGGCCTGAGATGATGACAGTTCTTCGTACACATGTTAAATCTCTACAGGATGCAAATATTGAGTTGAAAATTGTAGTATTTAACTCAGTGGGTGAACATACAAAAAAGAGGGCTCTGTATGGCAAGATTTTCGATACCGATGGAATTGGGCTTACTGAGGGTATTGAAGGAAATAAAAATAATGCTCTGAAAGAGTTGATGAGGCTGGAATTAAGTAAGAAACTGCCAAAAGGAAACACTCCTCTTTATTATTCTGTCATTGAGGCAATTAAAGATCAAATAAAATGGGTTGATGATGATCCAACTTCAACCCGCGTGGGAACAATACTTGTTTACTCAGATGGTGGCGATGACTATTTATCTAGAGACCATCCATATGACCCACAAATAGGATTTGATTCAAACGGTAAAGGCTCGGTAGATAACCCAATCGTTCTCGAGGATGTTATGGAAGCGATTGGTAAATTGAAAGAGTCGGATATTGATCTTATTCGTGTAGATATCGGGGGAGTTTTTGAAAAGTGGCCAGGTGTTCCAATATATCCTGGCGATGATATTCAAATTCCAATTAAACTTCGTGT
>CAZABE010000033.1:0-1911 GCA_964483425.1 uncultured Isosphaeraceae bacterium | reverse complement strand
AATCATTTTGAACTTTCAAAATGTAAATGCTCTATCTTCTTCCGCATTGGGAATGTTAATTACTCTAAATACAAAGATTGGTGACAAGAAAGGCAAATTGGCACTTGCTTGTATTAAAGGACCGATTCTTGATGTATTTCGTATTACAAAACTTGATAAAGCTTTTGAAATGCACGATACGCTTGCCTCGGCACATACTTCACTTCGAGTGTATTAAGACGTTCTTATAATCACAGACATAAAGTTCATGATGTCACATTGATACTATTGACATACTATGTGATAGGGGGAGATTGGAGTCAGTATCTGCGATCAAACGAATCATAACGAATACCAAATTCAAATAGTAAGTGGTACTCGAGATCAGTTTGATGGTGTACAGAAATTGATTCTTGATCAACTTGAATCACTTGGATACTCTGATCACGATCTTTTTTCAGTTAGAATTTCTCTTGAGGAAGCACTTGCTAATGCATTGTTGCATGGCCATCATGGAGATGAAGAGCCAACAATAGAAGTGAAGTGGAAGATAGACAGTTTGCAAGTAGAGATTATCGTGATTGATCAAGGACGGGGTTATGATCCTGAAACAATACCCGATCCAACAGCGGATGAAAACTTGACGCTGCCCTCAGGTAGGGGTCTAGCCATGATGAGAGCGTTTATGGATGAAGTAGACGTAAACGAATGTGGCAATCGAGTTATGATGGTTCGTCGTAAAACGAATTAAATCAAAGTCATTTAATTACAGAAGAAGCCCAGTTCACAAAATCATCAAGTAGTTGGTTTGAGAACCTCAAAGACCACAAAGAGGGAATTATTCTTCAGGGGATACAACAGGTGCATCCGAAACCATAATCTGATCATAGAATATCGGAAGAGGCTGGTCATTTGGACCATCGGTTGGTCCAGCGAAATCAAGAGTTGTCACCCTCAAATGGAAATCATTTGTTATTGCTTCAATGTATCTAGATGCATTCTCAACTTCGATAGATACACTTTCGGTTCCATTTGGAAGGTTTGTCTCAGAGCCAACATGTCTCCAATAACGCCTGTTGTAGTCCCACATGAAGAGACGTAACTTCATAACTTCTGGTTGAGTAGATTGGAATAGGATATCGACTTGTAATTTACCACTGTAAGGGATGCCGTTTTGCATGTTTCCTTCAACGTGCAAATCAGTTGTGTCACCGTTGCTTAGGTAACTTACCGTATCACCTGGAACAGTAGGGGGAACAGGATAGGCAATGTGGGCCCTTGTAGGTTCTCCGTAGATTCCAAATAGTTGACCGTCTTGAGAAGCGAGGGAGAATTTGTTTCCATAAATATAATCGCCCCTTATTACCATAAAGTCCACAATGTTCGGTGTGTCAAAGATAGGGTTTGTCGCAACATTTACCATACTATTTCGAGGATTTGCAAAAGATCCAGTCAGCCAGCCAGTTGGTGCTATTACAGGACAATAATCGAAATTGACCGTTGGGTTTGCAATTATGGTATCGCAACTAGAATCCCTGTCATCTTCAGTGTCGGTTGGGGTTTCTGTTAGGATTGGTGTACCATCTCTTGCAGTGCCTTCATACTTACCTTTTGAGAGAAGTTGGCGAGCAACTTGTGGACCTAAGCCGATTCCGAAAATTTGTTTACTAAAACCTTGCACTTGGGCAAGAGTTCCTGCAGCAACTGCAGCAGCAGCAGCGGTGTTTCCAAAATTTTGTGTATAAGATCTTGAGTTTACTTCGTTTGCATCGGTTGGATCGTCGTAGATCGTTGTGAAGTAACCAAGATAATTGTCACGGTTAGGTCCTTTGCCGCAAGTAGTAACACCAAGACCCCAACCAGAAATATTTAACTTGGTGTAATCTTGCGATCCAGCAACATAGTTAGAACCATTTCTGCTATCAGCCCATC
>CAZABE010000032.1:0-6194 GCA_964483425.1 uncultured Isosphaeraceae bacterium | reverse complement strand
GTGTAGATAACGATCCGGTAAATGGTATAGAAAAAGATACAGCAATGGATATGGGATTTTGGTGTAGTGGAATCGAGCGTTTGCTTTGTGTTGACACATCGCTAGCATGGGGATTTGCAAACAATGTACCAAGTACAGATTCTATTCTTGCTGTTGCTAATTCATCAATGTACGGAGGAGCTGGTTATTCTTGGTCGGAAATTGGCACGTTTGCTGGAGCAAACAGCGCTGCTACTGATGTGGCAATTCACGAATTTGGACACAGCATGGCAAATTTAGCAGATGAATATTTTTACGAAGGAGATACTTATACTGGCTCCGAACCAACAGAGCGAAATGCGTCTATTTATGATGCTTCTGCGATGGAAAAACTGGGAACAAAATGGGCAAATTGGTTAGGCGCATCAGGTGGTCCATGGGATGGAACTTGCAGCACTTATGAGGGCTGTATGTACGCTGACTTTGGTATCTATAGACCATCAAACAATTCAATGATGCGTGCATTGGACAGACCGTTTAATCAGCCATCAGCGGAATCTTTTATCTTGGAAATGTACAACATTGTTGACCCTCTCGACGACCACACGCAAGCGGGTGTTCTTGATGGAAGCGAAACGGTTTTTGTTACTCCGGTTGAAATAAATCATCCGATGCAAATCGAATGGTTTCTTGATGGTGTTCAATTAGATTTAGATGGAGAAACATCTCTTCAAATTTCGACTTTAGGTCTTTCCGCTGGTCTTTACAATTTGCAAGTTCAAGTCGTTGACCCAACAGAGTGGGTGCGTGATGAAATTGCACGTGAATCCATAATGAAACAAACAGTTATTTGGGCGGTGCAAATTGATGAGGTTGTTTGTGTTGGCGATATAAATGACGATGGGATCGTTAATGTAGATGATTTGCTAGAAGTTATTGGTTCTTGGGGACCATGTGCTGGATGCATTGCTGACTTAAATGGTGATGGGATCGTAAACGTGACCGATTTGCTTAACTTAGTGGATGCTTGGGGTGTCTGCCCTTAATTTGCTCTAACTCGAGAAAGTACTTTCAGGAACGGTAAAAATAGAAGCGTTGCTACACCAATAAGCACGCCGCCCATAATCCACTCGTGGAAAAGAAGTTTGCCAGTTCCAATTAAAATGCAGAGCAAGAGTATCATGACTAAAAACCATTCATAAATGCCAACAGTTAACTCTGAAGGAATTTTTGTAATTTTATTCCAGCCGAATCCGCCAATTTGCATTTTTTCATGAAACTGTATTGTGGCTTGATTTGGCTCTTGAGATGTTGCTAAAGCGAAAGGGATCCAAATCGCAGGGACTACAAATGTCATCACAATCACACGGAGCCC
The DNA here is from genome assembly GCA_964483425.1 of uncultured Isosphaeraceae bacterium. GTDB lineage: Bacteria > Planctomycetota > Phycisphaerae > Phycisphaerales > SM1A02. The sequence goes on along the minus strand of CAZABE010000032.1, from coordinate 4,840 downwards.
GAATAAATCATTTTCAGTGTCTTTCAGGAAAATTAAGACGAGTGTACCCAAGATGACAGTGGCGATGAGTGAAACAAGTTCAGCCTTTGCATTCACTCGCCACCAGAACCAACGTGCAATCATCACTGTGCCAATTCCTGCAAAGAAGACCCCTATAAACTTGAATGCACTCAATATATTTGGTATGAGTGTGGTTGCAACAATCGCTGCAGCCATGATAAAGACCATGGTGTACCTTGCAACCCAGACGTAATGTTTCGGGGATGCATTTGGTTTGATATATGGTTGATAGACATCGTTGACAATATATGAAGCACCCCAGTTTAAATGTGTGTCAATTGTGCTCATAAACGCCGCAAGCATTGCTGCGACCATGATGCCCTTCAAACCCGTTGGTAAAAAGTGGTCAATCATCAATGGGAACACATGTTCACTGTCTTGGACTGTTGGAAAATAAATAAGTGACAATATACCCACGATAATCCATGGCCAAGGTCGCAGCACGTAATGTAGGAAGGCGTACCAGAGGAACCCCAGTTTTGCGTCGCGTTCACTTTTTGTTGCAAGCAATCGTTGAACTGAATATCCCTTTCCGGGAGCAGATGCCCACCAAAGCACCATGATGTACACGACGAATGTGAATAGCGGCCAACTAACTTCATCAAACCGAGGGAAAAAATGTAAGAGTTCTGGTTTGAATTCGGTTGATGCTGTGAGTTTTGCCATCATGCCTTCTCCACTTGAAGCATCATGGTACGCATAGACAGCAAGTCCAATTGAACCAATCATGGCAAGAGAAAATTGCACGATGTCTGTATACACAACTCCATACAATCCGGACATTGCAGAATAGAGAAGTCCGATCAATCCAAGTACGAGCAGGACTTTCCACGTATGAGCAGGGTCGATGCCTAGTAATACGGTTGTGACTTTTACAATTGCAAGTGTAACAGCTGCCATGACAACACAATTCACCCCGATGCCATGGAAGAATGATTTAAAAATCCGAAGGATTGTTGTGATTGGACCTTCGCCATATCGAAACTTGACAAACTCAACATCTGTGATGACTTCACTTCTTCTCCATAACCTAGCAAAGATTGTTGCTGTTGCAACTTGCCCAATAAGTACGCTCCACCAAAACCAGTTTGAAGCAATACCTTCGGTTCGGCTCATAGCGGAAACAAAGACAGGCGTGTCTGCTGCAAAAGTAGTTGCAACAATTGAAGTACCTGCAACGAACCAACCAAGAGAACGACCTGCAACGAAGAAATCGCTTGTGCCTTTGCTCGCTTTTTTTGTGAACCAAGCGCCAATACCTATGGCAGAGGCGACATAAAGTCCAACAATAATCCAATCGATTGGAGCCATAAGGTGGTGTACGATACCCTGTATGTACGAGGAAGGTCGAATGTCAAGAAGGGGAATCTTGCGAGGTGATTGGTTTAAGAAGATTTGCGAGCGTGGTGCAGAAGAATTAGCAAAAGAACAAGAGCCGGAATTTTCTTTGAAGAAACCAGTTGGTCAAGCAAAACGTAATGGTGGATTTGTGCAAAGACCACCGCATGCAGTGGCGGAGTCCAAGTTTGTAACGGGTTGTACGAAATGCGATGCTTGCATTCAAGCTTGCCCTACACATGCGATATTTCGAACTCCAGATAGCGAGGGAATGTTGTCTGGACTCCCAATGATTGATGCTGATAGTCAACCATGCATTATGTGCGAAGATCTACCTTGTGTTCCTGTGTGTGAACCAAGTGTATTGAGTTTCGATGCTCCACTTGCGATGGGTGTTGCAAAAATTGACTCCATCTCTTGCCTTGCATTTCGTGGAACGGTTTGCTCGGTTTGTGTTGAGAGGTGCCCAGTTGAGGACGCTATTACGATGAAAGCGGGAAGACCGAAAATAAATGCGGAAGTTTGTACCGCTTGTGGGGTATGTTTGTACGTTTGCCCAGCCCCCGGAAATGCTATCCACCTAATCACAGAATAAATTGGATACACCTCCATATGTGTCTTAGCCGAATTAAGAGAGGCGAATTAAGGTGATGTGGTATGTCATAGAAGCAGCAGGAGCAGAATTGTTTAGTGCATCTCTCTTAGGACTTGAAGTTGACCATTTCTCGATAAGAAGTTCCTCATAGTCCTTGATTTGGAAATCAATAAACAGAAATGTATATTTCTGTCATATTTTCTTTTATTTATCTTTATTTAGGACAACGAGAGGCAAATAGTTTGTTATTATTTTCACATGGTTGGTCGAAACGCCCAAATTGCAATTGCTGCACTTGTTGAATTGGCAAAAACAGAGAAACGGATGTCGGCAGTTGAAATCGCGGAAGGGGTTGCAATATCGCAACCTTCAGTAGCCAAGGTACTCTCAACGCTTCGCCAAGGTAAGTTCATAGTTAGTATTCCCGGTCCCGGTGGTGGCTTTACCCTATCAAGACCTTCCGAAGAAATGAACGTTTTGGATATTTGCATGTTCTTCGATTTACAGACAGCCATGCCTGATGACTGTGCGATTACTTGTGATTGCAACGAAGAGCATCCATGTAAAGTTTGTGGTGCTCTTCAGGGCGTCGACACACTTCGTGATGCAACGCTCCGTGATATTACCATCGCTGCGCTCGTTGCCTAATTAACACAGGCATAATTAACCCAGAGTTCACCACCAAAATACAACCCAAATATTAACCGCGGGTTAATTAATCGGTGGTGGGGGTGGTATGAACTCTGGGTTAATTAAAATATGATGCAGAGATGGTAACATCGAAACGATTAGAGAAATTTGGTGAGACGGTTTTTGCAACTTGGAGCAGGATTGCTGTTGAAAATGATGCAATTAATTTGGGGCAGGGATTTCCCGATTTTGATGCTCCTGATTTCGTGAAGGATGCAGCAATCAAAGCAATTAGGGATGGAGAGAATCAATATTCTCGTTCTGCTGGCCATCCTCTTCTTGTAAAGGCGATTGCTGATACCTTTGAGCTAAAAGTAGATCCGATGGAAGAAGTGACTGTCACCTGTGGTAGTACGGAGACAATTTCAAATGCGATTCTTGGTATCGTTAATCCGGGCGATGAAGTGATAATTATCGAACCATTTTACGATTCGTACCTCGCTTGTCTATCGATGGCTGGAGCTACTCCAAAAATAGTAACCCTACATTCACCTAATTTCACGATAGATGAAAACGAATTACGCGCGGCATTTAATGATAGAACTAAGATGATAATAGTAAACTCGCCTCACAATCCTAGTGGTCGCGTCTTTAATGAAAGTGAATTGTCACTTATTTCAGAACTTGCAATTGAACACGATGTTATCGTTTTAAGTGACGAGGTCTACGATAAACTAGTACTCACAGGAACACATATTCCAATTGCAACCTTGCCTGAAATGAGAGATCGAACGATTACCCTTAGATCTCTTGGAAAAGTATTTTCTGTTACTGGCTGGAAAATCGGATGGGCAGTAGCCCCACCGAAATACACAACAGCGATTCGCTCCGCTCATCAGTTCACTACATTTTGTGCAGCAACTCCACTGCAAGTAGCAGCAGCGACAGCGTTGTACGCACCAAAATCCTACTTTAGCGATTACACACAAGAATATCGAAAACGACGTGATCTCCTTGTTGATGGTCTTAGGGACTCGGGGTTCAAAGTCCAGAGCCCCGAAGGGACGTATTTTGTACTTGCGGACCACACTCCCTTTGGGTTCAAGGATGATATTGCCTTTTGCCACCACCTAGCAAGTACATGTAAGGTAGTAGGGATTCCACCTAGTGCCTTTTATTCCAAGAGCATGGAAGGAGAGGGATTGGTTCGCTTCGCTTTTTGCAAGGGGTTAAATACCCTAAAAACAGCAGTAGAGCGCCTTACAGCACTTGGCTGAGTCCCAAATTTTGTTATAATGCCCTGTTCCCCAAAAGGTAGGAGCAATCAACATGTACGCAATCGTAGAAGACAGTGGAACCCAAATTAAACTATGCACAGGAGATGTGCTTGAGGTTGATATCCGTGATTTGGACGGTGATTCTTTTACACTTGATAAAGTACTCATGATTGGAGGAGAAGGGGAACCGACTATTGGCACACCATATATTAAAGGTGCTAGCGTCGAGGTCGAGGTTCTTGAAGAATTTAAAGATGACAAGATTGACGTTATCAAATTTAAAAGACGAAAGGGCTATCGGCGCAAGACCGGCCACCGCCAACGTCTCTTGAAAGTTCGCATTGGTGAAATCTCTTCTAAGAAAAAGACCACCAAAAAGAAAACGTCAAAAAAGAAGACCACTAAGAAGACCACCAAAAAAACTGACGACGAGTAAGCAAAAATAGTTTACGGGGCGATAAACTCTGCTGCGTTAGCAATTTGTCTCGCAATTTTGCTGTTTGGAATGGCTGTAACTCTTCCGCTCATCGTTGCGGGACTAAGTAAGTCATTAAACCCAGAACTACTATCTTGAAGTGTTAGATTTGCTTCTTCGACAAATAAAGATAGCCCATTCTTGGGCGATCCGCTAGGCCAACAAAATCCACCTCCGCTGTAGACGCCAACTATCCCGTTAGTCATTATGTAGTGCTTGATAGATACATTAGTAGAAGTAGAAACAAGAGGTGTCTTTCCTGCTACTGGCTTCCAGAGAAGTTGAAGATGGATAATCTGACCGGTCGAAAATTCACCTTTCTCCAGCAAATCAGTTGGAATGTCAGTCATCCAGATATCACCTTCGTTTGCAAAACCATCTGTGCAGACAATCGTTGAACAATTTGCTTTTAATACCGAACGGTCAAGACCCATCGAATGAACCTCAAGCGATGAATTATGTGTA
>CAZABE010000031.1:0-3571 GCA_964483425.1 uncultured Isosphaeraceae bacterium | reverse complement strand
AATAATTGATTCACTTGGCTTGCTTGAACCAATATATGCACACACAGCATATCATGGTCACTTTGGGCGGACTCCTGATGAAAACTGTGCTGGCTCGTTCACTTGGGAAAAAACAGACAAAGTTGATGCACTGCGGCAATCGTGTGGTTGCACTACTGCAACATCTTAACCATGCTAGACGCTAGGCACGTTGTAACATCGCGGATTGCATCTGAATTCAAACGTTTTCCAGATATTGACTTAAAACCACTTGACGTATCAATGCTTGATCCAAGAGAGGCTTCTCTTGCTCGTGCAATTGATCGGGCAGTTCATCGAAGGTGGATATCTCTTACAACCGTCATTGGGCACGCAAGTAACAGAATCGTTCATAAACTCGATAGTCAAGTTGGAGCAACTCTTCTTGTCGCCTCTTCACAACTACTTCTTCTCGATAAAATTCCCGATCATGCTGTAATTAACTGCGCCGTAGAATGGGTGAAAAATAATGGCCAGCCAAGAGCAACCGGTTTTGTTAACGCGGTACTTCGTAAAATCACTCGCCTTCGAGAGGAGTTGCTTGAGCGGGGTAGCATTGGAGAGCCAGACCAATTTCTTCGAAGTGATGGAAGCGCTTGGAGATTATCTGAACCTGTATTCAAAGATAGTGTTGACTATCAGACGGGCTTCCCTAGGAAATCTTGGAAACGACTTTTAAACGAATTTGGAGAAAAAAGAGCATCGCAAATTGCTTTTAGCAGCATCGCTGAGCCGCCAATACTTTTAACAGCACCTTCTAATACAGCACTTCCAGAAGAGTTAATTCAACACGAAGAACCTAACTTTGGTGTTGTTCCTCAAGGCGTTAATCTTACATCGCTTTTTTCAAATCACAAAAGTTTGCGCGTGCAAGATCCGACTTCTGCTAAAGCCCTATCTCTTATAGAAAACTTACACCCAAAAAGAATTTTGGATGTTTGCGCTGGGCGAGGTACTAAAACAAAACAACTCCGATCACTTTTTCCAAACGCAACAATTGCAGCGACTGAGCCAAATGACGCTCGAAGAGAATATCTCCAAGAATTAGCAAACGAAATCGATGTCATTGTTTATTCACAAGAAACAGACGGACCAACGGAACCGTTTGATCTTGTCATTGTGGATACACCCTGCTCCAACAGCGGGGTCTTTTCAAGAAGACCGGAAGCGAAATACCGCTACGACAAAAAACACATTGACTCACTAGTTGACCTTCAACAAGAAATTCTCCAAGATGCTACTTCCGTTTTGCAAAATAAGGGCTATCTCTTGTATGCAACATGCAGCATTGATGCTGCAGAGAATGATAAACAGGTTGACTGGTTAACCGAAAAATATCAGATGAAACTCGTTTCCGACCATTCCACTTTTCCATCGGGTTTTCCTGGTTCTGAGCCATCCAAGTGGCGCGATGGAGGGTTTGTAACCCTACTAAAAGCAAGATAGTAATTGGCAAATAGCTATTAGATTGGTACAATCCTCCGCTTACCTAAAGAATACCCATGAACCTCGAAGACCTAATCCAAGAAAATACAATTCTAGCGCCTTTAAAAGCGACCGATCGGCAAGGAGCAATTTGCGAACTCGTTGATTTGCTATCTGCACAGGGTTGTATTTCAAACTGCGAAGTTATTAAACAAGCAGTTTGGGAAAGGGAACTTCAGAGAACAACTGGGATTGGTGAAGGACTTGCTATACCTCACAGTCGCTGCGACCAACTTGAGAATATGGTCATGGCAATGGGGCGTCCCTCAACACCAATCGATTTTGCTAGTCCCGACAAACGACCGGTGGAACTCATCATCTTGCTTGTCTCGCCAACAAATAATACTTCTGATCACATTCAAGCACTTGGAAAAATCAGCCGCCTGATGGTTGATCGAAAATTCCGCGAGGCAGCTTACGCAACAGAGAAAGCATGTGAACTGTGTACACTTTTTCATGATGCGCTTTCTGCTGCACGAACGTAAAAAAAGACCCCGCGGATTGTTTACAGCGCGATAAACGACCCCGCGGATTGTTTATTGAATAAACGACCCCGCGGATTGTTTATTGTTCTCCCTGAATCTCGGCTGCTTTGCGCTGTGCTTTTCTTGCACCTTCGCGATCACCTATTCTGTCAAGCGCGCGTGACAATAGCATCCATGGGCTTGGCTTGTTAGGATGGTCCAAAGACATCTGAGTTGCTATAGAAATTGCATTCTCAATATCTCCAAAATCGATTTCAAGTAGGACGAGTTGAATCTTGAGACGAATAGCATTGGGGTTTTTCTCGACGGAAGATTTTGATGCTTCAATCGCTTGCGAATACATGCCATCTCGTTTCAGCCAACCAACATAATCTTCCCAAATCAATTCCCACTCTTGATTTTCTTGAAGCCGTTGTTTGTAAAAAGAATTAATAAATTGTGTTTGCTGGTGATGCTGCATCATTTGGCCAAGCAACATTGTTACTCTCTCATCGGAGGGAATCCTCTTATCCACGCGCCAAAGTAACCGCTGTGCTTCTCTGTATTCACCCAAACCCTCATGTACTTTTGCAAGAGACAAATCTATATTTGGATTGCTAGCAAAACCAATCCCTCCGTCATTAAGTGGTCCTGCTAGTTTGAAATACGAAAGTGCACGCTCTGGATTATTGTTGGTTACTTCAAGGTTACCCAATACCCAAAACGCCCTAACAGCAGCGCTTTGCAATGTAAAAAGGAACATGGAGCAAGAAACAAGTACAAAGATAATCCCTGCTGGTTTCCATCTCCCATGGAACCGCAACTGTGTCTTGTGAAAACTACTGTTTTCTTTTGTTACAACTTGATAACCCTTCCAAACAAGCCACGTGCCAACGAGGGTTATACCAACCGCCATCAACATAGGCACCATCGCGTACATACCCCTAAAAGCAAAAAACCCAACGATGAAATAAATCGAAATGCCAAGTTCCCCTAAAAGAGTTAAATCGTATTTTTTTGGTTTGAGTCGTTTGGTAAGAGAAGTATTTCCAAAGCCAATATAAAGCGCCTCGTTTGGGCACGAACCAACACAGTCCATTATTTTCATACATCCACTATCAATAACCATTTGGTATAAATGAACTTCTTCGTGAACTCGGACGTTTGAGGTACAAGCGGCGGTGCACTTGCCACACTGTTGGCAATTGTCATTCACTCTCACGCGCATTGGAGATATTGCGTCAAGCGGCTTAAAGAATCCGCCGTACGGACAGCCATAAGTGCAAAAGCCTTTTGCGCCTAGAAAATATACCGTAGCAAAGCCGCAAATTAGTAAGAATGGAATTGCAAGCAACGGAGGTCCAAAAGAACTCCAGTAGTCATCGGTAAACAAGTGTGTTGTAATTTCTGGCCATCGTAGTTCCGGTTGTAACCAAGGGGCGAGAACGATTCTATAAAACAAAGGCCAAATGTACATATAAACCGCAAGCCCAAAAGGAAACCACATAAGCCAGCGCGACCTAAATGGCTTTGGACGTGTCCCTAGTTTTCGCATCAACCAAAGACAAAAATCTTGAAGCAATACAACATGGCATCCCCATCCG
>CAZABE010000030.1:0-2232 GCA_964483425.1 uncultured Isosphaeraceae bacterium | reverse complement strand
TTTTTCATCAATAAGTTCAGCGTTTTCACAGTGAGCAGTTAACACAACACCAAGTTCTTTACATACACCCATAAGTTCTTGCAAATTTTCATCCGATATATCGAGAGCGCCTTTATACGCCAAGAAGATTTTAAACGACTGCACACCTTCATTTGCAACAAGTTCTTTAAGTTGTTCTTTTGCAATTTCGTCGAATCGAACAACTGCAAGATGGAACGTGTAATCGCAACAACAACCAACTTGGGCAAGGTCTTTCCATTCTTTGAATGCGTTTGCTGGTTCGTCGTCAGGTCCCGGACAAATCATTTCAATAATCGTTGTAGTTCCACCAACAAGTGCGGCTTTCGTCGCGGACTCATGGTCATCGATTGCATTTGTTCCCATAAACGGAAGATGAATGTGAACGTGTGGATCGATAAAACCAGGAAACACAAGCTTGCCAGTTGCATCAATTACTCGCTCACCTTCAAGACCACCACCCTCTTTGATTTCTGCAATTGTCTCTCCCGAAATCCCTATGTCTCCTACAAATGAACTTCCGGGTACATAAATAGTCCCGCCTTTTACAACTGTATCAAACATTACTTGGTTTCCTTTGCAAACGTATCATCAAGAACTTCAAGCATGAAATCAATGTCTTCTTCCGTCAAACACATTGGAGGAGTAAATCGAAGAACGTTTCCATAGAATCCACCCTTACCGATAAGCAATCCCAAATCTTTACATGTTTCAAGAACATTTGCGGTGAGTTTGGTTGCAGGAGTTTTCGCTTCATCCTCTACAAGCTCCATACCAACCATCAGCCCTTTGCCCCGAACGTCACCGATACATTCATATTTTTCTTGCAAATCATGCAGTCCCCCAAGCAACTTGTCACCAAGACGTTTTGCGTTTCCTTGCAAGTCATCCTCAAGAATAACTTCTAATGACGCAAGACCTTGTGCACAAGAAACAGGATTTCCACCAAACGTGTTAAAGTGAATCGCTTCAGTCATACTTTGTGCAATTTCCTTCGTAGTCACTACCGCACCAAGTGGACAACCATTTCCAATTCCCTTTGCCATGACGACCATATCAGGGATGACATCGTTATTTTCAAAACCCCAAAATGACTCACCCGTACGACCAAAACCCGTTTGCACTTCATCAGCAATACAAATCCCACCAGCTCCCCGAACATATTTGTATGCATCATGTAAATACTTCGGGGGCATTTCGATTATTCCACCAACTCCTTGAATCGGTTCAGCAATAAAACCCGCGATACCTCCAGAACTACCTCTTTGAATTAAGTCCTGCACATCTTGAGCGTATTTTTCTCCACTTTCTGGGTCATCGTACCCAAAGTGTCCACGATATCTGTTTGGGGTTGCTGCGTGCAAAATTCCAAAACCATGTGGTACGGAATATTTCCAATTTGAATGTGCCGTCAACCCCATCGCTCCCTGAGAACCGCCGTGATATGCATTACGAAGTGCAATAACATCGTAATTCTTGGTATATGCGCGAGCCATCAAAATAGCAAGGTCGTTTGCTTCCGAACCGCTGTTAGTAAAGTACACAACATCTAGCCCATCAGGCAATGTACTTGTTAATTTTTCAGCAAATGTTGCGATGTTGGGGTGCAAGTAAATAGTTGTGGTGTGCTGCAGTCGAGAATTTTGCTCGTTCACTGCTTCCATCACTCGGGGGTGGCAGTGACCAGCACTTATTGTGACAATGCCAGCAATACTATCTAGATACCGCTTGCCTGTTTCATCAAACAAATATTGCATGTGCCCATCTACAATCATGATTGGGTCTTTGTAATAGGTCATAAGGGCAGGTGTTAGAAATTCACCACGAAGTTTCTGCACTTCTTCCTTCGGAGGTCCAACGTATGTTGGTGGCACAAAGTCGCAATGTGGAAGGTTAGCCATGTTGTTTATCTCCGAGATTTACCAGCCAGTACAAAATGAATGCTATTGCAATACCCACAAACCAAGCGTAACTATAAAGATCGTTAAAAAACGCTGGGAAAAGTGTAGTATGGAATGCTGCGTTAATAAAACCGGGCAAGTTAGGAAGGACCGCAATTATAAGTACAAAGACCGTACTCCATCTAAGTCCAGAATATTGTCCATTTGCATCGTACAGCGAATCGCTGATTAAATTTGTTCTGCGTATTACGAAATAATCGCAAATCATAATCCCAGCAATTGGACCAAGCAGAGCGCTGTACCCAATTAGCCA
>CAZABE010000029.1:0-10135 GCA_964483425.1 uncultured Isosphaeraceae bacterium | reverse complement strand
CATTCAACATCTTGAAGTGCATAAATAATGTCAAAGCCAGCAACCCAGAAAAGTACTGCCCCCGAAAGTAACCAGATTGGCAAGTGGGATAGTGTTTCTGGTTGCACTGCGATTGCCGCTGCGACAGGACTCATTGCAAGTGAGGTACCAAGGTATATATGGCATAGCCATGAAAACCGTTTTATGTATGGATACCAACTCAACCAAGCAAGAACAGGAATAGACAAATAGAATGGTAAATAGTTATGCCAGCGAATAAAAAATAGCGTTGTGCAGACAAAGAGAACAATATTCAGGAAGTAGTATGTTTTTGCAGTTGAGACGCTGACTTTTCCTGATGCAAGAACCCGATGTTCGGTACGAGGGTTTATTGCATCAATGTCCTTGTCGACAATCCGATTCGCAAGCATTGCGACGTTCCTCGCAAAGAACATACAACTCACGATGAGAATGAGTTGCCACCCGAACGTGACCCAATCGATGTCCCCACTTAGCGTTGCTGCCATAAATCCACCAAGAATTGCAAATGGCATCGCAAAAATTGTGTGAGAAATTTTAATGTCTGCTAGCAGAGAGGCAATTTGCTTCATGTTGGGCATGATAGAATCCTCAGCAGATGGCAACAGCAACAAAAACAGCAATTACTCCAACAAGAAGTGAAGATTATCCGCAGTGGTATCAAGAGGTCATCAAAGCAGCCGACCTTGCTGAAACATCGCCTGTCCGTGGATGTATGGTGATTAAGCCGTGGGGGTATGGACTTTGGGAGAACATTCGGGACACTTTAGATGCCAGTTTCAAGGCAACAGGTCATAAGAATGCATATTTTCCTCTCTTTATTCCACTTAGTTTTCTTCAACAAGAGGCAGACCATGTGGAGGGTTTCGCTAAGGAATGCGCCGTTGTTACCCACCACCGGCTTGAACCAGATACTGATGGCAAACTGCAACCCACAGGTGAACTTGAAGAACCTCTCATTGTCCGACCGACATCAGAAACAATCATAGGCGAGATGTTTAGCAAATGGATCGAATCGTACCGCGATTTGCCGTTGCTAATTAACCAATGGGCAAATGTGGTTCGCTGGGAAATGCGAACGCGTTTATTTTTGCGAACTACAGAGTTCCTTTGGCAAGAAGGGCACACAGCCCACGCAACCGAGCAAGAAGCAATTGATGAAACTTTGCAGATGCTAGATATCTATAAGGACTTTGCACAAAACGTAATGGCGATGCCAGTGATTACTGGAGCAAAGAGCGAGGGAGAGCGATTTCCGGGAGCAGTAGAAACGTATTCAATTGAAGCAATGATGCAAGATGGTAAAGCGCTGCAGTCGGGAACGTCACACTTCCTTGGGCAAAACTTTTCTAAGGCGCAAGATATTACTTTTCAAAACGACAACAAAGAAGTCGAGTTTGCGTGGACTACAAGTTGGGGCGTTTCGACGCGATTAATTGGTGGACTCATTATGTCACACGCAGACGACGATGGACTTGTGTTACCTCCACGACTTGCTCCTTCTCACATTGTTATTATTCCAATTACATTCAAAGCAGATGATCCCGAAGCAATCTTGAATTACTGCCATAAACTTGCAGCGGATTTAGGAGTATTGAATTATCACGGGCGAAACGTATCGGTTGAAATTGATAACCGCGATATCCGCGGAGGTGAAAAAACGTGGGGCTGGGTAAAGAATGGGATTCCAATTCGTTTGGAAATTGGACCGCGTGATATGGAAAGCGATTCTGTTTTTATGGCGCGTCGAGACAAAGGGCACAAAGAAAAGTGTGGAGTTCCACGCGAAGAATTCATTGCAACGGTTACGGATATTCTTGACGAGATGCAACAGGGTTTGTTTGATTGCGCACTTGCTAGAAGAGAAGAAGCGACAACAACAATTGATTCCAAAGACGAATTTTATGAACACTTCAAAGGTGATGGTAATGGTTTCGTGTACTCACATTTTTGCGGTGAACCAGCTGTTGAAGATGAAATCAAAACTGATTTGAAGGTGACACTTCGTTGTATTCCACTAGATGGACACAACGAAGAAGGTACATGCATCTTTACAGGTAAGCCATCAAAACAACGTGTTTTGTGGGCTAAATCGTACTAAACCAAATTTACGTTTAAAAAGTATTATCGGCTCAAGTGGGTAACGTGAGGCGGTCGATGTGTAATAGCCGCCAATGGTGGGCGGCGGCCCCCGGAATTTAATGTTCCGTGCACAAGAATATCGGTTGTTGTCGGAAGAGCAACAATCGTTTTTTCTTGGGGTCGGTTGACTGTTTGGTGATTTGAGGTAATGTTTACATATGCAGATTGAAGGGCCAATCCCATTCTCCGTAGCGCAAGCGTACGGAGCGCAGCGAACAACGCACGTTGCCAAAGCAGTAGTTGCGCAACCAGTACAACAAATTGTTGCTGGACAAGTTGCAGGAAAAGTGCATTTTGATGGTATCGATGTCACTAACGCCCAACCGCTACAACTCTATACAAGAACCGCTGACTGCATTGAAGTTGCAACGCGAATTGCAACAGGGCAACAACTCAACATCCAAGCATAAACGAATTAATTCGCACGCTCAAATCAGGAAACGACCCGAATCTGGAAACGACCCGCGGGATTGTTTATGCGATGCGGTGTTGGTCGGGTAAATCGAAACGCAAAATTGCGGTGCCTTTTGGCATTATCAACGATGCGTTTGTTAATCCAGCAGGAAGTAGAATAGTAGTACCAACAGGAGTATCAACTGGAACAGCGTGCTTGATGTGAGCGTTTCCTTCAACGACCATAAGTACAACTGGTGTTTCGTCAACAACAATATCTAGTTTGGTGTCTGCAACGGTTTCAATTCGTTCAATCGAAAAGAAAGGAGTTGTGACAAACGCTGTTGTTAAAAAATCACCGCATCGCATTGGCTCTGGTTGATTAAACTTAAGTTGCACTGCGTTGAAGTCAATACAATCCATTGCTTGTTCGATGTGCATTTCTCGATTAGTTCGCCCCCAATCCCAAAGACGAAATGTGGTATCGCTTGGGGTTTGTACCTCAGCAACAAGTACACCAGCACCAAGGGCGTGACAAGTTCCACTAGGCAAGTAATAACACTCACCTTTTTTGACATTAATTGTGTTGAGCAGTTCTGGGACGGTATCGTTTTCTATTGCACTGCGTAGGGCTTCTTCGGAGGTGCCATTTTTGAGCCCTATGTAAATAAGACCCTCGGATGTAGTGTCTAGGATTATCCACGCCTCACTCTTTAAATGTGATTCGGGATGTGACTCTGCGTATTCTGGGCTTGGGTGAACTTGTACCGAGAGGTTATCACAAGCATCGAGAAATTTAACAAGAAGCGGGAAGTGCATATCGAGTTTATTTCCAGCAAGCGATCCATTGGCAATTACACTTTTTCCATCCTTTACCGAGTCAGGCAAATCAGCAAGTTCCCACGATTCGCCAATTGGAATATCAGGAGGTAGATCTTTCCCGAACTTTGTTAGAGTTCGACCACCCCAAACCTTCTCTTTTAATATCGGTTTAAACGTAAGTGGATATGGGTCCATCACATCATCATGCCGGTGATTTGTACTTCAAAAATAAACTTATCATTTACGAATCCCTGAGCAGAGCATACGAACCTCCGCCTCTGGAATTTCTTTTCGTGTGAAATAAGCACGAGTGTGTCGCCTGGTACTACTTGACCACGGAATGAGCAATTATCGCAGCGAGTGAAACCCATGAAATGATCTCCTTCGGCCTTGATGTGGTAGAGGACACTGCTAATTTGTGCCGCCGCTTCAATCATTAGAACACCTGGGTATAACGGTCTTCCTGGGATGTGCCCAGCAACCCAAAACTCATCGTCTTTCACATCTTTCACCCCGACAGCGAGTGTATTTAAGTCGTTGAGATATGCAACATAATCAAGTTGACGCATATCTCCTGCTTGTGGATTCATCTTACCGACCTCTTCAGCTGAAATAGCAACATTGGAAAGGTCAACGTCGGATAGGTCGATGAGTGGTTCAATAGCCATAGGTGAGCAGAGTAGCAAAGAAATAGGTCCAAGCGTTACTTGGACCTTTTTCTTTGAACTAGTTTGTAGAAGTTATCCGTCGCTGCGGAGATTCAAAACGTCTTTTCGCACATCTTGTGCTGCTGCTTTGATTTCTTGCATCGCTTTTCGCACACGGGTTCCTGCTGCCTTATTTCCGCCTTCGCACTTTGCCATGTCGTCTGTTACGTTTTGTACTAGTTGAACTAATCTATCGTATGATTCCATCTGTGTTGCCTCCAAAGCGTTGTACTAGGATTGCCTAGTTGGTTGATTCGAGTGGACTATGAAAAAAGCCCTTGCATTGCGTTTCAATGCATTGTTTATCGGTTAACACTGCTTTGCAACCCCTTAATTGAAGAAAAAACCCATAAATTAGGGTTTTGTACGGTAGAATAGAATGAATTAAACGTGAAGTTCGGCCATTTCGACGTTTTGATCGCTGTAGTTTTGGTGAATAGGCGAAACGACCTGTTCGCAAAAAGAGTCCACTTGTTCGGCTGCTCGCCCAACAAAATCACTTGGGTCAGTAGCAATGGAGAGGTCAACACCTTGAAACATTGTCTCGGTAGCTAGACGGTCAAGAAGGTTATTTTGGATTCCCTTCTCCTTAATTTGTTTCGCGACCTCGATAGCGTGGGTTCGGACAACCTCGTGCGCATCTTGCCTGTCGGCACCATTTTTGACCGCTTCCATCATGAGACGTTCGGTAGCGAGAAATGGCATTTCATTTTGAAGATTTGCAGTAATTCTTGCTTCGTGCACGATAAGTCCCTCCGTAATGTTGACAAGAACATCTAAAAGACCATCGAGCGCCAAATAGGATTCCGGTAGCGTGAGTCTACGATTCGCTGAATCATCTAGTGTTCGTTCCATCCATTGTACGGAAGCGGTTTGAAGTGCGTTAGGTGGCATGTTCATTACGAACCTAGCAAGAGCACAGATTCGTTCGCACCTCATCGGGTTTCGTTTATACGCCATTGCTGAAGAACCGATTTGTTTTTTCTCAAATGGTTCTTCAATTTCTCCTCTGTTTGCGAGAAGTCGAAGGTCGGTTGCAAACTTGTGAGTAGCAGCAGCAACGGAGGCAAGCGAAGATAGAATCTGAGCGTCGACTATTCTTGGATACGTTTGCCCTGTTACGGGAAGACGTTTCATTGGATCCCAGCCCATCTTTTCCGTCACCATTTTGTCGAGTTCATCTACTTTATTGTGGTCGCCATTGAACAAGTCAAGGAAAGACGCTTGAGTGCCAGTTGCACCGCGAACTCCCCTAAAGCGAAATGTGTCTAAACGAAATTCAAGTTCTTCCAATGTTAGGGCAAGGTCTTGTGCCCAAATCGTTGCACGTTTTCCTACGGTAGTTGGCTGTGCGGGTTGGTAATGCGTAAATCCAAGAGTTGGCAGGGCTCTGTATTTCTTTGCGAACGCGCCTAAGTTGGTGATGACTTTTGCAAGTTTGGAAGCAATGAGTTTCGTTGCATCACGATGTTGCAACATCTCAGTGTTGCAATTCACGAATTGGCTTGTAGCTCCAAGATGAATAATAGAGCGAGCCTTTGGTGCTACGTCGCCTAGAGCGTGCACGTGTGCCATCACGTCGTGACGAAGTTCTTTTTCGTAAGTTGCGGCTAAATCGAAATCAATATCATCTAGATTTGCTTGAAGTTCATTGATTTGTTCATCTGTGATATCAAGGCCAAGAGTTTGTTCTGACTCCGCAAGTGCGAGCCACAAGCGCCTCCAAGTGCCGATTTTTCGGCGTGAAGACCATATTTCTTGCATTTGAGGTGAGGCATACCGCCCAGATAGCGGCGACTGATATCCAGTGTGCTCGTCCATACGCGTATTGTACCGCAATATAGGGGGTTGTCCCCATTAAAATGGTGGGATGGCGTGGATGACAGTGCTTGGATTTCCAGCGGCGGTATATGTGGTTGGCATCACCTCTTTGCTTTTTTACGAGGGGGGGAACCCACAAAACTTATTTCTTCTAGTTGGAACTGGATTCTTGGCTTTGGGGATTTACATGTTTCACCGTACAAATGTTGTTGCCGTATTGCCAATGCAAAAAAGGCACCAACTCGCATTGCAACACCGCTGCGCGTTGCTCATTATTTCAAGTATTTGTCTGGCCATTTCTATTAGTGTGTTTGCGTTGTATAAACCAATTGCTTTATTACTTATAGCGGGATCCGTTGTTGGGATAGTAGTGTATGGAAAGCGACATATAACTAAACCACTTCGTAACTATTTATACGTAAAGCCATGGGCAGTAGGAGTGTCTATAGCACTTTTTGCATGGGCATTAAACGATTTTTCAAATCGTGCTTTGGTAATTTTTGGTTTTGCAATGCTGTGCAGCGCAGATGCCCTTATTTGCGACATAGTAGACCGTGACTACGACGCTGCGACAGATTGTTTGACGTTTGCAAAAAAGTTTGGAGAACATTCGACATGGTTTGTTGCGGTGATTTTCTATCTTATTTTTGGGCTCATATTGCATTCTTCCGTTGGGTGGGTTTTCATCTTATTATTTCCGATTCCTCTTTTGTCAAAACAATTCCTTAGAACTATTGTTGACTTTAGACCTTTGGTCGTTCTCCTGATAGCATGGTCGTTATGACTAGTGTCCAGTGGACTATAGGAATTGCATGTGCTTACTTTGCTGGGAGTATTCCTTTTGGCGTATTAATTGCGTCAATGAAGGGAGTTGATATTCGACAGAAGGGCTCAAAAAACATTGGTGCTACCAATGTTGGAAGAGTGCTTGGGAAAAAACTTGGCCTAACTTGTTTTCTTCTCGATGTTCTTAAGGGTGCGGTACCAGTTTTGGTTGTTGGTTTGATTTCTGGAATGTTTGGTCAGAAAATTGGAGAGATTGAAACAACCAATATGCTCCTTTGGATTTGCGTTGCGGTGGCAGCACTTCTTGGGCACATGTATTCGCCTTGGCTAAAGTTCGCAGGAGGCAAAGGTGTAGCGACAACTTTCGGTGGGATGGTTGCGATGTGGCCGCTTCTTACAGTTCCCGTTCTCCTCGCTTTCGTTGCATGGGTAATCACCCTAAAAAGTAGCAAGATGATTTCTCTAGCGAGTTTAGTTTCTGCACTCGTGTTGTTTGGTGATGCTATTCTCGTTGTATTTTTCAATTCAAGCGTTGAACACGCATGGCCACTCCTTGCAGCAACAGGCATAATTGCACTAATGGTTTTTTGGAAACACCGTTCGAATATCTCAAGAATCATCAGGGGTGAAGAGCCAAAAATAGGAAATACATCGAATTGACTATTTATTGCAATCAAGACGTTTCCTCAGAGATTCTTGAGAAGGGTGACTGGGTAGTTCACAGCGACGAGGAAATGGTCAAAGTTGGAATAACTGCTGGATGTAATACAATTTATTTAGGTAAAAAAACGAAGAGCGTGAGACCGTCTTTGTTTGCTCCAACTGTGGAAGACGCTCTTAGTTTTATTTCAGCATACGAAAAAATTACTTAATCACCAAAGCAAGTACGTACTGACCTTGCGGCTCGAATGAACCTGTGATCTTTTGGGACAAGCCGTTGTTTGCCTGCGGCTTCAAGAATGTCTTTTGCTTCCATGTGTCCGTTGGTTAATCCAACCATCTTATTGAATCGCCCATCAATCGCTAGTTCAAAAGCAGCCGTAGCAAATGTGGTAGCAACAACTCGATCGGTTGCAGCGGGTTCACCACCTCGCTGGATGTGTCCAAGCGTTGTTGTACGTGTCTCTATTCCTGTTCGTTCTTCAATTTCATGAGCGACTTGTTGCCCTATCCCACCAAGACGAATTGGATCAGGGCTGTTATCAACGTGTTTTGAAATTACTTGTTTACCATTTATTGGGCGAGCACCTTCAGCGCAAGCGATAATCGAAAAACCGCTGTGTTCATTTCGCCTTCCATCAACAAACTTGCAAACGGTATCAATGTCAAATGGAATTTCAGGAATCAAAATGACGTCAGAACCAGATGCAAGTCCACTTGCAAGCGTGAGCCACCCAGAGTTTCGACCCATTAGTTCGCAAACCATCACTCGGTGGTGACTGTCACCTGTTGAGTGGAGCCGGTCTAATGCCATTGTTCCAATTCGAGTGGCTGTTGTAAATCCAATAGTTAAGTCCGTTCCGTGAATATCATTGTCAATTGTCTTTGGTACGCCAATGCAACGAATACCTGCTTCAACAAGTGGTTTTGTACAGGTAAATGTTCCATCACCACCTATGACAAAGAGCACATCAAGTTCGTGCTCCTGAATATTGGCTACGGCGCGGTCTACGGCATTTGAATAGATTGGCTCGCCATCGTCGTTTCTTCCCTCGTAATATTTTTCGGGTGAGCATTTGTTGTTTGTGCCAAGGATAGTACCACCACGAGTTAGTATTCCTGATAGTTTGTCAATTCCAAGAGGAACGGTTCGGTTTTCGATGAGCCCCTGATAACCATCCTTAATCCCAACCACTTCGATTCCCTTGAATAGCGCAGCTTTTCCAAGCCCTCGAATTGCTGCATTTAACCCAGGGCAATCACCACCGCCCGTCAGAATGCCAATTCGTTTCATAGTAGTTGTCATATTCTTGATATCCCTTGTTTCATATCTATCCCAAGCAAGTTACCATCCTACCTTCTATGACAGATAAAACGGTACAACAACAGGACGAATCCCAACTAGTTGCAGCAAGAAGAGCGAAAATGGGACGGTGGATTGATGATTATGGTGTCTATCCATGGGGCAAGAGAGTTGATGGATTAATTTCTCTTGAAAATGCACGCTCAAAATTCAACCAAGAAGCCCATGAAGCGTTTAAAGAAGATAATGAGAACGACGCTAGACCAACAGTTAAAGTAGCAGGACGTTGTATTCAACACAGAGCGATGGGAAAATTAACGTTTCTTGTTATTCGTGATGATAGTGGGGACCTCCAAATCAGTTGCTCCAAAGCCGCTATGCCAATTGAGCAATTTAAGGTTGCAAGTAAACTTGACTATGGCGACATCGTCGTTGCACACGGCAAGATGGGGATGACAAATAAAGGGGAAATTTGCGTTTGGGCAGATTCGTTTGAACTTGCTTGTAAATCACTCACACCACCACCTGAAAAATTTCACGGCTTGAACGATGCAGAAACTAGGTACAGGCAGCGATATGTTGATATGTATACAAGCGAAGATACAATACAGACGTTTAAAACCCGATCGCTTATTGTTTCTACGATTCGTACGTTTATGCACGATGAAGGGTATCTCGAAGTCGAAACGCCGATGATGCAGCCAATTGCGGGTGGCGCAGCTGCAAGACCATTTGAAACACACCACAACGCGCTTGACATTCCTTTGTTTTTGCGAATTGCACCTGAGTTGTATTTAAAACGTTTGCTTGTAGGTGGGATGCGAAAAGTGTTTGAGATTAATCGTAACTTCCGAAATGAAGGCGTTTCAAGAAGGCACAATCCTGAATTTACGATGCTTGAATCATACGCTGCGTTCGGTGACTGCGAAACGATGTTGGAGTTAACCGAAGGGATGATTAGAGCTGCAGCAAATGCAGTCGGCAACCCCGCAGCAATCGCGTTTGGTGATTTGACAATTGATTATTCAAAACCATTTGACCGAATAACTTACGGTGAATTATTTGAACGAGCACTTGGCTGTTCTATGCACGATGAATCAGCAGTGCGCGCAAAATCAAGTGAACTTGGCTTTGGTGATGCTGCAACGAAAAATCAGTGGCTTCTTGTCAGCGAATTGTTTGATGCCCACGCAGAACCATCACTCAAACAGAGCCGCCCAACGTTCGTTACTGATTTCCCAAGCGCAATTTCTCCACTAACTCGTCCTCATGAAGAAGATGCAACACTATCCCATCGGTGGGAGTTGTTTATTGCAGATATGGAAATTGCAAACGCTTACACAGAATTAAACGACCCCGATTTGCAGTTGCAAAGGTTCACTGAACAATTAGAGGGCGCTAACGAAGAAGTAAGTGCATTCCGTTCTCTCGATGAGGATTTTATTCACGCACTGCGCGTCGGTATGCCACCTGCTGGTGGTCT
>CAZABE010000028.1:0-11052 GCA_964483425.1 uncultured Isosphaeraceae bacterium | reverse complement strand
ACACACCTATTTCTTCCTAGACGAACATCTAGTGAGCGGTTTGGGTCTTCTGGTTGTTGTGACCAACCGTCTCTTTGATTTAGTATGTCATCCATAGCAAGAATTTCACCAGTGGCAGGGTTTGCTACAACAATTCGACCTCCACCCGCATTACATCTTTCGACTTCTTCTCGTAGACGTTTTGATGCGAAATCTTGAATGACTACGTCAATGGATAATTGGATATCTTCACCATTGCTTCTTAGTTTAAAATCATCAGGTGAAACCCATACAGTTTTCCTCTTTGAATCGCAGGAGCGGGTAACTTCTCCTGGCTCGCCCGTAAGTTTATCGTCGTATTTATTTTCAAAGCCAGCAAGACCGGTGTGTTCACTTCCCACAAGCCCGATTAATGCTCCTCCAATATCTCCGTGCGGGTATTCCCTAACAAGGCGCTCTTCAAGCCCAACGCATTTGTGTTCCAGTCCTTTTATAGAATCAACTTGTCCTTCACTAAGGAGATTGCTAAGTACAACGTATCTACTTTTTGGTTTACTTCTTAGTTTTTTTTCGATTTCTGCTGGTGAAACAAAGAGTATCTCTGATAGTTCAAATGAGAGTGATTCAAAATCCTCAACCATTGAAGGATCTACGAAAAGTTTATGTCCAAATCTGCTAGCAGCAAGAATTCTTCCTCTTCTATCTAGTATCTGTCCGCGGATTGCAAGTTGATTTGATTTCCTTTGTACAGGAGCTGTCTTAGCATGTAGTTCGACTGGTGGAGAGATTTTAAGTTCAATAATTTTGTAAACGCTTGCACTCATTAATGCGAACACAACAACAGTTAACAAAACAGAAACTCGAATAGTTCTTTGTTTAATGAAGTCCATCGGTTTTTTCTACAATGGAAATTTTGTTGTGCAGAGAACTTGGAGAACAAACCACTTCAATTTCAATCTGTATTTTGTTTAGTTCCTCATTTTTCTTATTGATCTCTTTATCCAACTGTTCCATGGCATGCACATTATTGATTTGTTCTTGCCGAACTGCGAGTAGTTCTAGCAATGCAAAACTTAGCACAACGATTGTTATGATCAATTTACGAGACATTATGGAATTGGAATTGGGTATTGAAGCACCATGCCTGGTCGGATACGATCTGGGTTAGGCATTACATCTTTATTAAGGTCAATAAGTAGTTGAGTTTTCTTAGAGGTTCCCATGACCTTTTGGGAAATTTCTGAAAGGGTGTCTCCGCTTTTTACAGTGTATTTTCCAATTTTAGTTGAAGGGGTTGTAGTATTGTTTGTTGGAGTAGTGCTAGTTGGTCTTGCAAATACTAAGGCATGCCGCTGAGGTAAACAAATCTGCTGACCTTGTTCGATTGCATTTGGATTTAGCAACTGATTCCAGCGTGACACAGCAATTGCTAAACCAGAATCACCATAATAAGCGGAACAAATTGTGCGTAATGTCTCGCCTTTTTGCACAGTATGGATTGTGTCACCAGAGTCGTTCTTCTTTGGAGTTGAGTTCAACGTCGGTGGTCCGTTTTCAATTTTTGTTGTTCCAGTCATAGGCGGCATCGAGATATTTGAACCTAATTCCGCAACTTCCCTACTCGATGCTACTGAAAAGTGGTCAGCAACCAACATTCCAACAAAGACAAGCATTCCAAAGGCGATGACAATAGAGAGTTTATTTTCACGAGTCATAATGTGTCCAAACAGTCCCTTCAATCACTTTTCTTCTTGCAGTACGGCTACTGCTCGAAGTTTTGCAGGTCGAGATCGCTGGTTCGATGCGATTTCTTCCTCAGAGGCACGAATTGGTTTACGAGTCAATCGTTTTGCCAATCCACTTTTCTCAAGAGCGACGAACGAATGTTTGACTCTTCGGTCTTCAAGGCTGTGAAAACTAATCACTGCAATTCGGGCACCTTGAGCGAGCCACCCACCTTCGCCGATCTTACGGCAGCCCGCCTCGATATCTTGAAGCAACGCGTCGAGTGCTGCAAGTTCGTCGTTCACGGCAATTCGCAACGCCATAAAGGTTCTTGTTGCGGGGTGTAGCCGAGAAGAACGAGCTCTTGCTCCATACGCATCACGCACAATTTGTGCGAGTCGAGCCGTACTCAAAATCGGTTCTTTTGCCCTCTCCTGTACAATTTTTTGGGCAATTCGCCTTGAATACGGTTCTTCACCTAAGTTGTAGATGATGTCGGCGAGGTCATTTTCTTGGGTGGTCTGAATAATATCTGCTGCTGTTGTGTTGGATTCAGGATTAAGACGCATATCAAGGGGACCGTCTTCTTTAAAACTGAGACCGCGCTCGGGGTTGTCCATTTGGTTTGATGCAAATCCTAAGTCGGCTAAAACACAGTTTGCTTGCAAATTTAAATCTTGCACTTTTTCTGCAGCGATAGCAAAGTTTGCTTGTATTGGATGTACTTTAAGACCTAAGGATTCAATTCGGTTTGCCGCGAAAGTTAGATTTTGTTTGTCAATATCAAAGAGTACGAAGGTTGCGTTATTACCAGTTTTTTTTGCGAGTTCATACGCATGACCTCCACGACCAGCAGTCAAATCAACAATTACATCTCCACTCTTTGGTGACAAAGTGGTGAGTACTTCTTTTGTAAGAACTGGTATGTGCCCAACTTCGTTCATGCTTTAAAGACCAAGTAACAGACGTTCTGGGTCTTCGATGCAATTCTTTACATGAACTAAGAAACTAACAGCACCTTCTCCATCAACGAGTCGGTGGTCATAACTTAACGCTAGATACATCATTGGTCTTAACACAATATGACCTTGGTTATTTGGATCTTCTATGGGTCGATTTTGTATTCGGTGTAGTCCAAGGATGCCACTTTGAGGTGGGTTAAGGATTGGGGTTGACATCATCGACCCATACACTCCGCCGTTACTGATAGTGAATGTTCCACCTGTCATGTCCTCTATAGAGAGTTTCCCGTCTCTCGCCTTGGTGGCTAGGTTCTTTATCTCAAGTTCGATTTCTGAGAACGACATGCGGTCTGCACTTCGGACAACAGGCACAACGAGACCACGGTCAGTTCCAACTGCGATAGACATATCAACGTAATCGTGATATTCGACATCGCCATCGATTAGAGAAGCGTTGACAACTGGCCAAGCGCGCAAAGCTGATACGCACGCCTTTGTAAAAAAGGACATAA
This sequence comes from uncultured Isosphaeraceae bacterium, assembly GCA_964483425.1. Taxonomy (GTDB): domain Bacteria; phylum Planctomycetota; class Phycisphaerae; order Phycisphaerales; family SM1A02. The sequence goes on along the minus strand of CAZABE010000028.1, from coordinate 7,874 downwards.
AGCCAAGGTTGACGCCGTATCTATCGTTGAATTCTTCCTTGTGCAATTTGCGAAGCGCAATAACTTTACTCATGTCGGCTTCATTAAACGTTGTCAGCATTGCAGCAGTGTGCTGAGCTTCAACAAGGCGCTCTGCAATTTTGCGCCTTAGGGTTGACATTTTTTCTCTGCGGATTCCACGGTGCTGTGGAGCTGAATGTTCAACGAGTGGAGCGGGAGTTGGTGGTTCGTCTGCGCTTAGTACGTCTGATTTTGTGATTCTTCCAGATGGTCCTGAACCCTTTATATCATCAAGTGGTACTCCAAGATCTGTTGCTACTTTTTGTGCAAGTGAAGTCGCTTTGCGTGTTTGCTCAGCAGATGCGATTGTTTCGCTCTTTACTTCTTCAACATCATCTACAGAATCAATTGTTTGAATTGGTTTTTCTACGTTTTCGTCAATTGAACCAATTGTGTCACCAATAACGCACTCTTCACCTGTTTGTTTTTTTATGTGTACTACCCCAGATATTGGAGATGGAAGTTCTTGTGTTACTTTGTCGGATTCAATTTCAACAAGTGGTGAATCTCTTTCAATCCAATCCCCATCATTAATTAGCCATTGACCAAGAATAACTTCATTGATGGACTCGCCAAGCGATGGAATGGTTATCGGTGTACTCATGATTTAACTTGGAGAAAGACCTATTGCTTCCACTAGGATACGGTGTTGTTCGATTGTGTGCATTTTATTTGAGGCAACCGCCGGAGATGCACATGGCCTTCTGCATACTCTTGTTAGAGATATATCTAGATTGTCTCTAAACGCGGAGTCGATGTGCCTCCATGCGCCCATGTTTTCTGGTTCTTCCTGAACAAACATAAATTCAGCGTCAGCATACCGATGAGTTATCGCATTAAGAGCAATTTGTGGAAATGGGTAGAGTTCTTCTATTCTTACAAGCGCGATTGAATCATCGGCTCCTACTTTCTTTCGATAATCGAATAAATCGTAATACACCTTGCCTGTACAAAAAATGACACGTTTGATAAGTGAGGGCGCTTCGTGATTTTCATCGATAACGCTTTTGAAACCACTCTCTGTTAACTCTGAAACTTCTGAAGTAGCAAGAGGGTGGCGAAGTAAGCTTTTAGGTGACATCACAACAAGTGGTTTTCTAAAATTCCATTTGATTTGGCGACGAAGAGCATGAAAAATTTGTGCTGGCGTTGTTGGGTAAATAACAGTCATGTTGTTCCCTGCACAGAGAGCTAAAAATCGTTCTAGTCGTGCTGATGAGTGTTCTGGTCCTTGACCCTCATAGCCATGAGGCAAAAGAAGAACAATGCCCGAGGCGCGTTGCCATTTAACTTCAGCAGAAGAAATAAACTGATCAATTATGACTTGTGCGCCGTTTGCAAAATCGCCAAATTGTGCTTCCCACACAATTAACATCTTTGGATCACCTAGGGAATACCCATATTCAAAACCAAGGCAAGCATTTTCGGTTAATGGACTATTGTGTACGCATATTGTGGCTTGGTTGTTACTAATTTGGTTTAGCGCCATAAATGGCTCACCGCTTACATTGTCGAAAAGAATCGCATGGCGGTGACTGAACGTACCGCGTTCAACATCTTGTCCTGTCAGCCGAACTGGACTTCCTTCTTCAAGTAAAGTTCCATAAGCAAGGAGTTCCCCCATGCCCCAATCAAGTGGCAGGTTGTCATTAACTACGCTAGACCTCATCTCTAGCATTTTTTTCAATTTTGGATGCACTGAAAATTGTTCGGGAACGGTTCCAAGTACGTTAGAAACTTTTTTTAGTATGTCAACAGAAACGGTAGTATCTGTTTTTCTTAAAGTTGGGTCACCTCGCAAACCCTCCCAGACGGTAGTTTTACGATAGGGTGGAATTTGTGGTTCAACTGGATTCTCTAGAGTCCTCTGTTGTGATTCATCGAGCGATGCACGAATTTCTTCACTCATTATTTTTCGTTGTTCTGGGTTGATTATGTTCTGTTCAATTAGTTTCTGCGCATACTTGTCGGTTACGTTTTTCATTTTACGTACGTGCTCGTACATAGTTGGTTGTGTATACGCTGGCTCATCGGATTCATTATGACCGTGTTTTCGATATCCCCAAACATCTATAACTACATCGTTGTGAAATGTTTGCCTATATGCAACCGCCAACTTGACTACATGCACGCATGCTTCGGGATCATCTCCATTTACATGGAAGATTGGAGCGCTGACCATTTTTGCAATATCAGTGCAGTATCTACCGCTGTAACTATCGTGTGGATTTGTAGTAAAGCCAATTTGGTTATTTACAACGAAGTGGATTGAGCCACCCACCGTATATCCATCCAAGTGAGCCATGTTAAACATTTCGGCAACAATGCCTTGTCCGGGAAAACTTGCATCGCCATGAATTATTAGTGGTATACAAAGCGCACGATTTTCTTCGTGTTGGGTTCGTTGCCTTGCACGTGCTTTTCCTAAAACAACCGAATGCCCAAACTCAAGGTGGGAGGGATTTGATGCGAGAGTTATGTGAACGGGCTTGTTGTTGTCGGTGAGGACATCAGCACTGTAACCGAGGTGGTATTTAACATCACCACCACCACCTACATAAGCTTCCGCCCAATTTTCCTCAAATTCAGTAAATAGCTGGTCGTATGTTTTGTTCAAAATATTGACGAGTACGTTTATTCTTCCGCGGTGTGCCATTCCAATCGTGACAACTTCAACGTTACTATCACCTGCGCTGTTTATTAGTTCATGCATCATCGGAATAAGCGACTCACTACCCTCTAAAGAAAATCTTTTTTTGCCGATGTATCTTGTCGCACAAAAATGTTCAAGCGTGGTTGCTTCGATTAGTTTGTGCAAGATTGTTTTCTTGATTGCTGGCTCAAGTTCTGGTTTGTTGTTAACTGGTTCCATTTGATTTTGGAGCCATCGCCTTTGCTTGGTATCTTCGATATGAAGATATTCAACACCAATATTTTCGCAGTAAGTTGCTTTTAATTTTGCAATGATGTCCCTAAGTGGCGAGGGATTTTGCATGTCTAAATGACCAGGGTCAAACAATTCATCAAGGTGTGATTCGTCCAATCCAAATGATTGGAGTTGTAAATGTGAATCATTTTGAGTAGTTACCCCAAGTGGATCTAAGTTAGCAGCGTAGTGCCCAGCAGACCTGTAGTGATAAATAAGAGAGTCGACACTCGTTTGCGCTTCTCGAATGCACTCTTTTTGACCTTCTTTTAATGATAGGGAGTTATCAAGTTCAAACCCACGAAAAAAATCCTGCCACTGCTTCGGTACTGCCTTGTTGTCTTGTTTCCAAGTGGCGTGCATTGACTCAATATACTGGGCATTCCAGCCATTGATTGATGGCGAAATTGTGGCTGGTAAAAGCGACCATGTAGGTGATTTTTCTGGGTTCATGGGGTTAAAAAGCGGGTTTTTGCCTTGCTTAGAATTGTTAATACTACCAGAAAAAAGGTTTTTACGCTCCACGGCGAAAGGGGGTCTGACCCTATGGTCTGACCCCAGGGTCAGGATGCTTACAGCATTGAGATTGGATCTACGTCGATTGTTAGATCTCGGCTAGGTTTGATACTTTTGCGTACCATTGCTAGGAACGCTTGGAGTGTCTTTGAAGTGCTAGCCGTTGCTGTAATCTCAAAGCGAAATCTGTCTGCTATTCGAGGTATGACGCACGCTGTTGCAGTTGAGATGGTGACACCATCAACTTGTTGAGTTCGAAGGCGATTTGCTAGTGAGTCCGCTCTTCCTAAGGTATTCTCAAAAGAACGGTCTTTGATTATAAATCTGACCATACGAGTTGCTGGAGGTACTAAAGAGTTCACCCTATGATTGAGTTCAGTTGCTGCAAATGACTCAAAATCAGTTTTGCTTGCTAAAGAAATGGCTGGTGCCTTTGGGCTGAACGTTTGTATGATCGCAGTAGCATCAGCATCTCCACGCCCGCACCGTCCGCAGACCTGCGAGACGAGTTGGTACGTTCTTTCACAAGCACGGAAGTCAGGTAAATCAATTGCGGTGTCTGCATCGACAATTCCAACTAACTGAACGTTAGGATAATCAAGCCCCTTTGCAATCATCTGTGTTCCGAGTAAGACACGTATTTCACCTGCACCAAAACGATCAAGAATGGTGTGCAAATCGCTAGCTTTTCTAGATGTGTCTCCATCAAGTCGAGCTATCTGGTCATAAGGAATTTGTAATGAGTCGCGAAGAGTGGCTTCAACTTTTTGTGTGCCGGCACCAAGTTGGATTACTTGTTTGTTACAGTCAGGGCATTGTTTGGGTACTCGTTGTTCTGTCCCACAATGATGGCAACGAACGAATCCTGCTTGTTCAAGTGGTTTTCTTCGGTGGTAGACCATGGAGGTATCGCAATGTTCACACTGCATCATCCACCCACAAGTTCTACTTGCGCACGCAATCCATGGAGAAAAACCGCGTCGATTGAGTAAGAGTAAGACCTGCCCATCTTTTGCGATTGTGTGATGAATAGCGGTTTGGAGCCGAGAACTTAAAATGGGATATCCAATTTCTCCGTGGATACGTTCTTTGCGCATATCTACAATTTCAATTGATGGTGCAACGAGTCCGGGAGCTCGTTTTGTAAGTTTGTGAATGGTTGAAATGTTTCTTCTGGTTGCGTTCCACCACGATTCCATTGAAGGTGTTGCAGAGCCAAGTACAATTGGGCAGTTGGCCATCCATGCTCTTCGGATTGCAACATCTCTGCCATGGTATCTAGGGGTGTTATCTTGTTTAAAGGAATGGTCGTGTTCCTCATCAACAATTATTATTTTAATTTGATCGTTTTGTAAAGGCGCAAAGACAGCACTTCTAGCGCCAAGAACGATGTCCGCTTTGCCTTGCGCTATCAGGGACCACTGTTGATGTCTTTGCGATTTTGTTAGTGCTGAATGCAATATGGCAATTTGTTTGTCTGGGAATCTCCCCATGAGTCGTGCCGCGGTTTGTGGTGTCAATGATATTTCTGGAACAAGTACTAGAGCGGTACCCCCACTTGCAATTGCTTTCTTAATAAGACGTATGTAAATTTCTGTTTTTCCTGAGCCAGTAACACCAAACAATAAGTGGGATGAGTAACTATTTTCTAGTGACTTACCAATTTCATCGATAATGGAAATTTGTTCATTAGTTAATGTTTCTGGGGTTGTTGCATCACGCGATTGCCTAAACCAAGATGCCTCAACTCTAGTTACGTGGTGACATTGAAGTAGACCATGTTCTAAGAGTTTGTCGATTGGGCTCTTGCTTTTTATTCTTGCAAGTGCCATGAGTTTGGTTGGCTCGATAGGACGTTCTGTCTTAGGTAGAGCACTCAAGGCGTCGAGTACTTGCTGTTGCTTTGGAGTGATGCGAACATCTTGTGGCGGTTTATCATTAATATCGATGAGTTGTTTGGTAACTAGTCCCGTACCCCTTCGTACTGGCCCTGGAAGCATGGTTGCAAGAGTGGGACCTATCGGAGCAAAGTAATATTGGCTCATCCATTTTGCGAGATCTATAAGATCATCGGGAAGAGCAATTGTGTCACGTTCCTTTTCAAATATCTGTTTTATTTCCTTCTCTTTCGTAACGTCATTCGCACTATCAGAGATTTCTAGAACCCATGCAGGTGTTGGAGTGTTTCCTCTGCCAAGTGGAACAGTGACCAGTTGCCCAACTTGGATAGGTAGTAACCTTTCCGGAATGCCATACGTCAGACCATCAGGAAAATGGTCAACACCTCTTTCCACTGCAACACGAGCAAACTTTACAGATGGTTCGTCAAACAACCCAGCCATACAAAGGTTGTATCTATTACATCCCATTTGTGCAAGTTGGAGTTGTCCTCAAAAGACCCTACATAATCAATATGGCTCAGAACCAAATTAAATATTTGTATTAATAATGGTGAACGCGGGTTGTTTGTTGATTTGATAGAATACCTAGGATGGATGAGAATCTATGCAGGGTAGCCCTTGAAGATGGCACGATTGTGCATGGTCGATCATTTGGTGACAAAAATGCGAAAACTGTGACGGGAGAAGTAGTTTTTAATACCGCGATGTGCGGGTATCAGGAAGCGCTAACCGATCCGAGCTACGCTGGGCAAATCTTAGTTATGACTGCGCCTGAAATTGGGAATTATGGTGTTAATCAAGATGATGTTGAGTCCAAAAAACCACAAGTAGCCGGTTTTGTGGTTAGAGAGAATTCAAGAACTGTTTCTAACTATCGTTCAGAAAACAAGTTAGGAGATTGGCTTGCTTCTTATGGTGTTTTAGGTCTTGACAGTGTTGATACTCGTGCGCTAGTACGGCGCATTCGTTCACAGGGCGCACTCAGGGGAGTTATTTCAACGAATGCTTCACTTAGTGATGAGGAGTTAGTTTCACTTGCCAAAGAGTGTAATACCATGACAGGACAGGACTTAGCGACAGGTGTCTCTTGCCAATCCGAGTCACTCTGGGTGGATAACTTAGGAGAATGGGATACTCACCATGAAACCAAGCCAAATAAGTGGAAAGTCGTCGCCATTGATTGTGGTGCTAAAGATAGTATTTACAAACACTTAACGTCTGTTGGGTGTGAGGTAGTTTCACTTCCAAATACCGCTTCTTCGGATGAAATCCGAGCGCATAATCCAGACGGGCTCTTTGTATCGAACGGTCCCGGAGATCCAGCAGCCGTTGACTCAACAATTGCACTTCTCAAAGAAATAGCAGGAGAAATACCTACTTTTGGTATCTGCCTAGGTCATCAAATGCTCGCGCTGGCGCTAGGGGCTAAGACTTGGAAACTTAAGTTTGGACATAGAGGGGCAAATCACCCAGTTAGAGACATGGAAACAGGGAAAGTAGAGATTACGAGCCAGAATCACGGTTTTTGCGTTGATGAGGAATCCCTAGAATCAGTTGGCTGTACTGTAACCCACAGGCATCTAAATGATGACACAGTGGCTGGGTTTCGACATTTAACTCTCCCAATAATGGGGGTCCAATTCCACCCTGAGGCCTCTCCAGGACCCCATGATTCAGCGTATTTATTTAGGCGATTCGTTGCCTTAATTGAGCGTTCGTGCGAACAATCTAACACTATTAAAAGAAGTTGATAAACATGGCCTAGAATTGTGCAAATCCCTTGCAGGTCTGCCAGCAAGAATGTACGCTACGCCTCTTAAAGGGGGCATTTCTTTTATTTTCGGGGTAGTACGAATCGGGGGGCTGCGTGTTTTTTTAATGGCATTGCCCTACGTAGTTTGTGGTCTTTTGTTGAGACCGCAAAGTTCAGATTAACTTTGGAGAGTTTTTATGACCCGTCTTATCAACTTAGTGCAACCGCAATATTTGTTTTCTACTTTGCTTACTTATGTTGTGATTGCCAGCGTTACGTTTGTTCCAGTACCAGTTAATGCACAGGATAGCGGCGGTGAACCACCGGTTACTGAAGAGGAAGACGACATCGTCATTCCAGATGATCCGGAAACTGAAGAAGTCGTCGAAGAAGAGGTGGTTGAAGAAGAAGTAGTCGAAGAAGAAACAGAAGAGGATGTTGAATCCGAAATCGAATTAGAAGAGGAACCAGAACCAACCCCAGAAGAGATTGAAAAGAAACAACAAGAAGAGTCCCGCAAGATGGAAATTGCACTTGGCCATGCTCTTGTTGCAGAAGCACAATCTGCTGCTAACTCTGGACGCTGGCGTGAAGCTGCTTCTAAGTATCTAGAAGCAAACAGTTACTTGCCAAACGACCCTTCGATTCTACAGGGTCTGCAAGAAGCATATTCAATGTTAGACCAAGGGCCACTTCTTGATCAATATGAACAACAACT
>CAZABE010000027.1:0-55383 GCA_964483425.1 uncultured Isosphaeraceae bacterium | reverse complement strand
ATAACGGACAGGGAGGGATTCGAACCCTCGGTACGCACAAGGCGTACACAGCATTTCCAGTGCTGCACCTTCAGCCGCTCGGTCACCTGTCCAGTGAACACGGTATTGTACCGATATGGAGCAACCAAGCAAACCAGACCTTAATGGGGTCATAGTTATCGACAAGCCAAGAGGTCCGACCTCTATGTCGATGGTTAATCTTGTGAGAAGAAAGTGCAAGAAGGTTAAGACAGGTCACGCAGGTACTCTTGATCCACTTGCAACCGGCGTTTTAGTTCTAGGTGTTGGAACAATGACAAAAAAACTTGGACAGTTGATGGCGACACATAAGAGATATACGACGGTAATTGACTTGTCTGCAACATCAGCAGGTCATGATTGCGAGTCACCAAGAGAAGAAATAGAAGTAGACCATATACCTACTCTTAATGATGTGAAAGATGCAGTAGGTACCTTTTCTGGCGTCATAATGCAGGTACCACCAATTTTTAGCGCAGTTAAAGTTGATGGTCATCGTGCTTATGCAGTTGCAAGAAAAGGTAATGAAGTAAAACTAAAACCACGCAAAGTTACGGTACACGACATCTCAGTTCTTACATACGAGTGGCCGCTTGCAACAATCGATATCAAATGCGCAAAGGGGTTTTATGTCCGATCACTTGCAAGAGATTTGGGTAAATCTCTTTGTGTTGGTGGCTATTGCACTGAAATTCGCAGAACAGAAGTAGGGCGATTTACACTTTCGATTTCAAAACAATTAGAAGAATTACCCGAGTTTATTTCTCAAGATGATTTGATTTCACCGAGTTGTGTTTCTTTGATGCTTGAGTAGGTTGCCGCCAGAAAAAAATCATAAGTATTCCCATTCCAGTTAAAAGTAGAACGTCACCGGTATTGAAAATCCATGGAAATAACTCAGTATTGTTTCCAGACCACGACCACTCAAAAGGAAGATGACGATCTGGAAATATGTGCATGAAGTCCCTAACACGGCCAACGAAGATTCGGTCATATAAATTACCAATCCCTCCACCAAGAACAAGCCCTATTGCAAAATGAGCCAATGTGTTTTTTGATGTGGTGTGTCTGCTGAAAATCCATCCTGCTATTCCAAGTGCAACGAATGTAAAAATAATGAAGAATAAACGTTGTTGTGATCCGATTCCAAAGACAGCACCATCATTAAGAACTAGTCGAAAATCTAATAATCTTCCTGGGATAACCACAACACCATCATGCACCGGAATAGGAGTCCAGTGAGGATTTGATAAAAGTTGTTCTCGTTCTAGGATTACGGGTTCTTGAGTTACCGCACTAAAAGCCCACGCCTTAGTTGAAATGTCTGCTGCAAATCCTGCAACAGTTACAGCGAGAAGGAGCAGCCATGCACGAGGTGATTTCCAAGCAGGATTAGAAATCATCTTGGTTTTGTGCGTCGTTCAATACGTTCAGCAGCTTCTTTAGTGTACATAGCCCATGGCTTTGCACGAAGACGTGCTTCTGGAATTGGTTTTCCGGTCTCGTGGCACACTCCGTAAGTTTTCTTTTTTATACGGACAAGTGCAGCTTCAATATCATTTATACGTTTTCGTTCGCTTGCTGCCATTCCAAGTTTAAGGTCTTGGTCGTAAGCATCACTTCCAACATCTGCCATGTGAATTGGCATGTGGCTGATATCTGCATTTACATCTAGTGCTTCTTGTTCAATTGAACCAAGATCAGAAAGTAACCGAGCACGGTATCGAATCAGGAGATCGCGATACTCTCGCAATTGTTTTGCTGACATCTTGGTCTTAAGATTTAGTACTTTCTTCTCCTTTAAGGTGGATGCTTTAGTTTTTGAACTGCGTTTTTTCTTTTTAGAAACTCCGTTTGTCGAAATCATTCGAACCCTTCGACCGTTTACATAAACGAATCCGCGATCATCGGCTTGTGCTTCTCTTGCGGCATCAGAAACAGAGACCCCACGACGAATTCGAGTTCTCTTTTTAACAGGTGCTTTTGTTTCAGCAATCTTGGGTGGAGGAACTCGTTTTTTTGTTTTTTTCTTAATGACCTTAGACGAAGTTTTTTTAGTTACCTTCTTCTTGGCTATTTTCTTTTTTGCTGCTTTTTTGGTAACTTTTTTCTTAGCTACCTTTTTGCTGGACTTCTTAGCAACCTTCTTTTTTGTGACCCTTTTTTTTGCGGCTGCTTTTTTTACAGTTTTTTTAGCACTCTTTCTCTTAGTTGCTTTTTTTGCTGTCTTTTTAGCGGTTTTTTTCTTAGTTGTCTTTTTCTTAGCCACGAACTAGTCCTTTCATAACCGCCTGGTAAAAAACGAGTTAGGAATGTGTCCTCATGGACATATCCTATTCAGAATGCGACATTTTATCCTGTTTTTGAGGTTCCGTCAATCGGCTTATGAATCGGATGCAACGACGCCCATACCCGCAAATTTCTCATATCTACGGTGTACGAGGGTTTGCTTGTTAAACCTTGCAAGGTCGGTAAGGGAGTCAACAATCCACTTTTCAAGATTCAAAGCCGTGGTTTCGTTGTCCCTTTGTGCGCCTCCAATTGGCTCAGGAACAATCGCATCGATAATGCCGTTTTTCAGATTGTCTTTACTCGTAAGAGCAAGTGCTTGGGCTGCGGACTGATTGGTCTCTTCATTTGCAATTTTCCATAGTATTGCTGCACATCCCTCTGGGCTTATGACGGAGTACCAAGAGTTCTGCAACATAGCTACCCTGTCAGCAACCCCAAGTCCAAGAGCGCCGCCTGAACCGCCTTCTCCGATTACAACCGATACGATTGGTGTTTTGAGGCGACTCATTTCTTTTAGGTTAAGGGCTATGGCTTCTGCTTGCCCTCTCTCTTCCGCCTTTAGCCCAGGGTACGCTCCTGGAGTATCGATAAAGGTAACAACAGGTATTCCAAATTTTTCTGCGAGTTTCATCTTGGCTAAAGCCTTGCGGTACCCTTCGGGGTGGGCGCATCCAAAGTGGCAAGCAATTCTCTCTTCAGTATCTTTTCCCTTTTGGTGTCCAATGACCATTACCTTATGAGAACCAATTCTCGCAAAACCCGTCATAATCGCGGGGTCATCTCCGAAGTGTCGGTCTCCGTGTAGTTCTCTAAAGTCACGGCAGATAAGGCGAATATAGTCGGTCGTTTGAGGTCTGTTTGGGTGCCGTGCAACTTGTACCGTTTGCCAAGGGGTAAGGTTTTCATACAATTTTCTGAGCAAACTGTTACGAGTTGCCTGTAACTCTTCAAGTTCACTCTGGAATTGTTTCGCATCGTCTTGACACTCAATTGCGATAATCTGCTTATCGATTTCTGTAATTGGGGATTCAAATGGAAGTGGAGCGATTGTGCCCTTGCCGTTGTTCATGCGGATAGTGTACCCTTAACGCATGAGCATTACATTATCTGTCATTGGTGGGGGTAATATGGCAAAAGCAATCATTAAAGGTGCAATTGAGGGAGACGTAATTCAAGGTGACCAAATTGCGGTTGCAGACCCTGAGAAATCTAGCCGAGAATATTTCGCGGAGTTTGGGTGCCTAACTTTTGAGAAAGTAGATCAGTTGCCTGAATCAAAATACTTATTGTTAGCGGTGAAACCACAAATTTTTGAAGAAATTGCCCTGGAAGTTAAATCAGATGTGGTTTACTCGATTATGGCTGGCGTCACAACAAAACAAATAACAAATCGGGTTGGGGATTCAAGAATTGTTCGTATCATGCCAAATCTCCCATGCAGTATCGGGTTTGGTGCAACAGGGCTAGCACTTGGCGCAACAGCAACTAAAGAGGATTCCCTTCTTGCAACGGAACTATTTTCGGCGATTGGTATTGTCGTAGATGTTGAAGAGTCATTAATGGATGCGGTTACAGCAGTAAGCGGAAGTGGTCCAGCTTATGTTTTCATGCTTGCTGAGGCAATGATTATGGGTGGTGTTGAAGCGGGCTTGTCTGTTGAGGATGCAACTGCCCTTACTAAGCAAACGGTACTTGGCGCATCACATTTACTTGCCCAAGATGACAGGTGTGCAGGAGAGTTGCGTGAAGCCGTCACAAGTAAGGGAGGAACTACCTCTGCTGCTTTGGAACTTCTGAATGAACGGAATGTTACAAGGGTAATTTCTGATGCAGTTGTTGCAGCGCGTGATCGAGGACGTGAACTTGGGACATAACAATCCCGCGGGTCGTTTTTTTTTCCGTGGGTCGTTTTTTATCTTTATTTGGCTGCGTCTCTGCGGCAACTCTTTTTTTGGATAAAACAATCCCGCGGGTTGTTTTTCGTGGGTCGTTTTTTAAGTAATTACTCTAAAAATCCTTGCGACAGAAATATAGCGATGCGAGTGAAAGAATGACTCCCTCAAAAATAAGTGAAGTTCCTATGACGTACCAAAGTGAGCGGGATTCATAGTCCTCTTGCAAGCGCCGAATTGTTTCCCGTTCCCTTGCGTTACGAGTCGTGCGATCAATTTCTTCTATTTCGTTCTCAAAATCTTGCATATCACCGCTCATTATTGCTCCAATATCAAAACCGTCAGGGTCACTTAGCCACCTATCTAGCAGACCTATAGTTTGTGCGTTCTTAGGAGAAATTGCAAGAACCCAAGAAATAGGTGTGTGCCATTGCTCAAGTTTATCTAAGAACTCCTGTGATTCCTCTATGTCAGCATTAAATGTCTCTATGCGTTTTTCAATTTTTGGGATTCTGAAATCTTCAGCTGATTTTGCTCTAATTTCTGAAAGATCTGTTTCTGCGTCGATTATTCCCTCATTAAATCGCTCGATAGAAACGTTTTGTTCAGTCACAAAACGATTTAATACGGCCTCAGACGTTTGAATTGACCAAAGCAACATCCAAAAGACACCAGTAATCAACAATGCAGTAATACCTGAACGGGTCAAAATCCCAACAAGGACACATATCGCGAAAAGGTAACTAAAGAAGGTTGCCACGATTGGAATTGCAGAAAAAATTAATGGATTCCATTCACCTATTCTAAGACCAACGCAGATAAAAATACCTAAGCAGAAAATTGCGACTTGTAAGACAACAAAAAGTAAACTGACGAGATATTTAGAGAAGAACAATTTTATTCTTCCAATTGGTTTTGAAATCGTTAATTCAATTGAACCACTGTGCACAAACTCGGGAAAAATAGAACATGTAGAAATTAATGCAAGGATTATTGCAATCCAGGCAAGCCAAATTTTAATGAGGAAACTTGAGAAAATTCCAATGTAGAGCCCTCTTGCCCAAGGACTACCTTCTCTTAGTTGCTCTGATTCAATTTCCCAAACGCCAAAAAGTAAAGAAACTCCTTGTTCATTAAAGCCAACAGAACCGTAACTAACAACAACAAGTACAGATATACCAACCGTAACCCAAAATAGTTTTGCCGCGCTTAGTTGCCGATATGCGTCAATTAATAATGCTTTGAATTGCATTACTGAGCAGCCCCTGGAGCATCTGTGTGGTCAACTGCACGCATAAATAAGTCCTCAAGGTTTTCTCTGACTGGTCGAACTGAAACAATAGTGATGTTACTTGACCTAAGTCGGTCTAGGATTGGTTGGATTGCAGTGGGGTTGTCTCCATGAAGAATCAATACTTTGCCATCACGTTCATCACAACACTCACTCGCCCATTCTGGCGGGGACTCTTGTAATTCGATTTCGTACCGCTTTGAGTCCTTTGTAAGTGACTCGATGGTTCCCTGCATTGTGACTTTGCCTTTAACCATTATTGCAACTCGGTCACACACCATTTCGAGTTCGCTTAAAAGATGGCTATTTAAAAAAATTGCACGACCTTCTTCTTTAAGTTCGGAAAGCAAATCACGAATTTCACGTCTTCCAACAGGATCAACTCCATCGGTTGGCTCATCAAGTACGAGCAACTTCGGGTCATTCATAAGTGCTTGTGCGACTCCGAGGCGCTGTAACATTCCTTTGGAATAAGAACTAACTTTTTTATGTTCCCAACCGTTTAGTCCCAATCTGGCAAGTAGGGAAGACGCTCGAGCATTTCGGTCATTTTTTGAAACTTTGCAAAGTGCTCCGTAATGGTTGAGTACTTGTTTTCCAGTGAGGTAATATGGAAATCGATGGTGCTCTGGTAAATATCCAACGTCTTTTAGTGTTTTTCTGTGTCCGATTGGTCTTCCAAGCATGGTTCCAAAGCAAGTAGACGCATGGATGACTGTCATAAGGATTTTTACTAGGGTCGATTTGCCAGCGCCATTTGGACCAAGTAGACCAAAAATTTCGCCATCCATGACTTCAATAGACACACCACGAAGGGCATGCACTTTGCCTCGATAAATTTTTTCTACTCCATCAATTTGTATTGCAGACACGTGCAGAGTGTACCATTCTCAGTATGCCGCATCGATGCCTTCAGTCGTTTTTACAACATCTCGAACAAATGGGAGAGTTACATAGAATAACTGAAGAAGTTTCTCCTTTTTTAGAAGTCACCAAACTTGCACAAGTTGAAGCGATAGCACCTTGTCCTACGACAAGTAAAACCGCGAAGACCTTTGATGCTGGTCGAGAATCACTTGGTGGAAGGGCGCTTCTAATAGAACGAATTCAAGGTTGTGATTTTCCTCTTGCAATCAATACCTTTGGATCTTATTTCAGAATGGAGCAAGCGCTTGGATGCAATGGATTTGATGAAATTGCAGAAACAATTTCGAAATTTTCAAAAATAAACCCGCCCTCTGGTTTGTCTGATTTGATCGCGATGACAAAACAATTCAAGCCATTGATGAATATGAAGCCAAAACGTTCAAAAGGAAATGGCATTTGCCAAGAAGTAATCAAACTTACGAAAGATGGTGAAGTTGATTTAATGCGTTTACCAATTATTAAGTGTTGGCCGTTTGATGGCGACCCCCGGAAGGTGGGGTACGACATGTCACCTGAACAATCGGGAACGAAAGAGGGTAATGGTCGGTTTATTACATTTGCTGGGATGCACACAATTCACGCAGATGACGAGGGTGTTCAAAAGCCTACATCACACAATATCGGAATGTACCGTTCTCAATTAGTCGATGCAACGCACCTTGCGATGCATTGGCACGTCCATCACGATGGTGCAGCCCATTGGCGCTCATGGAAAGCAATTGGCGAACCAATGCCAATAACAATATGCTTTGGCGGAGAGACAGTGCTTCCGTACGCTGCAACTTGCCCACTTCCAGCTGGAATGAGTGAGTTGTTGATGGCAGGATTTCTACAAGGAAAAGGTATTGAACTCGTAAAAGCAAAAACAGTTCCACTTTGGGTTCCAGCAAATTCCGAAATAGTTATCGAAGGTTTTGTCAATACTGATTGTGGGGACTGTGGTTGGGAGCCAAGTGACGAACCATTGGGGAAAGGAGCTGTCTTTGAAGGACCCTTTGGAGACCACACTGGATTTTACTCTATGCCAGATCGGTACCCAATTGTTGAAGTGACCGCAGTAACACACAGAAAGGATGCTGTATTTCCCGCAACTGTTGTTGGTCCTCCACCACAGGAGGATTATTATTTAGGTAAAGCAACTGAACGCATAATGCTACCCCTTCTAAAGGTACTTATTCCTGACATCATTGATTATCATTTGCCAAAGTTTGGAACTTTTCACAACTGCGTATTTGTAAAAATTAAACCTCAATACAAAGAACATGCACGGAAAGTAATGCATGCAATTTGGGGGGCAGGGCAACTTGCATGGACAAAAATAATAGTTGTTGTAAACGAGTTGGTTGATGTGCATGATGAGCACGCTGTATTTGAGATGGTGACTGGAATAGATATTAATAATGACATAGAAATCGTTCGCGGTGCACTGGACATTCTTGATCATGCGTCACCTGAAGTTGGATCCGGCGGAAAACTTGGAATTGATGCAACTAACGCAGTACCTGATAGCGATGGTGTTGGATTTGTATTTGTTGAGAAGTTGAAAGGTGGCGATGGAGCGACCGCAATTGAAAAAACGTATCAAAACAAGTACGCAAAATTAATCTTTGCTGTCGATCATGACGTGCAACAAGATGATTACGGAGATATTTTCTTTAACTTCTGTGCGTGTTTCGATCCATCACGAGATATACATTATTTTGATAATTGTTTGGGGTTCGATGGCACGACAAAAATGAGTGGCGATGAGAGAAACGGTAAAGCGGTTCGCAAGTGGCCACCAAAATTAGTTGTTAACAATTGCGATTGAATCAGGCTTTAAGAAAAGGTAATACAACTGACCTTCTTCGTATTGCCCACCCGCCTTTATACCTGCGGTCGGACCAACACCCATAAAAAGATCTGCACGTCCAGGAGCACGTATTGCACCGCCAGTGTCTTGATCAATCATAAACTGAGTAAATGGTTTCTTTTCTCCAGTAAGTGACCGAACCGTCGTCTCAACAAGGACTACTCCACCGCGTGGAAAAATCTTTTTATCAGTAGCAATCGACCGCTCTTGTGTCACAGGAACTCCAAGTGAACCAGAGGGCCAATTCTCCCCATCGTATTCACGGAAGAACACAAATGACTCATTGTTATCGATGAGGTTGTTAATCGTATTTGGATTTTTCTCGTATATCCGCTTAATAGCACGCAAACTTAACTTTTCTGCTGGTAGCAATCCTGCCTTAAGAACTGAATGCCCAAGTCCAGTGTATTCACGATCAGTTTTTCCTGCGTATCCGATATACATTAGTTCCCCATCATCCAATCTAAGACGGGCTGATCCGTTGACATGAATTGTGTACGCATCAAGATCGTCCTTAACCCATACAAGTTCAGTTCCATCTAACTCTCCTGAGGATTCAAGTACTTTTCGTGCTGGCCAAGGTTCAATTGTACCGTTTGTGGACTTTCTTCCAAGAGGTGTGCCGGTATTTGGATCAGTCACAAGATTAGTTGGTCTTGTGTAGAGCGGAGAATTGAAGGTTGCACTTTTTGTTTTTGAAGCATAAAAGTCGGGGGAATAGTATCCTGTGAACAGTACTGTTCCTTCTCCATCGCAACCTACGGACTTGTAGATATTGAATCGCTCTTCAATTATTTGGACGAACTCCTCTTTAGAATTTGTTTCCTCAAAAAGTTTACGCAAGACGATGAGGGAGTTTTTTGCTTGTTTGTGGGTGACACCTTCAATTGGGAACCACTGTTTACTTGAAGGAGCATCAAACCATCCAATGGAATTATCTATAGAATCTTGTAAAAACAAATCTCTCGCTTCCCATGCGATTCCAATATCTGGCCACATGTTTCTAGGGACTTTATTAAGCGCAGTTTGCCCGTTTGCGAGTGGTTTTGTGTAATTTGGTTTGGGCACCTCGTTGGTTGTCGTTACCTGCTGATTTGTACATGCTGTCAAGTAAAAAGTGAGGGAAATGCATGCAATAGTTCGATAATTCATTTGATTATTTCATCGGTCAGCGGTGGCATTTCTGCCCAAAAGTAAGGACAAACGTGATGGATAGTTACGAGTTGCATGATAGAATGACACAACTGCACAAAACAGTCAAGGAATATTCCCATGATTACTGTATGTAACCCCATTCAATTTCTCGCAATCTTTGGTATGCCCGGAGGAACGGAGATTGTCGTTCTCATAATAATTGGTCTACTAATTTTTGGGCGACGCCTTCCCGAAGTTGGTCGCAACTTGGGCAAGTCAATTGTGGAATTCAAAAAGGGTGTAAAGGGTATCGGTGACGAAATAGATAAAGAATCAGAAGAGAAAGAAACGAAAGAAGTAGAGCAGTCAAAGACCACCGATTTACCTCCTGCAAAAGTGACACCAAACCCTGCAGAAGAAGCAGAAGTCAAGGTTGAAAAGTCGAAACTTGAAGAGTAATCAAGTTTGAGGGGCTGCTTCTAAGTGGACGTAGAGTCGTTTCCATGGTTCATCTCCGATGATTCTCCACTTGTGTCCCTTTCCCTCAAGGTCTTCTGCTAAAAATATATCACCCGGTTTTACGATGAGAATATCACCATTTCCAAAGGTAAATTCGATTGTTCCTCCAAGCGTAACGACATATTGTTTTCGAGGAGCGGGGTGCCAATCATAAACACCTCCGGGCTCTGTTTCAGCGAGGCGAACACTGTGGCACTCGATGTTGTCACTTACAGAAGTGCCATGCCCATGATCGGTTGTTCCAATCGACCACTTCTCAACTTTTGAAATCTTCTCTTCGTCAGTGCAGAAGTGCGGAAACTCAATACTCATGGTGTTTTGTCAGTGAGCGCATTTGCAATCTGCCAAAGTGATGTTGCCATGCAAGTCAGAATCAAAATGTGCAATACGGCATACAAGCACTTAAATGGAAATCTTTTACCTGAACAGCAGCTATTTTCACTTTCTGTCATCGTAAATCTCCTTTTTTAGGATATCGACCAATCTGCTATCAAATAACTAATATAGGTGACATACTGGGGTCTAGCCCCATAGGGTCAGTCCCCAAGAATATGTTGTTTCTGATCTAAAAAGTGCGGTGAAAGGTTAAATGCAAGAAACCAAATAACATCGAGTATGCGGCGATATGCGATATTTATGATGCTTTTGGGATTGTTCCTAGGGTTTTTCATCTGGTCGTCTTTGAAGTGCATCGCGCTTGTAAATGATGCGTTTACTACAGGGGAGCTTGTTGGCTGGGCTACACTATCTTGTCTATTGTTAATAGCAATGGGGCTAACTTACCTTTGTCTTGTTGAATTAATGAGTTATTTGTCGATTCGAAGAGTAGACCGTCTCTCAATCGCTCTTGTCAAAGATGACGTTGAACTTGCTCGGAATCTAGCAGTTCGCTGGATGAAAACTTTTGAAGTTGAGACAACCGAGTTAGAGAAGGCGTGTTCAATGAGAGAGGTTCGTCAACAAGTTGAGATGCACTTGGCAACGATAGACACCAAAGTCGACAAAATTATTGCTAAGGAATCAATACTTATAGCTGCGTTTGTTGGAATTTCGCCATGGGCATTGGTAGATGGTGCAATAGTCGGATGGCGTCAACTTTGCATGATTCGTTCAATTGCTTCAAGATATGGAGTTCGTCCAAGCACGATTGGAACTCTGCGGTTAGTTCGCCGAGTTATGATTTCAGTTGTACTTGCTGACGTGTCTCAACACGCAACGCAGTGGATTGCATCTAAAGTCCCTTCGATGGGTGGTTTAATTCCAACAGCAGGGCAATCACTTGCAGTGTTCGTCCTTACCTCAAGAATTGGCAAGTCGTGTAAAACAGCGTGCAGACCTATTGATAAAAAAAAATACCGTGAACGATCGACGGCACTCTCAAAGTTAATGGGATTTTGGCACAACAAAAGAACCGCAGCGAAGGAGAAGAGAAATTCGCTGCGGTTCAATAACCACCCTCACCCCAGATACCAGTACCCCCGAAACCCAGAGATTGTCCCCGAGTCCCATTCGGAAGTTTCTACTAAGCCCCAGAAACTCCCAACACACCCTCGAATTATTGAGCCGTCTTCCCGTAGGGCTCGATGAAAGCGGGTGTTCCGCTCCATAATCTTATATGCGCTAAATAAAGAAAGATAGACAAGAAAATCTAGTTTTATTTCATACTTTCTTCATTCCCTAGTCGTAACCATCGTTGATACGATGTGCAAATGGTTAACCCGATTCTACTAATAACGTTGTTTTTGGCTCCAAACGGCTCGTTTGTACGTCAAATTGATGGTTTCCTAGAACCATCACATGCTATTTGGCTCCCAGATGGAAATATAGCAATTGCGGACCGAATGGCGGATGAAATCGTTGTAATTACTGAATATGGGGAGCGATTGTATTCAGTTCCGCACGACAATCCCCTTGAGCTGGTCCTCAAAGATGAGTTACCAGTAGCAGGAGTCGCCGATAGACCCGAATTTAAAACAGATGATATCGTTGCGCAAGGAGTCCCAGCAAGCACAGCGGATGGATGGATAATTCCAGACATTTATGGCCATGCAATTCGGCATTATGACAAAGATGGAAAACAACTTGGTAAGTGGGGAGTTCACGCATTGCTCCCGCACGAAGGTGAAGGGAAATTACATTACCCAAACTCCGTATCTGTTTCTGAAGACGGTACTCAAATCATAGTATGTGAGGGTTTTGAAGGGAGATTGCAAATATTTGAACTTGGAGAAGGTGATTGTGAGCCCGCGCCATTGATTACTAACATTGCTCATTTTGGGAAACAAATTGACTCATTCGGCGACTTGATTCTGGTTGCTGAGCCAGAACTTGGTGACGTTTATTTGCTTCGTACCGGTTTAGAAGTACCAATTCCATTAACTCGTTTTGGTGGCGAAGGAAATGCACCGCACCAATTCAAATGGATAAATGGTTTGTGGATTGGCAATGGAGTTATCAAAGTTGTTGGGGATAGAAATATTAAAACGTTTGTCTACGAGCACGATCCATCAAGTTCATTTAAGCAAGTTCCCGGCATGGTGAAATTCCAGAAATCACAAAGCAATGAATGTTTGAACGGACCAATAGACGGCGGAAGTGTTATGCCGGGTTCTTCAGACATTGCATTAACAAAGAGTGGGGATGCAATGTGGTCAGTTGATTCAGTAAAAGAGACAGTAATACTCACTACCATTCCAGAGTTTGAAGTTGTGAGAACTATCGAAGGTTTTATAGAACCACAAGGAATTGAAATAGAAGAGAGTGGGAATATTTTAGTTTCAGATATTGGTGCGTCTTGTATTAAACGATTTTCTCCAACAGGTGACTTGTTGCTGACTTTTGGTGAAAAAGGATTTGCACCACACCAGATGTATAAACCAGCAGGTATCACGGTTTTAGACGATGGTACGATAGTTGTAATTGATTGGGGCAACCATCGAGCACAGTTGTACAGTCAAGATGGCAAGTGGCAAGCGACATTTGGCAGGGGCAGAAGTTGGACACGAGAAAAGAATCCACCTCCACACTCGATAACGAGTAATGCTGGCAATTGGAAAGTGATTTACTCGCCTGTTCCGGACAAAATGCCTTTGAATGAAATTTTTGAATTGACCACTTGGGTCGAAGGTGAGGGTGTAATTAAGTCGCTTCGTGTGGATGCTGCTATGCCAGCACATGGGCATGGCATGATGACTGATCCTGTTACTACCCTCCAAGATGATGGGAGTTACAAAACAACAGGAATGCTATTAAGCATGCCCGGTGATTGGGAAATATATTTTGATATTGACAACGGTACGATTATTGAACGTGCTCAGGATGGGGTATCACTAAATCCGTAGTAATAGGGTCTGATCCCAGTGTATTTGCGGGTTCGCTCTGAGCGAGAGTCACACGTGACTTACTTTGTTGGTTTTGTGAGCAAGGTAGCATTAGGTAACGGAGCGGTCAAAGATTCTAAAAATGCAATCAAATCCGTTTTTTGTTGCTTGGTCAAATTCAGTGGTTCTAAAATCGTCTCTCGGTGGTGATCGGCACTTACAAAGTTTTCTAGTTTGGAATAATGTTCAAGGACATCTTCAAGTGTTGCTAATTGCCCTGCGTGCATATAAGGAGGCGTTCTTGCGACATTGCGTAAACTTGGGGTCCTAAACGAACCCCAATCCTCACGCCGTTTTGCAATGTGCTTAGAAATAGTTGCGCGAATTCCATTTCGATCATCACTATGTTTTCCTCCGGCGGTGAATTGTGCTGTCTTTAATTTGTCAATCGCACCAGCACGACCAGAATCTTTCAGAGCACCTCCATCTAGAGGACCAATCCCAACAGAGTGGAATGCGCCATCTGTTATCCAAGGACCAAAATGGCATCGAAGGCAGCCACCTTCTCCAATAAAATATTGTAATCCTCGTTGTGCTGATGGGGTAATGGCGGATTTGTCACCCGCGACAAAGTCATCAAAGGGTGCGTGAGACGAGTCGAGTTTTGTGATGTAGGCAGCGAGTGACTTAGCGACATTTGCAGCAATCGTATCGATGTCGCTTTCATTCATACTTCCAAATGTTTTTTCAAAGAGAGGACCAAGGGTCTCATCCGTTTTGATGATTAAGGCAATTTCTTCTCTTGGAATGTTCATCTCGGAAGGATGTTCCATCGTTTGAATTGGTTGCCCCCAGAGTGTGTCCGTTCGTCCATCCCAAAAAAACCATCTTTGATGAGCCGCATTCAGTACAGTAGGAGAGTTGCGAGTAGTTTGCCCAGTGCCAACTGCAATTTGCTTGCCATCCGTAAAATATTTGTCTGGTTCATGGCAAGTGGTACATGAGACCTCTTCGTTTGATGAAAACCGTTCATCGAAAAAAATATGTTGCCCAAGGAGCGCGGCACTTTCGTTTTGTTCATATTGATTTGTTGTGTCTGGCAATAATGTTGCAGGACTCATTGAACGGAGTATTGTCCACTCATCTTGAGAAAAAACGGGTGACGGTAATCCATCACCCGCTGTGAAAACTAAGCAGAATAGTGCGGTCAACATGTACGAGATGTTACTCGATTGTTAGAGTGCCAGAACCAGTAGCGCCTTGCCAACCACCTATGCGGATGTAGTAGGTTTCGCCCTTTTGGACGTTGTAATCGAAGGCTGAGTAGTAGGATTGACAACCATCTTCACCGTAATCGTCGCCATTACAGGTGACTTGATTGCTTTCGCTTCCAGCGTAGAGAGCCATTGATGTGTCATAGCTAGAAGAGTCGCATGTAGTGAAGTGAGCGTTTCCTGAGAAATCAGCAGTCCAAGCGAACCAAATGTCTTGTGAATTCGCCCAGTTCATGTAAGTTCCGGAGCATTGTGAATCGTCTGGTTCTGGGCTGCTTGGAGTAGCGGTTTCGGTTTCAAACGAGTTCTCACCAGTTTGTGCAATTATTGCATTTTCAAATTCATCACCTGCACCAGGGCAGTTTGTACTGCTGCATGTGGTCTCATCACCGAAGTAACTTCCACCAGCGCTTGAGCAAGCACTCTCGCTTAGTTCAGAACAACTAGCGTCTCCCATGCAACATGCTCCAGTAATGACACATTCGACTCCCCATTCACTCACGACGGTAAGAATGTCAGAAACATCTACGCAGCAAGAGCCATCTACGTCACCCTCAGGTCGGAATGTTCCATCACCACAGACACCCCAATTGTCAATGATTGCTAATAGGTCGCTAACACCAACATTTCCACTACCATCAACATCAGTTGCACAAGCACCGACTGGTAATGTACATGGATCAAGAATACCAAGTTCCCAAACAAAGAGACCTCTCTCAAGATCGCTACCAATTACAGTACCGCTTGGGAAGTATGGGTAAACATTCCAAAGACCATTGAAACTTGGATTATCATTATCTGGATAAGTATCAAAGTATCCGTACTGAGTAGGATTTGTAGGATTAGTTGCATCGAATACGCGAAGACCCGAACGATAATTTGCTTCAAAGATATAACCGTTGTGCGTATACAAGTTGTGATCGATGGATGGTCGCCCACTTGAGAAAGTTCCAATGAACGATGGGTTTTCGATATCTTCTACATCGATAATTCGGGTAGTTGTGTTCCCACCATAATTTTGTTCATCAAGTTCATCGTTGAGGTAAAAATATTTTCGATCTTCAGATAACCAACCTTGGTGGGAATATGCTGCGTTGCTGTAATAAGTTTGGGATACAACGAAAGGGTTTGATTTGTTTGTTACGTCCACAATTGTGAGACCTGTATCACTCCAACCACCGCTGAAACCAGCACAACAAAAAGCAATTTGCCTTCCTGCGAATGGACCCTCGGTATAAGTTACAACTTGTGCATCGTGAACATATCGTTCGCTCCAAGATCCAACTTGGACAGGAGAAGCAGGGTTTGCCAAACTGTACATCATGAGCCCATCGTTATTTGCTCCTGTCCTATATAGAAATCCACTCTCAGTATCTACTGCCACATTATGAGTGGAGCCAGAACCAGCAGAGCCCAATGATTGGACTTGCCCAAGGTCGACGTTGTTTAAGTTAAATACTTGGATACCACCGCCACCCTCGCTCACACAGTACATATATGTACCGTACGTTTTGATATCTCGCCATAAACTATTGTTGCCGTCAAGAAGTGCAACAACCTGTGCATCACCCGGATTTGTTATGTCTACAACACCTGTGCCAACGTAAGTGCCCATTAATGCATATTCTCGACCTGATTGTGATACGTATCCCCAACAGTCATTGCCGTTGTCAGCATTACCAAATTCGCTCAGCGGTAACCAAGACTTAAGTTGTACGTTTTCTGATGTAAATCCCAAAGAACGCTCTTGACCAAAATCGCGATCACTACGATAGGCGTTTGCTTTTACTGCGGGTTGGCGGTCCTTGATTTTTGGATCGTCTTGGTGTGCTATAAGGAAGGTCGTAGGTGCAATAACACCCAATATTGCTATTGTGATAATCGTATTTCGTTTCATTATTCTCTTTAGGACCTTTCTCTGAGTGTGTTTATTCTGCATCAAAAATGGCGAAATTCCACCTATTCGCCAAATTATACGGGTAATTACCGCGCTGGTTCCAAGATTGCGCCTTGAATCACGATTGAAAATCTCCTTAAAAGTCTAATATTCGCTGAGAAACTAGGGTTAAAGGCAGTTCCCCCAATTTGCGATTGCGGCGAGGAGATCACCAACTGCTACGATCCCATCAGCATCGACGTCGGCATTTGGGTCATTTGTACCCCATGCGGCAATAATAGTCAATAAATCGGTGACATTGACCAATCCGTCGTTGTTGATATCTCCAAGACATATTTCACCACAAGTGATGATTTCAAGTTGGAAATTGTCGATTCCGGCTTCAACAATGCTTGGTGGATCAGCATCCTCTGTTATGAATGCAACTCGAATTTCATCTGTTGGTAGAACGTAGGAACTGATAGGGAACTGGACGGTTTCCCATGCCGAATTAGTGGTATCGGTGCTCTGGGCAAGTGTCCAAGTGCTGCCATCATTATTGCTAATGTAAGTTTTGAGAGAGTCGGTATTTTGGCTGTCAAAGAACCACCTAGCGTATGAAATAACTCCGTCGGTTCCTGCAACATCGAGCAAAGGAGAAACTAGTGTTGTCGAGCCACCATCAACATCGGCTTGCCCAGCGCTTCCACCAACATCACCATTTTGTGTTACGAAACACAATACGTTTTCAGATCCACCAGTTGCATCATCTTCTGGTGCTGCCATTTGTGAATTGTAAATAGTTCCGTTTGGATCAACTCGTTCCCAAGATCCAGTCGTAAGACCGCCGCTATCAATAACAGACCAATCCGAAACGTCGTTTTCCATATCGTCTCGGAACACAATTTCAGTTCCCTCGCCAACAGTAACGTTATGCCAGCCAGTAGGCGGATCGCGATATTCCCCTCCAGTCTTAAGCGAAACTGAAATGTAAAATGCTAATTCACCTGCACATTCGGATGCAGGAAGTGTTGCTTCAAACAGATTTTTTCCAACAACAACAAGAGGATATTCTTCTTCATTGCCGTCGATTCGTAACGTAATAAACGAGTTATTTGTATCGATTTGCCCTTCGCCAATCAAGGTTGCTTGGATTAGGAACGTCCATTCTTGGTTTGGGGTGATGAAACCAGGTAGACCATTTGGATAGGAAAAAACTACTCCGGATGGTGCATCTTGAATCCATACTTCTGTCGAGTCGCAACGACCCATGACCATGTCGAGCCAACCGTCACCATTGATATCAAAAACGGCAACATCGTGAACACCTTGAAGTTCACTATTGCTGATTCCAACAGACTGTTCAGACATTGTGACATTTGGAATATCACCTAAGTTACGGTAAATGTGTGTTGTTCTTGAGCACCCAGAAATGTCTACATCCACATCTGTAACGATAATATCTTGGTGTCCATCATTATTTAAATCCCGAACAAGTGCGTTGCCCCCGAACCCCTCACTGTTTTCCAGTGTAAACGAATTAAAGTTAGCAAAGCCATCACCCCCATTCCCACTATTGAGGTAGTAATGATCAGAACCATCGTCAACCACAACTAAGTCCATTCTTCCATCACCGTTCAAATCGCCAACAGTAACAAAGTATGGTGCGAGTTCATCAATTATGTCGTAACCATTGAAATATCCCTCGTTGTTTGGGTTGTTGTATGTAATAGCAACATGTTGTGGAGGATTGAGTGAAGTTTGTTTTACTACATCTAAAACACCATCACCATTCATGTCAGCCATGTTGCTTGCAGCGCCAAATGCTGACAATAACATTTCATCGTCCATTCGCAGCGTGCTTTCGTCTGCGAAGACCGCGGAGCCATTATTTATGAGTAAGCGATTGTTGTAATCAAAAATTTGTGTGGTGCCACTGTCGTAATCACCAAAATATAAATCTGGGTAACCATCGCCAGTTACATCACCGATTGCAAGAGAACAAAAGCGTGGTCCTGCTGACTCATGCATTTGGGGAATACGATAGTTTTCAAAGCGAAAACCTTGCCAAATGCCATCTGTCTCACCCAAATTCATGTATATACGAGGGTGGGAAAGAGCTTTTGTTGTGTTGTCAGCGAGAGTAGTGACAGTCACCATATCGAGCCAACCATCAAGATTAAGATCATGTAGCACAACGTCGCGATCATTTGTTGGAGTAAGAAAACCGTTATCACCATCGACATCTGTGGCTGTTGCATACTCTGCAGTTCGGTCAACTAGTTGCCCAACTTCGTTCATAAACAGCACGTTGATGTTACTTCCAGTTGTGGTAAAAGGTTCCTTGCGAACGCAAACCAAGTCGATATCCCCGTCAAGGTCAAGATCTCCCCAAGCGTAATCTTTCTCCTCAACGTCGCTTATGCCAAGGACAGGGTCACAAACAAGTCGGTCGTCTGTTTGATTTGTGAAATTTCCAAACCCTCCTCCAATGGTTAATTGAGCAACTAGTATTGATGTAATAGTCACTGGCATGGACCCCAATTTCCAACTACATATAAAAGGTCAATAACATCTACTACTCCATCACCGTTGATGTCTGCAGGGCAAGTTGAACAAGTGCCCCAAGCGTCAATAATTGCAAGTAAATCGTTAACGCCAAGCGAATTATCACCGTTTACATCACCCATGCAAGTTTGGCATTCGTCAAGAATGCCGTCATTGTTTGTGTCCGGTTCACCAAGCAATATGTCTAGCATGTCAACGATACCGTTTCCGTTGCAATCATTTGTTTCTTCGTCAAATGCAAGTAAGAAAATATCGAAGTCGTCTAAATCAACATCTCCATCTTGGTCTACGTCATGAATAGCACAGGGAGCGTCCGGCGTTGTGTTGGTTCCATAACAACCTCTAAATCCGACTGTGTCACTGTACCCATGGAAATCGTCAAGTTCAACATCGTTGTCGGCGTCACTATCGAATTCTGCTCTCCCTAAAGATTCAAGGAAACGTATAAGAGCATCTTGATCTTCGGTTGAAAGAGCAGCAAAGCCATCAGCTGATGGAACACCTTGTGATCCAAATACACCGTGCTCTTCAATTGCGCCACGAATACGTGAATCAAATGTTCCCGCAGAGAAGCGACCATCGTGCCAGAGTGGGTCGCGGTACGAAACTCCCCAGAGGGGTGGCGTCTTTAACTGTTGCCCATTTGCATCTCCTTGCACAATCCCATCACCTGCAAGCCCCATGTCGTGTAACAAAAAATCGCAGTAAGGTTTTATTGTTACGTTGCGCAGTACTTCTTCAGTTTCAGGGTCTGAACCAGTTGTAAATGTTTTAGTGTGACAGACGTTACAACCAATGTTGTTAAATATTATTTCCCCGTTCATACCTGATTGAGGGGTTTGTGGCGGGGGAGCAAGGAACCTTTGGAAGTCGGTAACACGGTCGATAAATTCAAAACCATCTGCGTCAGGTGCATCTTCTGGATCGGCAACGGTATCGCATTCATCTAGAAGTTCTTCGTTGCCGTTTGGTGCGTTATCAAATGGAAGAAATCGATTGCTAAGTCCCATTTCATTTTGAGAAGCGTCTGAAGAAAAAGTGAGAACGGAAGCAACTTGTGCTTTCCATCCAAATCGACCAACGTGTAACTCGTCAGTGGGATCTTCAAAGTTAGAAACCATATGAGCATCTCCACGTTGATTCTCAGGTTGAGTATCACGGTTTGCTAACAAGTCATCGTCACTAATTGCCTCAACAAGACCAAACGCAAGAGCACTATTTGTCACACGAAAAGATGTAACGTTTGCTTCTTGCGGGACGAATTCTGCGCATTCATCGCTAATTGCTTCAGCTTGTAACAAAGAGCCACCGAGTTCAGAAAGCGGATCGAATCCACCTTTCTTACCTATGTAACCAAACCTTGTCACTGTTTGATTTCCAGCACCACCAACAGGGTTGTTGTGGCAACTTCCACAACTCGTTTGATTGAAGATTGGACCGAGTCCTCCCTCAACAGTTAAATCCTCATTGAAGGAAATTTTCCCTGATTCAAAACGAGCTAGTTGCTCATCGGTTAGAGAAGGCAATGGTTCGCCAGATCGTGGTTGTGGGACAACTGCAAGACCCAATTGTGTTACAAAAAAGTAACAAATAACAGCACCAGCCCACAGAGGTGTTTTAGAATGGTTCATGGTTGTCCTCTCCTTTGTCTGTAAAAAGATACGATACACCTTTTATATGGTTGCACCTAATGTTTTGTAATAAACTAATAAAGCAAACTGTAATAAGTGTACTTACTTCTCTTCTTTTATGTTTTAATTCATGTAAGGATGGTAGACCAAAGGCAGTTTTACTTGATTTTGAGTTAAATACTCATCTACAACTGATCCAAGATGGCAAAACTGGCTCAGCAAGAGTTCGATTAAGACAGCACATGGTGAGCAGAGGTGAAACTAGCCAACCACTTTTCTTAATGGGATTAAGTTACCACCTCGATAAACAATATTCTAAAGCGGCTCGGTGGTTTTCATACTCAATAAACGCAGAAGGACCAAGTTATCCTCAGGCGTGGCATTTTATTGCTTGGTGTCATTATTATCTAGGCGATAGCGAACAAGCCAAGCACTCTTTTGAAATGTATTTGAAAACAGATGGAGATGAACCTGACTCGCAGTTTGGATTAGGTCTTATTGCAATGGAAGATGGGGATTTTGACTTGGCTGCTTCTTTATTTAAGAAATCAATACGGTCCTCATTGAATGAACCAAATATACAAGCAAAAGCAAAATCTCGGCTTGCAGATGTGTATGTTGCTTGGGGAGAAAGGGAACGTGCGATATTGCTTTATCAAGAAGCTGTACAGCAAAATCCTAATTTGTATGAAGCATGGTTTCGGCTTGCTAAAGCGTTACAAAGAGTTAACAACATCGAAGCGTCGGAAAAAGCACTTGAGCAATTTGACATCGCTAGGAATAGAGTTCGACCAGATCTTTACAAACAAACGAGGTTTCCTGAATGAATCGGATTCTTGTCGTTTTACTTTTGACTAGTTGTGAACAGTCGAATCATCATCAGCCACCAATTGTGTTTGCCGAAATTGCTTCAAGCATCGCTCCGACAGTCTGCGGTGCTGAAGATCCAACCCAGATTATTGAAGTGAATGGAACCGGTCTAGCGCTGTTTGATTTTGACAATGATGACGATTTGGATTTGTTTGTTGTGAATTCATCGAATGAACCTTGTCGGTTGTATGAAAACATAAGCGATGATTCAATTGCATTCAAAGATGTAACAGAAACTAAGGGTATCAACCTTCGTCGGTGGGCGAACGGTGTTGCTATTGGCGACGTCAACGGGGATGGCTTTGATGATGTGTACATCACGTGCCATGGACCGAACGTACTACTTATAAATCGAGGGGGCAAGGATTTTGAAGATGTAACCGATTCAGCTGGCGTAGGTGATACTCACTGGGGAACAAGTGCACGATTTGGAGATCTTGATGGTGATGGGGATTTGGATTTATACGTTTGTAATTATTTAGAATACGATTTTGATAATCCTCCACCCAAAGCAAAGTACAAGGGTCAAGATGTTCTAGGTGGTCCACACGGTATGCGCCCTCAAGGGGATGTTGTTTTTGAGAATCTAGGAGATGTTGTTTTTCAAAATGTCACTCAGCAATGGGGATTCGTAAACGACCCAGCATTTTCGTTGAATGCAGCAATCCTCGACTTTAATGAAGATGGCTTACAAGATGTTTTTGTGGGAAATGATTCAATGGAGAATCAACTTTATCTTAATACTGGTGAAATACCGACGCGATTTGAAAACATGGGTGTGTATTCGGGAGTTGCTACAAATGGTGATGGCTCGATGCAAGCAACGATGGGGATAGCAGTTGCAGATGTATGTGGGAATAATCGTCCTGACATTTTTACAACTAACTTTTCAAGTGATACAAATACACTGCACGTCAACGATTTCTCTGGATATTTTGATGACCGAACAAAACAATATGGTCTTGGATTGATTAGTCGCTCTTTGTTAGGTTGGTCATGCGCTTTCCATGATTTCGATTTGGATGGCGATGAGGACTTGTTTATTGTGAACGGTCACGTGTACCCAAATGCAACTATGGATACCATGGATAGTACTCGTAAACAGTCAGTTCTTTTGTTGCAACGTGATGGTGATAGATTCGTACAAGTAGAGCAAGAAGGTCAATACAGAGACCGAGCAGCTGTTTTTGGTGATTTAGACAACGATGGTGATACTGATGTAATTGTTGCGCAGCGTAGTGGTGAGGTTCGAGTGTTGCAAAATGATTCGACACTTGGTTTCCTTCAGTCGATACAACTTCAAGGCAAGGCAGGAAACCCGAAGGCACTAGGAACGAAAATAGTTGCCACGTTTAATGATGGCACTACTGCTACGAGGTGGAATACAGATGGTTTTGGTTTTCAGTCATCAACTTCTGTGACGGGACATAATTTTGTAAAACCAATCAACTCACTCGAAATAACTTGGCCAGATGGGGAAAAACAAACCTTTCAAGATGTACCAAGCGAAGACCTGATTCTTATTTCAGAGTGATATTCACTACTAATTGGTCAATTCAGTAGTTGTTCAGTTTACGAAAGTACATCTGCCGTTTTGTATTTTTTGCCAAGAATTGCCATGGAATCGGCACCCATCCAATCGCTAAGGATTGATGCATATACTTCACGAAAGTCAGTGTTATAAATTAAGTCGCCTTCGTCGAGATTAGTAAGCGAAGGGTGTTTTCCAAGTAACCCATGTTGGACATTGTCACCAATTAAGAACATCGGAGCTGCAGTTCCATGATCAGTTCCTGCAGAACCGTTTTGTGCAACTCTGCGACCAAACTCACTGAAGATCATCGTCATGACCTTACCATTGTTACCTTGTTTTGATAAGTCCTTTTGGAAAGCATTTAATGCATCACCAACTTGGCGCATGAGATTAGCATGGCTATTGAGTTGATTTGCATGAGTATCGAAACCCCCCAAACTTGCGTAGTAGACACGTGTAGGTAAATCGGCTCGTATCATCGAGCCAATGAGTTGCAACTGTTTTGATAGTTCGCCATCTGGGTAATTGATGAGTGGTTGTTTGGAAACAGCAGCACGAATTCGGTCGGATGAGACCTGTGCATCGAGGGATGTTCGAACAAGGAAATCGAGTTGAGTATCTTTTTCTTTTGCTGCATTTTCTTTACGGTTAATTTCGTCGTACGTTTTTTCTAATGATGAGTCCACTGTTCCGCCAGCCCATCGGAATAATTTTTCGGTCTCAAAATTCACTGCTTTTTGCGTTTTTCCATGCAAGGCAAGAGGTGCTTTGTTTCCTATTGCGATAGAACCCTTGGGGTTTGGTTTGCCAGCACATGTGTTATCAAAATATTTACCGAGCCAACCATATCCTTGACCACTGTGGTTTCCAGTATGCCAAATGTCCGTAGAGGTAAAGTGCGATCTGTTTGGATTTGGATATCCAACACCTTGTACGATTGCGGCCTGCCCGTTATCAATTAGTTCAAGCAAACCTGTTAAATTCGGATGTAAACCAAAACCGTCCGCTCCAGGAATTTCTAATGCGTCCGATTGCTTTATAGCAAGTTGTGGCCTGCTGTTGTAGTACGAACGATCTCCATAAGGAATTACAGTATTTAATCCATCATTTCCTCCAGCAAGTTGAATAACAACGAGTGTGTGGTCTTCGGGAACGCCTGCTTGTGATGAAACAAGTGATCCAACTGGGAGCATGACTCCTTCAGCTGAGCGTTGCATAAAGAGTGGAACGGTCGTTGCCATGGAGACGAACACCATGCCTTGTTGCATGAAAAGTCTACGGCTATATGCATCCGATGTCCCAGTACTGGAAGTAAATTCATGATGATGGTAGTGTTTCATTGTTCTATCCTTAGCAGAGTTGATATTCCGGCATTGCGGTTATGAGAGTTAACAAACCAGTAACAGTTTCGTTATTAATCTTATTGTTTTGAGTTTTCATAAAATCCTCAAGTGAAGAAGTTCTATCACGGCTAGGATTTTCGATGTTAAGAATGGATGTAAGTAAGTATTTGATTACTGCTCTTGGAGAAGATGTTTGATTTTGCGCAAGTGCCATAGCATCAAATCGTGCACCGTCGGCTTCCCAAGCACTAGCGTCGGGTCGTTGTCCTGTGAGTAAATAAAGCAAAGTGTTTTGACGCATAAACATCGTCGATGTGTTAATCCAGGTTCTACCTCCATCCCAACCCTTAACAGATGGTGGTGCAAACAAACGTTGACCCATGACATCAGAAGCAATTGCTAATGTCTGTGCCATTTTTTTGCGTTGTGGAGGATTCAAAGTTCTTGCCGCTTGTACTATGAGTTGGATTGGACTTTTAATAATTGCGTTTATGTTTGATTCATCATAGAAATGTTCGGACATAAACATAGTTTCAATGACAGGTTGAATCTCCCAGCCACTGCGCTTAAAGACCGTTGAAAGTAGTCGTATGTATGATTTTGAATCGGTTGTTTCGCCGTGAGGTAAATCGTTGACAAAAAATTTGTAGAGTTTTTCAGTTATAAAAGTTGAAGCACTTGATCTAGTGAAAATGAGATTTACGAAATCATCTCCGTCAAAATTACCAGTTCTCCCGAAAATCCTTTTTGTACCGGTGTCATGCTGTCTCGTTTGCATTGCAAACCCATCATCTTCGATGTTGTAACCTGTGAGCGCTCGTGCACCCTCTTTGATATCATCTTCTGTATACCCTTCGCCTTCGCCCAGCGTAAATAGTTCCATTAATTCCCGAGCAAGGTTTTCGTTTGGTGCTTGTTTTCGATTTTGATTGTTGTTTAGATATTTAATCATCGCAGGATCATGGATGATTCCTCGAACTAAATCTTCTTTAAAATTACCAAGAGCGTTTTTGCGGAACATCATGTTTTGGAGGTACATGTGATAACTGTTTTCAATTGTTCGATATCCAGTTGCGAAATGTCCATGCCAGAACAGGGTAAGTTTTTCTTCAAGTGGTCTTGGGGTTGATACCATCCGCTGCAACCACCACCTTTCCATTTGAGCGATTTGTTTACGATCTGCACGTTGGCGGCGTTGCCTTTCGGTACGAAACTTGTCCACCATTTCTTCGTCGCCATTTTCTCTAGCTTTTCTAATTGCATCTCGCTCTGCCTTAGTGGGGGGGCGAATGATGTCTTTGTCATAATCATCAATTGCAGGTGGGTTTGGATCAGGGAGTTGTGCGTAGTTGACAATATACTCAACTGCTTTTTGTAGACCTAAACTCTCGAGTGCCTCTGCTTGCTGGGGTGTTCCACCAAAGCCAGCTCTTTGTAAAAGGTGTTGTGCCTTTCGTTGGTCGAATTCCTTGGGATCAAGGGGTTTTAATGAAGAAACGATCATAGTTCACTCCAGTTGGTTTTTTGCCTCAATGTCTCAAACGCGGCTCTTTGTGACTCTATTGCGTATTTCTACGGCGTCTTCGTAACTTATGTTTCAGGCGTATTGCATTACCAATAACCGTAATATCGCTGAAACCCATAGCTGCTGCAGCAATAAGAGGCCCATGTTGACCTAAAACGCCAAAAGCAGCGAGTGGAATAGCAGCAACGTTGTACATGAAAGCAAAAACCAGATTTTGTTTGATGGTTTTCAAAGCATCCTTTGCGATGTGTACGGATTCTGTGGTTGCTTCGATATTGTTTGCAGGGATAATAATGGAAGCGGATTCCATTGCAACGTTTGTTCCAGAGGCAATAGCGATACCGACGTCAGAAGCAGCAAGAGCCGCAGCATCGTTAATCCCGTCACCAACCATCATAGACGGTCTTGGTAACGATGAAACGATTTCGGTTTTGTCTGATGGGGATGCCTCTGCATGTACGTGTTCTGGTTTAATACCAATTTCAGTTGCTACCGATTTTGCTGTCTCTGTTCGGTCACCAGAGAGCATGTGTACTTCGATACCAAGTTTTTGTAAGTCCTCAACAGTGTTCTTTGCGGAAGGTCTAATTTTATCAGTGACAGAAATTACCCCGATAGTACTTCCATCAAGTTCGACTTTGCAAGTTGCTGCGTCATCACGAAGTACTGATACTTGTTTTCCTTCAACGGTTCCATGAACACCGATTCCAGCAGTTGCTTCAAAATTTTGTACCGTAGGTACAACTATATTATTCTTTTCTGCTTCACTCAGAATCGCTGAAGCAATTGGGTGTTCACTTGGGACTTCAACCGCAGCAGCGTATTTTAGAACATCTTCTTTTGAAAAGTTTCCTTTTTCGTTTACAGCTTCAACAACAGGTTTTCCAAGAGTGAGAGTGCCAGTTTTATCAAAAATTACTGTTACAGCTTTCCCAGCAAGTTCAAGTGAACCAGCATCTTTTACTAAAATTCCCCTTAAACTTGACTCCCCAGCCGCAACCATAACGGCCATCGGGGTTGCAAGTCCAAGCGCGCAGGGGCAGGAAATAACAAGAATTGTCACTGCAGAAACACAACCGGTCTCGATATCACCAGCAAGTACCCATCCGATGACTGTTACTGCGGCAATTGCAATAACTATTGGAACAAAAACACCGGCGACTTTATCAGCAATTCGTTGTATGCCTGCTTTACTTGACTGTGCCTTTGTAACAAGTTGTGCTATACGGGAGACGGTCGTGTGCCTTCCATCAACTGTTGTTTCAAGGATGAGTTGCCCTGTTGTATTCATAGATCCAGCAATCAGGACATCGCCAATATTCTTTGCAACAGGAAGTGGTTCGCCGGTCACAATGGATTCATCAATTTCACTTGCACCTTCTACTACTATGCCATCAATTGGAATTCTGCTTCCCGGACGGACGAGTAATCTTACACCTTCATCGACTTCTCCAGTTGGTACGTTTGTTGTAGTGCCGTCTTCGCCAATTACCTCTGCTTTGTCTGGCTGCATTTTTAGAAGTTCGCGGATAGCAGAACCAGCTTTGGCAGTTGAAGTTGCTTCAAGCCAGTGCCCAATACTGATAATTGCAAGAAGTGCAGCCGCCTCCATGAAGTACGTCGGATAGCCCAAGTCCTGATGGAATAACTTCTCAGCAATTAGAATAAATAGCGAGAAAAAATAAGCGGAGGATGCACCAATCGTAATTAGGGTATCCATGTTTGTCTGTAAGCGTTTAGCTGCTCCAATTGCTGAACTGAAAAAACCTCCACCTACAAGAATCATTGAAACAGTTGAGGCTGTGAACATAATCCACAGAATCCAAGGTCCATCAATTCCAAGTGATGAAGCGCTCCAATGGAGTGCCTCAAATGGTGCCCAGATGCAAACACCGATAATCGCTCTTCGTTTCCAATCGGAAGCATTTTTCTTTTGACGAGTTTCTATTTCGGAAGCAAGTTTAGCTGGATCTATACCCTCATCGATGACCTTAGAAGGGTATCCGGCATCGGTCGCAACCTTTGCGAGCAACTCACCTTCAAGATTTTTACCAGAAATTGTCGCTCTTCCTGTTGCAACCGCTACTGAGGAAGATTCCACTCCGTCAACAGCATTAAGCGCTTTTTCGACCGTTGCACTACAGGCTGCACAACTCAACTCGTCCACTTGAAGTTCAATGGTATCCATACTGGGAATGATACATCGGCGACACCAAGGTGACAGTCACTACTTGGTGACTGTCCCCTCAGCGTTTGGGTATAATGTGAGCAATGCGAAGTGATCGTGGAACAACTTTAGCTACTATCCTAATCTTGATGTGCTGTATTGGTGGATCGGTTAGTTCTAGCACCATGGGGACACATCGAGTGCTTATACAGACCGTTTCACAACAAGGAAATACCATTTTGGGTGAAGTTGCTACTTTTGCTCAAGATATGGAAATTCCTACTATCTGGATTCCTCAAATACTTGACGGTAATCTTCTTCCTCTTGCCGATATCGAAGAACTGCACAATTTACCTCCACCATTTATTGGTTAATTGTTTTCAGGTATTGGTTTTTAATTCACAGTTACATATTTTTAAAGAGGTGACGCATGGGCGTTCCAGTAGTTAGTACAGTTGGTCGTAAGTTATTTGGCAGTCGCAATGATCGGATGGTCAAGCGATATTTGAAATTAGT
Organism: uncultured Isosphaeraceae bacterium; assembly: GCA_964483425.1. Classification (GTDB taxonomy): domain Bacteria; phylum Planctomycetota; class Phycisphaerae; order Phycisphaerales; family SM1A02. Next base: position 26,834 of record CAZABE010000027.1, on the reverse strand, counting down.
TGATCAGGTTTCATCACTTGAACCACAGACAAGATTACTTACGGATGCTGAGTTGTATGCAAAGACCGCTGAGTTTAGAAAGCGAGTAGTCGAGGGTGAAAGTGCAACAGATATGATTCCTGAGGTCTTTGCAATTGCTCGCGAAGCGATGGACAGAGCAGTTGGAATTCGCAATATTTTTAATCCTTTACATGGGTTCGATCCTTCGCAGTTAGGAGATTCATCTCGAAAACTTTATGATGAGACGAAGTCAATCATCGACGAAACGGAAGATCGCAAACCAGATCGTGAATTACTTGGATGTGTGGAACCAACTCCTGCATGGTTGTTTGTTGATATTCCTGTCGGACTGTATGACGCAGTTAGAGAGTTGTATCCACAGTCAAAGCCACCATTTCGCGCTCGTCCATTTGATGTACAACTTGTAGGTGCTGTTGTTCTTTATGAAGGTCGAATCGCAGAAATGAAAACGGGTGAGGGTAAGACAATCGTTGCGCCTCTCTCTTGTTATTTGGCAGCGATTGAAGGAAAACAAGTCCATGTTGTTACTGTTAACGATTATCTTGTACAGCGTGACCGTGATTGGACATTCCCCTTCTTCAGGATGCTTGGACTTACGGTTGGCGCCATTCATCCCCAGCACATGCAACACCCACAACTGAAACAGATGGCGTATCTTTGTGATGTTGTTTATGGGACAACAGCAGAGTTCGGATTTGATTACTTACGTGACAACATGAAAATGACACCGCAGGAGCAAGTACAAAAGCGACGTCAAATTGCGATTGTTGACGAAGTTGACTCAACTCTAATTGATGAAGCAAGAACTCCATTAATTATTTCTGGTCTTGCACATGATGACCAACCAAGATACGAACTTGCCGACAAACTTGCACGTTATCTTCAAGAGAAACAGAAACCTTGGGAGAAACTAGATCAAGAAGTGCAGTCATGTTTGGTGACAATTAGCGGTTTAGAAGGTGATATCCGAAACGCAGTGGACAAGTCAACAATTCCACCTTTGAAGGAAAAACTGAGCTCAGCAAAAGCGAGATTACCTGAGTTGGAGAAGAATCGTGACCAGTACACTCAATACTATGAAATCGAACTTGATAAGAAACGAGCAACATTAACGCACGAAGGAGTTGCTGAAGCACAAAAAGAAGCAAATATCGGTTCGTTCTACGTTGGAGAAAACATGGACGTGCCACACCTTCTTGAACAGTCAATCCGTGCTCACACTGTCTACCAACGGGATCGCGATTACATGGTAGGACCAGATGACAAAGGTGTAATAAGCATCATAATCATTGACCAAAACACTGGTCGTAAAATGGTGGGTCGTCAGTGGTCGGATGGTTTGCACCAAGCAATTGAAGCAAAAGAAAGCGTTGAGATTAAGCAAGAAACACAAACGATGGCAACCATCACAATTCAAAATTTCTACAAGTTGTACGACAAACTTGCTGGAATGACAGGAACTGCTGACACCGAAGCAACCGAGTTTTATGAAATCTATGGGCTTGATGTTTTAGTAATTCCGACTAATGTTCCGGTAGTTCGGGAAGACCATAATGACTTGGTCTTTACAACAAGTAAAGATAAAACAAATGCTGCTGTCGAAGAAATATACACAATGTACAGAGTTGGTCGACCAACTCTTGCAGGGACAACTAGTGTTGAAAAATCAAAAGAACTAAGTGAAATGTTGAAAAATCGCTACAACATTTCTCACGAGGTGTTGAATGCCGAACAGCACGAACGTGAGTCAGAGATCGTGAAATTTGCAGGGGAACTTGGCTCAGTGACTGTTGCCACGAACATGGCAGGCCGTGGTACCGACATAAAACTTGCTGTCTTTAGCCCAAATGAATTGTTAGAACACTGGAAAAGATCTGATTTATGCCCTCGCGATGTCACACCCGAAATGGATATCAAAGAAGTCGTCCGTAAAATATATCGCCACATCGCACCAAAAGAACTTGGTCTTAGAAAAGCGGATGTTGAATCAATGAGTGATGATGAAATACGACGCAAATTATTAGAACATTGGTGGGTAACTTGTTGTTGGTGGGTGGATAGTGATAAAGCAACTTCAACTAAAGAAGATAGATTGATTGCTGATTTGGATCGAAGTGGGGCTTGTATATTGCATAAACTTCGATTTTTTGCGGGTGTAGAAGATATGGGTGGTTTGCATGTAATCGCAACTGAGCGACATGAAGCTCGTCGTATTGACAATCAGTTGCGTGGTCGTAGTGGACGACAGGGTGATAATGGTTCGACTAGATTTTTCTTGAGTTTAGAAGATGACCTCATGAAAATGTTCGCGGGACCAAGAACTCTGCAACTCTTAAGCAAGATGGGCATGAAGGAAGGCGTTGCGATTGAGCACAACATGCTTACTAAGGCATTGACTAAAGCCCAGCGCAAAGTAGAAGAACGAAACTTCTTGGTTCGTAAAAATATTCTTGAATACGATGAGGTGATGGATCACCAACGCCATGTATTCTATGATTTACGACAAAGAGTTCTTGAAGGAAGAGATATCCGCGAACTCATTTTTGAATATATTGAACTAGCAGTGAGTGAGTCGGTCTATAACTATCTTGACCCGACATACTCAGCAAGTTGTATGACTGAGTGGATACGAGAGCATTTGAATGTTGGTATTGAGCCAGATCGTATCGTTGGTAAAGATCGCGAGGACTTACATAAACTTATAATTCGTGACTCTCTTGAAGAATCGATAGAAATTATTCGTGTTACTATCGGAGAATATCTTCCGGATACGATTGATTTAGGAGAAGGAAAGGTCGCAGAACGTGACGAATCGACATGGGATTACAAAGGAGCGGTTGATTGGGCGAATACTGCATGGAATTGTGATATGACAATATCCGAAGCAACAGAATTATCTCGCGAAGAGATCATCGAGAGAATTGAACAATCAGCGGAAGCGAAAATACGGTCATCTGAATTGGCACCACTCGATCCCTTCTTGGTACCACTTCATGCACAAGAAGAATTGGTGACATGGGCAAAATCAAAATTTGATATTACTTGCGAACCAAACGATTTTAACGACCTTGAACCTGACGAAGCGGTAAATTTCGTTATGGAAAAAGCGATGGGGGTTTATGGAAAACGAGAGCGTGAATACCCTATCGAATTTATGATTGATATGACTGGTGCTCGGATGCAGCAGGATCCAGCAAAAGCCATTGAGGGTTTTTGCAACTGGGTGAAACTTAAATATGAACTTGATTGGACTCCAAAATCGCTACCATCAAACAACCCACAAGAACTAAAAACGTTTTTGCTTGAAGAAGCAAATCGTTGGGATGATGAACGGTACGACCGACGTGCTCAGCGTATAGTCGATGAGAGTGGTGGTGAAATTGATTCTTGGTTGCGAGAGAATTGGAATTTTGCATTATCTGATGATGAAAAAGAGCGAGCTATAGATGACCCAAAAAGTGTTGCTACTGAAAAAATCAAACAAGTCCAACGAGCCGAATTAGCACAACTTGAACGCAGCGTACTATTACAAATTTTTGATGGTGTTTGGAAAGACCATTTGTACCAGATGGATCAAGCAAAAGAATCAATTGGCTTTAGGTCATTCAGTCAACTTGACCCACGTATTGAATATAAGCGCGAAGGCGCACGTTTGTTTGACGAGATGTTTGAACATATTCAAGATCGTGTTAGCGACTTGGTCTTTAAGGCAAAAATGCAAGTGAGTTTGCCACAACAACAACAGCAAAAACCAGTGGAATCAGAGCAACAAAAACCCCAAGAGCAATCCAAGCAAAAACAAATGCCAGCAAGACCAAGACCAGCAGAGCAATCAGTTCGCGCTGCATCTGAAGCGGTCAAGACAAAAGGTAGCGCTGGAACAATGACTGTTGGAAGAAATGAACCCTGCCCATGCGGCAGCGGTAAAAAATACAAAAAGTGTTGTGGTAAAAAATAAACTACCTACGGAAATAAACGACCCACGGGATTGTTTTGGTGAGCTCCTCTGCTGCAAAAAATAAACGACCCGCGGGATTGTTTTTTTTAAGATAGGGTCTTTGTTCTGTCAGCAAATGTCCAAGTTAAGAGGATTACAACTGGCAACACAGAGAACCATGCTTGATTGCCAAGGTATCCAACTTCGAGAAATGGCAGTGATAGCAACGCAATTATTGCAAAGAGTGAGACACGTAACGGTGTTAAAACTCTACCTGTGAGTATAAAAGTAGAAACGAGCCCGGGGAAAATTAAACCATAAAACACAAAGAAACGCAGGTAGTCATCCTGCCATTGGGGTAACCAGTTCCCTGAGGGTGAAACACCACCCGCTCGATGGGCAATTGCAACTGAAATCAAACATGCAAAAGCAAGAACAACAATGAACAAAGTCCTTCTATTTCCAAGTTCGATACGAAGACCTTCTTTAATGTGAGCGCCAATTGTGAAGATCGATTGCAGCGCAAAATGCAGCCCGAGTAGAATGCTAAAGTTAAAAATAGTACTGTCTAAATTTTGTGGTGCGATTCCAAGATATGCAGTTGTTATTCCAATCATAACAATAAAAGTAATTCCAAAGATACCAAACGAATGCTTGCTCGGTGAACATTGAAGAGCTCGGTGAAAAGTTGGATCTAGATAGGGGCTTAAGAAAAAACCGAATGTCATAATAGGTAAGATCCAAATGGCATCTTGCCATGGCATTACACCTTTTGGAACTTCATTGAATGGAAGGAGAGTAATTCCTGCAATCAAAGAAAAAATCCACAGGATTGCTGCAAGGACTGGCCATGATTTCGTCGGAAGAAATGCGAGGCATGCACCAGCAAGAAGAATGCAAAATGGAATCCAAAGTGACATAACTCCTAACGAAAAATTATTGAAATAGACAAGAGCAATCATTGCAATAAAAAAGGTGTGGAACGCGATTGTGACAATTGCAAAAAGTGAAATTGCTGTTTTGTATTTTTCAACAAGTTCTTTTGAACGCTCAGGTGTTCGAAGAATGTAACCAAATGCAGTGCAACCAATGACATTTGGTATTGAAAAAACCCAAAAACCGAGCCATCCATAACGATGTATCAGGATGATGGGTAAGAACATACCAATGCACCAAGTCCAACTACAAGTTAGATAAAGTCCCCATCCAATAATTTTTAGTGATTTCACTTGCTGTCGCGAACTTTTCGCCTTGAAGCTCGCTCCTTAATCATCGATTTTGGTGTGCAGTGGAAGGTAATTTCACATTTACCAACACGAACTTCACGACCTCTTTTATGCAACTTTTGCGAAATGTCCATGATGAATGCAATATTAAATTCCTTACGAGTACTCATTTGATTGCTAAGTTCAGTACCAACTAGTTCAGCATCACGAACGTTATAAATTGCTGGGCCGTAGCACGGTCGCAAAAATTTATAAGTCATATTCTTGCAAACAACGGCGTAATCGCTTCCGCAGTGTTTGAACAAAAACATTCCAGCCGCAACTTCGCTGTTACCAAGCAGTGATGCTCCAGCCATAGCGTTGTAGAAATTTCTATTAGATCGTTTAAATGGAAGTACTGCAGTGAATCTATCACCAGAGATTCTGCGCATAGAGATTCCACTGCGAAACGCAAACGGCAACCATATTAGTGAACATACGCGATGCCAAAAATTATTCTTAGTGCTCAAACGTGTTATGTATGCTTCAGTTCGCTCCCAAAAAGACAAGTTTTCCTCTACCTCTGGTTGTTGGTCTAGTGGTTCCTCGGGCGGTCGTTCCAGAGGTGGTGGTGAAGATTGGGTTGAAGAAATACTCATAATGGTGTGCTGGGTTTGACTGCGTATTCTATGCTACCTTGCATGAACAGTCGACTATTAGCGTTTTGTAGCTGGAGTGTACGGCCAAAGAACCCCCAAGAGCTCGTTTCTGCCTGTAGTGAGTGTGAGATAGATAATATTCAACTGGCACTTTTGCCCTTGGTGCAAAATGCTGCTTGGAAGGATTGCGAATCGGTACTCAGTGACACAGGCATTACAGTTATTAGTGGGATGCTTGAGGCATACGGCGAGGATTACACAACTCTAGAATCCATAACTCAAACGGGTGGATTGCGACGTGATGAAATGTGGGAGTCGACTTTAGAAAATGCCAAGAGGACAGGAGATGTTGCAGCTGAAATGGGATTATCACTTGTAACATTTCATGCAGGGTTTATTCCCGAGGAACAATGTGATGAGCGGAGGAAAATGCTCGATCGCTTGCGTGAACTTACAGATGAGTTTGCAAATAGAGAATTGATGCTAGGATTAGAAACAGGTCAAGAACGAGCGGACAACGTTGTAACTATATTGGAAGAACTAGATCACCCAACACTTGGTGTCAACTTCGACCCAGCGAACATGATTTTGTATGGGAAGGGCGAACCTGTTGAGGCAATGAAAGCGCTGCAATCTTGGGTACAACAAATACACATCAAAGACGCAAAGCATGCGCTGGTCAATGGTACATGGGGAGAGGAAGTAGTCGCAGGAGAAGGAGATGTTGACTGGGATGGATTTTTACTACTCGTTCCAGAGAATGTGAATTTAGTAATCGAACGCGAAGGTGGTGAAGATCGAATTTGTGATATTAAAAAGGCAAAAGTGATGATTGAGGAATTAGGTTTATGTTGAAGTATCTCATTTTAATTTTGTGTTTGTTGGGCTGCGAAACAAGACAACAACTATTCAAAGGGGGTGCAGTTGCAGCAGATCATTACTTGGCATCACAAGCAGGAGTTGAAATACTTGAACAGGGCGGCAACGCAGTTGATTCAGCAGTAGCAACAAGTTTTGCTTTGAGTGTTGTTAGACCATTTTCCTGTGGGATTGGTGGAGGTGGGTTTATGTTGATTGATTCTCCGACTATGGTTCCAGTTGCATTAAATTACAGAGAGACCGCTCCAAAACAAGTCGACAAACGATTCTTTGAAAACAACAACAGCCGCATCGGTGGAACCGCAGTTGGAATACCAGGGACAGTTGCTGGTTTACTTGCAGCACACAATCGGTTCGGGAAATTATCGCGTGAACAAGTTCTTGCGCCAGCGATTCGGTTAGCAAAGAGTACTTTCAAACAAGATAAAGCATATCAATCAGCGGTTGAGTCACTCAAACCGATACTTGATAAGAATCCTGAATATGCAAACATAGATTTTGATTCTTTTAACAAAAATATTCAGCAGAATAAAGTTCTACAATTGATATCAGATGAAGGAGCAAATGGTTTTTATCTTGGCGAAGTTGCTCAGTCGATAGTGGATGCAACAGACGGACACCTTACTTTAGAGGATTTGGAGAATTATGCACCTAGGTGGGAAACACCCCTACAAATAGATATTGGTGGAGGTTATGTGATTGTTGCAATGCCACCACCTAGCAGTGGAGGAATTGCGATAGCGCAAATTTTTGGGATGCTTTCAAGGTTAGAAGCGGCGAGATACCAATCTGAAGAGTTCTCACAATTGTTAGTTGAAGCAATGAAGCACGCATTTGCCGATCGAGCCGAGCATTTAGCAGACGCTGTTTTTGTTGACGTACCTGTGTTTGAGTTAATTGATGCATCCTATCTTGATGAACTAGCTTCAAGAATTGTTTTAGGTGAAACCCAAGACACATATTCGTATGGCTCGATTATCCCAGCACCTGATGATGATGGGACAAGCCACCTTTGTGTAGTTGACAAGGATGGCATGATGGTATCTGCAACCGAAACAATTAATACAGCATTTGGTTCGTTAGTTTTGGTTAAGCCCTATGGTTTTATGTTGAACAATGAGATGGATGATTTTTCATCTCCAAGTGGATCGAATATTTATGGGCTTCAACAATCAGATAAAAACTTGCCAGAGCCAGGAAAGCGACCGCTATCAAGTATGTCACCTACAATTGTTGAGCACGATGGCGTTCCTGTTTTAGCAGTTGGGGCTTCTGGTGGTCCTAGGATTATTTCAGGAGTCGTTCAAGTTTTGCTCAACATTCTCTGGTTTGATGACCATCCGGTAGAAGCGCTAAGACGAGGTAGAGTCCACCATCAATGGCTACCAGATAGGGTCTATGTTGAAGAGGATTATCGTAATGCATCAATAGAATCACATTTGTCAGGAATTGGATACGAAATCAAAATAAGACCAAACATCGGTGTTGTACAAGTAATTCAAATTGAAGATGGCTTTATGAAACCCGCTTGCGACCCAAGAAAGGGTGGTGCGCCAGCTGGAATTCGATGATTTTTCCGCTTTCAAAGTGACAGTCACAATTGCAACATGTTGCTATTGCTGCAGTTAGGCAGCACTGCGTTTCCGTTTTCAAAGTGACAGTCACTTTGGGAGGAAATAAAAAAAGACCTCGCTACTTGCGAGGTCTTTTTACTTGTTCTTACTATTGCTTAGGTGCCGAGGGTGTAGCGAGTAAACGAAGTAATCGTAGCACCGTCGGTTAGTAAATCCTGAACCGACTTGGATTCGTCAAGTACGTATTTTTGTGCAAGAAGTGTGTTTTCTTGCAGGTGTTTTCTGACTTTTCCTTCAGCCATTTTTTCAGCAATTTCTTCGTTCTTGCCAGTGTCCTTGGCTTCTTGGATTGCATCAGCCCGAATTTGTTCAATCTTTTCAGCAGGTACATCATCAGCACAGATACCCATTGGGTCATGGAAAACGATGTGCTGACAGATACCTTTTACTGTTGTCTCATCGATATTTCCATCGTACTGAAGTAAGCAGGCACGCTTGCCATCATGGTGAATATATTTCCCAAAGTTACCACCTGTGTATTTGAAACCTCGAGCATAATTGACATTTTCACCGGTCGTGATTCGCAAATCGTCAATGAATGTTGTCATCTCATCAACTAGGGCAATCTCTCCATCACTGGAGTTTAATGCAATGTCAGCAATTTTTTCAACAGCTTCAATAAAGTTTTCATTCTTAGCAGTGAAGTCAGTTTCAGTTTGAACTTCGATGATAACTGCACAATTGTCGTTTGTTGCTACGCAGATTTGACCCTCGCCAGTTGTGCGTTCTGTACGGGTGTCCATCTTGCCTTTTTTTGTCTCTCGCAACCACTCTTCGGCAGCAATTTGGTCACCACCCGTCTCGGTAAGTGCTTTTTTACAATCCATCATGCCTAGACCAGTTTTGTGTCGTAGACCCATCACGTCTTTTGCGGTAAAACTCATTGTTAATTCTCCGATAGTTTTACGGTGTTTATGATTTATCAGCGTCGTTCGCTGGTTTTGTTTCTTCTGCTACGGCGGTAACTGTTGCGCTTTCTGTTTCTGGTGCAGGCACCTCTTCGTCTGCCTTGAACGTACTACGACTAGAACGTTGACGATTTTCATCTTGCGCTGCAGCGCTACGTGCTTCTTCTTCCGCCTTCTTTTCTGCTGCAGCTTGTTTCGATCGGCGTCCCTCTAGCCCAGCATTGACCGCTTCCATAAGAGCAGCGATTACAACTTCGATGGAACGGAGCGAATCATCGTTGCCTGGAATTGGAAGGTCAACAAGTTGAGGGTCACCATCAGTGTCAACGAGTCCGATTGTTGGGATGCGCAACGCTTTTGCTTCTCTAAGAGCATTCGTTTCATTGTTTGCATCAATAACAACCATGACTCCCGGAAGTTTACTCATATTTCGAATACCGTCGAGGTTTCGAGTGATTTTTGCTTTTTCGCGCATGAGTTGCGATGTCATTTTCTTGGAATACGTTTCGATTTCACCTGACTCGACAAGACCTTCAAGTTCGTTTAGTCGTTTGAGTCGTGAACGGATTGTTGAAAAATTTGTTAATGTGCCACCGAGCCAACGTTCAGTCACCCAAGGCATTCCTGCTTCACTAGCATATTTCTGGACAGCAGATTGTGCCTGGCGCTTTGTCCCAACGAAGACAACATCCTTTCCGTTACCGACTGTTTCTTGAATATATTTTTTCGCTCTAAGAAGCCCCTTAACGGTTTCACGTATATCGATAATGTGAAGCCCATTGCGAACTCCCCAGATATACGGCTTCATTTTTGGATTCCAATTACTTCGGCGTTGTCCGAAATGGATGCCAGCTTCCAATAGACTGCTGACGATATCGTTCTTTGATTCGCTCATGAATCAATTCCTTATACAGCGACACCGGCAAGACGTGTGGGCAACATCTGCACAAGGGCGCTTCATGTGTTGTAACCAATGGTTACGATTGAAGATTAAAACCATCTGGCGAGCCCACGTAGCTAATGGTTTTGCTCAAAATGAGCTGAATATTGGATTTTATACTATATTTTGATTAGGTGCAATGTTCGACTCTGTCGTTTAAGGAGTGATGACTTAAAACACCTCGATAGATCGTTGCAATCGCTTTTCCTTGTACATTCCACCCAAGAAATGGGCAATTTCGTCCAGTGGAAGAAAAGTCACTTGGATTAATAGTCCAAGGAAGTGATGGATCGATTATTGTGATATCCGCTATTCCTCCTTCTTTAAGAATTCCAAGGTCTGGTCTATTGATGAGAGATGCTGGGTTTGTTGTCATCATTGCGAGCAATTGAGACCAATTTATGACACCATCTTCGATAAGTGCTTTTGCATAAAGAGGGAGCGCGCAATCTAGACCAACAATTCCAAAAGAGGCATCAGCAAATGAGCATTCTTTCGTTTGCATCGGATGTGGAGCATGGTCGGTTGCTAGGATGGTAATTGTTCCATCCGCGATTCCTTCCTTGAGCGCATTGATGTCTTGTTGTTCCCGAAGTGGTGGGTTCATTTTGGCCATAGTTCCAAGGTCACGGCATGCTTCGTCAGTGAGCAACAAGTGGTGGGGCGATGCTTCACCAGAAATAGGTTGTTTTTTCTTTTGTGCTTGTCGAATTAATTCGACACTACCACCACTGCTTAGATGTTGCGCATGCCATTTTGCGCCAATTGATTCGTTTAGTTTGATATCACGAGCAATGATGGATTCTTCTGCGTCTCTTGGCCATGGTCCTAGACCGAGTTTTCGTTGGACTTCGCCTTCATGCATCACTCCATCAATGGTTGTCTTTGGATCTTGGCAATGTTGCATAAAAGGTACGTTATTTTTTGCGCACTGTTTAAGAACATCTGACATCATTACTTCATCTTCTACTACATCACCGTCATCCGTTATTGCGATTGCTCCTGCCTCGACCAAATCTCCAATGGGTGATATGGTTTCACCTTTTCGGTTGATGGTTGCGCATGCTGTTGGTAAAACACGACAACCACCAATATTGTTTGCGGTACTAATCGACTCTTGAATGAAATTAGGGGTATCGATGGCGGGTGTTGTGTTTGGCATCGTACAGACCGTCGTAAATCCACCAGTTGTTGCCGATCGCATACCTGTTTCGATGGTTTCTTCATGATTGCCATTGCTTGGCTCACGGAAGTGAACATGGATATCAATTAAACCCGGAGATATGATGTATCCATCACAATCGATGATATCGCATTGGGATATGCTGATTATTGAATTGCTTATTTGTTCAATGACTCCATCTCGAACGAGAATATCACCAACGAAATCTTGCCTGTTGTTGATAATTCGTCCATTGCGCAAAAGCATCGTGGTCATATTGTTATTTTATCACTCAGAACGTCCTTGCCGTGGGGACATCCATACAATTCCACCGCTAGCGGTGGAATTATGGATGTCCCCTTTGCGTGCGTTGGATATGTTTGCGTGTTGGTGTAAAAAAAAGCCCCGCCAATAGGCGGGGCTTTAAAGTTTGGTTTAAATCAAAAGAGAATTATTTAGCTGACATTGGGCAACCAACTTGCGCCTTGCCATCTTTATTACCACCCATTTTGTCGCAGCCCATTTTTGCGCCTTTTTTCATACTTGCGCATTTTGCTGGATCACAATCTTTCATATCGCCACATTTTGCTGGGTCACAAGCACCCACTGCAGCTGGCTTTGCTTTTGCATTGCTTGGGCAGCAACTTTTTGTTCCAGCAGCAGCTGGTTTTGCTTTAGCAGCAGCCATTGGGCAGTCAGCAGTACCCATTTTGTCGCAGCCCTTTTTCATGCCTTCGCATTTTGATGGGTCGCAGTTTGCAGGATTACAGCTTGAGCCATCGCACTTTGCAGCCGTTGCGCTAGCATTTACCTTTTCTGTCTTATTACAGCCAAGGACTGCAAAACCGAGCATTGCAACTAGGGTTAGAGTTAGTAATTGTTTCATTGTCATATTCTCCGATAATGGTGTGAGGGGTTAAACGAGTTGAGCAATGCATTATACTCAATTCAAGGATGAAATACAACGGAATATCTCTACATATCCGCTGCTAGAATAAGAAAGCGTATGACAAGTGAAAACATTGCATCTAAATGGGAAAAACAGCGAAAAAAACTTGCTGGAGTAGCAAAAACTCTACCTGATTCACCTGGGGTCTATTTAATGCGTATGGAGGATGAATTTCTGCTTTATATCGGAAAAGCGAGATCACTCAAAAAAAGAGTCGGGTCATACTTTCTTGAGTCCGCTGACTTGGGACCTTGGAAGCAGGGAATGCTTCAAGAGATAGATCATATTGAAACTATCGAATGCGAAACAGAGTGGGAAGCGCTACTCCTTGAGGCTCGACTCATAAAAGATTACAGACCGAAGTACAACACGCTGCAATTAGATGGAAAAACTTATCCCTATTTAGCCGTCACTGTGAAAGATGATTTTCCGGGAGTTTTTATTACACGTTCTCCAAGTGATATCGAATTTAAAGGTGCGAAAATATTTGGTCCGTTCACATCATCTGGCGCATTGAACCGGTCTATTCATATGTTGCAATCGATATTTAAGTTTCGAACTTGCCCTCTTGAAATACGCGAGAATGAACCATCAAACAATTTTTTTAGACCTTGCTTGTTACATGCAATCCATAGATGTTCTGCTCCGTGCGCAAATAAAATAACTAAAGATGCTTATCGTGAAGATATAAACAGTTTTCTTCGATTCTTAACCTCAAAACGAAGTGTAATGTTGCGTGAACTTCGGAATCGTATGGAAATTGCGTCAAAAAATAAAGCGTATGAAGAGGCTGCGGAACTTCGCGACCAAATTGAAGCACTGATAAAATTGGATGACCGTGCCTCAAAAGATGTGGAGTGGCAATCGGAAGTAACTGTTTTTGCCCAAGATCCAATTAAGGGAGTTCGTGCTTTGCAAAAAGCACTTGGTGCTTCTGTCGAACTTCGTTGCATTGAGTGTTTTGATATTGCGCATTTGCAAGGTGGAGAAACAGTTGGTGCAAAAGTAAGTTTCGTTGATGGGCGTCCGCACAAAGAAGGGTATAGACGGTACAAGATTAAAACAGCGAAGAACGATGACTATATGTCGATGAGAGAAGTTTTATCAAGAAGATATAGAGACGCTGGCGATGGCTTGGAATTGTTTCCGGATTTGGTTGTAGTCGATGGAGGCAAGGGGCAACTGTCTGCTGCTATGGATGTTTTTGAACAACTTGAACACCAGCCAGACCTTGTGATTGGTATAGCAAAAAAAGAAGAGTTGATTTATATGGTCGATAAAGAATCCCCAATTAAACTTGGGCGAAACAATGATGGACTTAAGTTAGTGCAAGCAATTCGCGATGAGGCGCATCGGTTTGCACAACACTATCATCACTACTTGCGAAACAAGAAAACGTTCGGTGGCATGTAGTGGAATCAATAGGAATAGGTCATTGAGGACAGTGCTCTATGGACTTGTTTTTCGGGGGCTGACCCAAGGTCAGACCCCCATGGGGCTGCCCACAGGCATGAGGGTTGTAATTGAGAGCGATTCTCAGTAGAATGGCGTAATGCGAGGAATTCTTGCGTTTATTGTAATTTTTATGCTGATGCCAATTGGGCATGCGCTTATGGTTGTGATAAACAATTTGATGGCTGATCAACTTGTACTCGGTGCATCGATTGTATTTTTGCTTGGTTTGTTCCTGCTTGTTTTAACAAGATTTACTGCTTCTTCAAGTTGGCAGAGTTTACTCGGGGCACTTTCAGGTGTTTTACTTTGGACGGGCGGTGTTGAATATGGTTTTTTGTATGCAGCAAACGATCTCTCAATCGAAAAAGTAGATGGTACCGCAGGGGAGTATCGGCTTCTCATGCACACTTGGAGTTTACTTCTCTTGCTTCTTCTTTATCTCGTTTTGCACGAAGGTGTACGGTGCAATTTGTTTATTTGGCTTAGAAGGAAATTGCTTCTGAACCGGAAACCAATTGTCAGCGGGAAGGTTGGCAATTATGGACCTCGCACAGCATTTGAAATGGCATCTATCCTTTGGTTTTTTTACGTACTGCTTTTATTGTTGTATGACGAAAAGTTGGTTGGTAAACATCACGTATTGACTTACGCTACACTTGTACTAAGTTTAGGTGGGGGAGCGTACCTGTTTTATAATCTTTTACGAATCAAAGATATAGGGCATGCAATCAGATATGCGATTCCAACAGTCATCGTACTTTGGAATGTAGTGGAAATTCTAGGGAAGTGGGACGTCTACGAAGAGCCATGGCTAACATTGGACATGCCGATAGTGCTTTCCATAGTAGGCGCATTTATTGCAGGCATGTACTTTGTGTTCCGTGATTTGTTGAAATCAAGAAATCAATTAAGCGGGTGCGGGAATCACATCTCCAGTTCCTGACTCGTCAGAATCTGATTCTGTTGCATCAGTAGTAGATGGCATTGATGTATTGGCTTCTTGATCAAGTAGATCACCAACAGAAGTTCGCTGAATACTTTCACCTCGCATCAGCGCCTCAAGTTCATCCGCTTGCAGCGTCTCGTACTCTAGTAAGGCTTCTGAAATTGCTACGACTTTATCCCAGTGTTCGTCGAGAATGCGCTCCGTCTCCGCGTATGCTGAATCAATCAATCTTTTCACTTCTTCGTCGATTATTCGAGCGGTATCAGGGGAATAGTCTCTGTCAGCGAAAATTGCTTCACGATTAGGATCAGGGGAATAATGCACAAAGCCAAGTCGATCGGACATACCCCAATCTAGCACCATGTGCCGAGCGTAGCTGGTTGCCATTTGTATATCCATCGATGCACCGCTTGATATGTCATTAGTTTTTCTTCGTTCAGCGATACGACCACCACAAAGTACACGCATTGATGCTTCTAAGAATTTCCGATTGTAGAAGTAACGATCTTTTTCTGGCAAACTAAACGTTGCACCACCAGATTGTCCGCGTGGAATGATAGTAACCTTGTGTACTGGGTCAGCATTCGGTAGTACAAGTTGTACAACTGCATGGCCCGCCTCATGGTAGGCAGTTGCAACACGTTCAAGCTCTTCAATTTTACGGCTTTTACTTGCACGACCCCATCGGATTTTGTCACGTGCCTCATCAAGGTCGAGTTGGTCTACAAAATCTTTATCCGCAAGGGTAGCGATAATTGCTGCCTCATTGATGAGCGCTTCCAAATCTGCTCCACTAAACATCGGAGTACCGCGAGCGATACGGCCAAGTTCAACATTTGGTGACAACTTAACCTTCTTAGCATGAACTTCAAGAATTGCCTTTCGCCCTTCAACATCAGGTAAAGGTACATGAACCTGTCTATCGAAACGGCCTGGTCTTGTAAGTGCTGGGTCAAGCACATCAGCTCGGTTTGTAGCAGCCATCACAATTACTTGATCGCTTAATTCAAAACCATCCATTTCAACAAGGATTGCGTTGAGTGTTTGCTCTCGTTCATCGTGCCCACCACTTGAAAAACCGCTGCCACGTTTACGACCGACAGCATCAATCTCATCGAGGAAGATAATGCATGGTGAAGCATCCTTGGCTTGTTTAAACAAGTCACGAACCCTGCTAGCCCCAACGCCGACGAACATTTCAACAAAGTCAGATCCCGAAATGGTGAAGAATGGCACGTCCGCCTCGCCCGCAATTGCTTTAGCTAGCAATGTTTTACCGCAGCCAGGAGATCCCACTAGCAAGATACCGCGTGGTATTCGACCTCCAAGTCGAGAGAACCTTTTGGGATTCTTAAGAAATTCAATAATCTCATGTACTTCTGCCTTTGCTTCTTCAACTCCTGCAACGTCGTCGAATGTTACTTTGTTGGAATCTTTTGTAGCAAGTTTGTGTTTCGATTTTCCAAAATTTCCAATCATTCCACCCGCACCTCCACCTCTTGCAGAACGTGAAATAAAGAAGAAGATTACGAATAATATGAAAAGCATAGGTCCCCAACTTAAAAGGAAAGTCATAAAGAGACCAGTGTCTTTTTTGTTCGTAAAATCTATGTTTGCAGCTTTGAGTTCATTTTTGTACCAATCATCATCACCCGATGCAATTGGAAAGTAGACCTCTGTGCCGGCAGGAATATCTATTGATCCCACTGGAGTTTTTCCGCCAGTACCAATCGTTGCAATTATTCGAGTGTTCTCGATGATCACAGTGTCATCTTCAAATTGGTGTTGTTTTGCTCGATTAATAAAATCGTTCCAACTTGTTAACTCTTTTCCAGTTCCACTCCCATTGATAGCACCCCAGAGCATTATTAGCACGAAGCAAATGAGCATCCAACTCAAAATTCCTCTTGTGAACTTTGGTTTCGGTGGTGTTTGCTTGGGATCGTGTTTGTTTTGATTGCCTGTTGGGTTTGCCATATTTGGAACCTGTATTTATCGGTCTTTGATTATTGGATTATTTACCAAGATGCTTGCATTTGATCGACTATATCGGAGGCCAACTGTTGTACAACTGCAAATTCTCCGACCTCAAATGGCTCTGAGGACGGTCTTGATGGGATAAAAATGGCACTACCG
This sequence comes from uncultured Isosphaeraceae bacterium, assembly GCA_964483425.1. Taxonomy (GTDB): domain Bacteria; phylum Planctomycetota; class Phycisphaerae; order Phycisphaerales; family SM1A02. Next base: position 10,003 of record CAZABE010000027.1, on the reverse strand, counting down.
GTGAAATTTTTTCTGCCGGTTATGCGACCTCCTTGCATCAAGTCAGTCCATTCGAAATCAAGTACTACCTTGACTAGCATTTCATTGTCTAAGCCAGTTGTACGGGACTGGCTTAGCATTTGCATATCGACGCTCGTTATTGTCCCTGTGAGAATCGTATCAGCATATTGCTCTCCAAGCACACGGTATTGCGTTCTTGACTGTATTTCTTTTATGACAGCATCAGTGAGCATGAACTCTAGATTTCTTGTCATTGTGTCATTTTGAAAAATTGGGACGGCTACACTTCTATATTGAGTTGAGTAAAGGGAAGTTGAGGAATACCCCAACTTTGGATCGTTTGAACAACTGCTACAAATAAGGAATGCTATAAGAACTAGAAAAAAACGAATCACAACTCTTCCTCCTTGCTGATTGGGTTCGTTCTCAATAGTGTCTCTTTGTAGACCTCGTAAAAGTCAGCGACATCGTTTTTAATTACGGGAGGTAACTTCGGCATAAATTTTGGAACAAGATGCTCAAGTGCCTCAATCGATGCAGAAGTGTCTTGGTGTTGTTGCAACAACCGCCGTACAGTAAATTCGCACGCGATTGGTTCATTAACTTTTAGATACCACTGGGCTGTCTTTAAAAGTTTTTGACCTAGCGATTCTTCGATTCGTGCAATGAGCCCGGTGGAGTTTATTTCATCTGCAAGAGTTGGATTAATTGCTTCAAGGCGCTGTAATTCTTGTTTTGCATCATTAAGACCAGTATCATCGAAAGAGGGTCCTTTATAAGTTGCAAGTCGTGTGAACACTAATTTTGCCTCTGCCTTATCCGTTAATTCTTTAGGTGCACGAGGGAAGTTTTCTAAAAAAAGTAGATACATCATGTTGGCAAGTCGCATCTGTGAGGTTCGGAAATACAAATCGGCAAGTTCCATCGCTGCGGTTTCTGCAAGAGAGTGGTTAGGTAGTCGCTCTTGGATCCGAATTAGTAATTCTTCTGCTTCGTCTGTTGCGTCAGAAATTCTCAAACCCCAATTTAATCTCTTCATGCCATTTGCGAACATGATTGCGATTTCAAGTTCTTTCTCATTAGCATAGATCTCTTCTTTTGTGCCGTAAAAATCTCGTGCTACAAATTCATAATCGAACAATGCTTCGTAATAATATTTTTGTGCAAAGAGGGCGTCTCCGTGAATTAGGTGCGCCTCAGCAAGCAAAGGATCGTACTTATTACGTTCTATCCAAATTGCTGAGAGTCGCATTGCTTCTTCATAATTACCCATCGCGAGTTCTTTTTTAGCCGCAGCAAGTTGTGCTTCTTTAGAACCAAGATTTGGAGTTTTTTCAAGAACCCAGTCATCAGTTTGTAAATCAAGGTCGTATGTATTCTGAGCGAAGGCGATTTGGCTCATAAAAATGGTCACAAGGATGATTGAAAATCGGTACATACGTACATCATAATCACGTTGAGCAATCCAAGTTGCCGATGAGGTAAAAAGGTTGCACCCAATAGTGGGTGCTCATGAGCGGGCAAGGATGCCCAGAGTAGGTTGCCAAGGATGGCCAAGATGCGCTCAATCGCGCTCCAATGTTGTTGCTGTGTCATGACTTGGCTATCAGTACGTACAGTTGAAGCCGCTGAATCAACTCCACTACCTCTTCCTTCAAATTCCACAGATTCATTTTCAATGGGGATGGGAATATGGAAGGTATTATTTGCTCTTGCAATTGTAGTAGCAATATTATTCATAATCCGTTGGTTTGCTAAACGTGCAAATGTAGGTAGTATTTACGGGGCAAAATCGGGGAAAAGCATCAGGATTATTGAAAGAAAGCCGATTGGAACTCGCCAAGCCCTATTGCTAGTGCAGGTCTGTGATAAGAAGGTGTTACTTCATCAGGGCAAGGGGGTACTGACTCCACTTTGCGAGATAGAGGAAAGTGAAGGTGAAGTATGCGCTTAGTGGTTGGTCTCTTAGGCACAACCGGTTTGCCTGACAATCCAATAGAAGCGTTGGAACAAGCAGGAAGTTTGCTTCCAATGGGAGATGGATCAATTGGTTCAACGGTAAATATTTTGCTTTTGATTACTGTCTTGGCACTTGTTCCATCAATCTTGGTTTTGTGTACTTGTTTTACTCGGTTCATTGTCGTACTCGCTCTACTAAGGCAAGCACTTGGCTCTCCAATCATTCCACCTACTCAAATTTTGATAGGGCTGAGTTTGCTTCTTTCAGTTGTTGTTATGGCACCAACAATTGAACAGATGTATGAGGATGGCATCAAGCCAATGATAGATGGTGACATTGAAAGTACTGAAGTTGCATGGGAAAAAACTCGTGCTCCTCTTCGTGCTTTTATGTTTTCACAAATAGAGACCGCTGGAAACTGGTCTACGGTATATATGATGTTGAACTATCGCGGAATCGACACTTCAAACCCATCGAAGTTGACAAGAGAAGACGTTGATACGTTGAGTTTAATTCCAGCGTATGTGCTGAGTGAATTAAAAATTGCGTTCCTGATTGGATTTAGAGTTTACTTACCGTTCCTAGTGATTGACTTACTCGTCTCTGGTCTGCTTGTATCAATGGGCATGTTGATGTTGCCGCCGGTTCTTGTTTCATTACCGTTAAAGATACTGATGTTTGTACTTGTTGACGGTTGGACATTAGTTGCAGGTAATTTGTTACAAAGTGTTGCCTATTCAGAACAAGTTGTTTGGTTTTGCAACGGTGGGATTTGGGGGATGATTTGAACGAGACACTAGTCGATGCACTCGGTGCCGCTCTAACGGTCGTACTTATAGTTGGAGCACCAATTTTGCTTATCGGATTAGCAGTAAGTTTGATAACAAGTTTGTTACAGGCAATGACTCAGGTTCAAGAACAAACTTTGAGTTTAGTTCCAAGGTTGCTTGCAATGTTGGTTGCTATTTTGTTTTTGATGAGTTGGATGGCGAACCAAATTATTAGTTTTGCAACGGAGATGTTTTCAACAACAATATGAACGTTCTGCCTAATACAATCCTACTTCCATTACTATTTGTAATAGCAAGAATAGCTGGTCTTGCAATTATTGCTCCTGTTTTTGGATCGTCCTCAATTCCTAAAATCGTGCGTATTGCAATTATTCTTACTCTAGGTTTTTCAGCATGGACCATGGCTGGCTTAACCCAAATAGGGAATGTTGGGTCATTAGAATTATTCATACTCCTTGCCGGAGAATTTGCAATTGGTGCGTTGATTGGTTTTTTTATGACGTTACCTCTCGTAGCAATCCAGATGGGGGGATCCATGATGGGACAACAGATGAGCATCGCATTACCATCAATGATAGACCCTTCTACTGGCAGCGAATCAGATGAACTTGGTCGAGGTTTTATGATGTTTGCGATAGTTGGGTTTGTCGTTGTTGGTGGAGTTGAACAAACATACCTAGCAATTGTTGGGAGTTTTTCTCATTTGCCTATCGCATCACTTGCAAGTGAATCTATCGTTACAACAGCAACTGGATTGCTTGATTCTTGTTTTGAGTTTGGGTTACGAGTTGCGTTACCGTTAGTTGTGATTTTAATGTTACAAACAGCAGTTCTAGCGTTAATTGCAAGATCAATGCCTCAACTTAATATATTTAGCATTGGATTGCCACTGCGGGTATTGATTGGCGTTCTAGTTTTAGTTGCAGGGCTTAGTTTCATTGGAACTATGGTGTCTACATTTATGCCGGACATGGTGGGTTCGGTTTCAGAATGGGCAACTGGCACAGGAGCAACTGGATGAAACGAGATAAAAGTAGCGCAACCCAAGAGCCCACTATAAAGAAATTAAGAACTGCCCGAGAAGAAGGCAATGTTGCAAGGTCCGCTGATTTGACTACGGTTTTATTTCTAATTATTGCATCCGTTTTAGTTTTTATGTGGACGCCCAAGATGTTCGTTTTTTGCAGGGAATTGCTCGTCTCAAATCTGTCAGGGAACAAAATAGAACTGTTTGAACTCGTTGAGCAAACTGGGTGGGAGGTTTTTTATATAGCTCTTCTTCCATGCATTGTTCTTTTTGTCGGAGCACTGATTGCAGGGTTTATTCAGGTAGGTGGGTTGTTTGCCCCTAAAGTTGTTGGACTACGTTGGTCAAGAATTGCTTTTTCAAATGGGTCAAATTTGATTGGATCTCGCGGACAAATGACTTTTGTTTTTTCAATCACAAAATTGTTTTTGGCATCGGGAGCATCTTTATTAGTTCTTTTGCATTGCAAGGAAGATTTGCTAGATTTAGGAAATAGCAATTCATTGGTAAGTACAATTACCGTTGCTGGTACGATTGGAATGCAAGTTGTTTTTTCTGCTCTTCTCGTATTATTACTGTTGGGGTTATTAGATTTATTCTGGCAACGATACGCATGGAAAAGAGACCTACGAATGAGTAGGCAGGAGATTATTGAAGAGCACAGGGAGAACTCAGGGAACGCTTCTATAATTCGTCGACAGACAGCTTGGTTTGCAAAAAAATGTGCACAACAGGTTGTCCCTTCACTCGTTGTTGTTGGTAATAAACTCGCTGTCGCTATTCGATGGAATGCCGTAACAATGTCATCCCCGATTGTTCTTGACGTGTATAAAGGAGATGATTTCTTGGAGCACGTTTCAAATTCTTCCAAGAGTTCTCCTGTTGTAAAAGATAACATCCTTGCAACAAAAATTGTTGGGATGAGCGATATTGGGCTTGGCATTCCCCCAACACTTCATGGTGAAATAGCTTCGTTATTAATTATGAGCAGGAGAGTTGAACGATGAATATAACTATGAGCAAGTTTGAGTCCATAGTCAATTCTATAGTGAAGCGAAAACACCTTTTAGTCCCTTCGTTATTGCTTGGGCTTGTTGCAGTTCTCGTAGTGCCTTTGCCTCCATCAATATTGGATTTTTTTCTTGCAGCAAACATTTCACTCGCTGCAGTTATCCTTCTTACGACGGTGTATTCAAAAAGCCCTCTCGATTTTAGTGTTTTTCCGGCGTTACTATTAATAACAACACTTGGACGTTTGGTCTTGAACGTTGCATCTACTCGTTTGATATTGTCCGCAGATACACCAACGCCAGAGCAAGGTGATGCAATAGCCGGTCATGTTATCGAAGCTTTTGGCACGTTTGTTGCGGGCTCAAACCTTGTTGTCGGAGGAATCATCTTTTTGATTCTTGTAATTGTGCAATTTGTTGTTGTAACTAAAGGTGCAACTAGAATGAGCGAAGTCGCTGCACGATTTACTCTTGATGCAATGCCAGGAAGACAAATGGCAATTGATGCGGACTTGTCTACTGGTTTAATTAACGAACAACAAGCGACCACTCGACGCGATGATGTTATGCGTGAAGCGGACTTTTATGGAGCGATGGATGGTGCTAGTAAGTTCGTTCGAGGAGATGCAATAGCAGGCCTTTTCATTATCATGATAAATATTGTTGGAGGTTTAGCAGTAGGTATTGCAATGAAGGGGTGGACGATTTTAGAAACTGCTGACTTATTTACTCGTCTTACTATTGGTGATGGACTCGCGAGTCAGATTCCATCATTTCTGATTGCAATTGCTGCGGGTCTGATAGTTGCAAGAGCAGGAAATAGGACACCCCTTGGCATTGAAATACCAAAACAATTGGTCTCTCAACCAGCCGCGATTGGACTTGTAGCATGTTTTCTTGTTTTGCTTTCCGTGACTCCGCTTCCAACAGTTCCTCTTCTTGTTCTGGCAGGAGTATTAGGATTACTTTCTTGGTCAAGTTACAAACAAAATCAGGTTGCCGAAGAAGAACAAGTAACTATCGTTCAAGAACAATCGCCATCGAGTATTGTCAATGATTCACCAATTCAACTAGAGCTCGGTAGAGCATTGTTAGGTCTCGCGTCAACAGAAATGCCAAAAAACCTAGTTAGCAAGATGAGCGATTTAAGGGCATCTTTTCTAGATGAGTTTGGGCTTGTTGTGCCATCAATTAGAATCAAAGACAACCTTGCGTTGCCACCAAATTCATACCGTCTGCTTTTAAAGGGCGGTGTGGTCGGAGAGGGAGTGGTGTATAAAGATCGATCTATGGTAGTTGCTGGCGATGAAGCAACACAAGATATTAAAGGCATACGTGAGAAAGAACCTATATTTGGATATTCTGCCATCTGGGTTACGGAGCAAGTTCGTTTAGGGCTCGGTGACTTGTTTGTGCAAGCTATGGATCCAGTTACCGTCATCATGACCCACATTTCATATATTGTTAAAAACAATGCTGCTGAACTACTATCACGCGAAGATGTTTCCACGATGGTGGATGAATTACGAACGAGCTCGCCTCATTTAGTTGCTGATGTTATAGGCAATGAACTTTCAATTTCAAGGTTACATCACATTCTAAAAGAACTTCTAGATGAACAAGTTCCTTTAAAAGAACTTTCTACAATCATTGAAACTGCTGCAGATTGTGCTGAATTACCATTAGAGGCATGTGTTGAAAAGGTTCGTTGTGCATTACGTAGACAGATTTGCTCAACATTAACCTTGAATTCGAGTGAAGGGAAGCCAATAATTCGGTGTGTAGAATTACCTACTCAGGTTGGTCAAGAGTTGAATAATGAGCGTTTAACTGCAGCAGTTCATCATGCTGCACTTCCACTCGTTGCGGAAGGATTACCGATAGTCGTAGTTACTTCTCGTGAATCAAGGAAAATGATGAGTTCCAAAGTTTCGGACGGTAAAGATGAAGTAGTTATGTTAAGTGAAGATGAAATAGTCCCAGAAATTGATTTACAAATTGTCGGAAAAGTAGAATCGACTGACCGCAGAGCATCTTGAAGGAAGTAAAAAACAATGCAAGCATCTCCTACAGATAGACAAAAAACAATTGCTTACGCAAATTCTTTACTAGAGGAAAATCATACTGTTGACGCAACTGGGCGAATTGAACTTGGCATTGCTGAACTTCGCACTCTTGTAGGCGAAGTATTAGAACACGAGTCCGCTGGGCGACTGTCTCCAATGCTATCTAAAGTATTTAAGTTGCTCATCGCGCAAAAGATAGAGAAACAACTCGCAATGGACATCATTCAGTCGCTCCAAGCGCCAGCAACAATTCAAGAAAATGATCTTAAAACATTAGTCGTCGAAGAATTAATTAGACGATTGCCTCGACCTTCTCCACCACCTAGTAGAGATAATTTATCAACAACTGTAATTGCTCTAGTTGGTCCAACAGGCGTAGGCAAGACGACAACTATTGCTAAATTAGCGACAAAATTTAAGCTGCAGCAGGGTAGAAGCGTTGCGTTGATTACAGCAGATACGTTTAGGGTTGCGGCAGTAGATCAACTTCAAAAGTATGCTGATTTATTTGATATTCCACTGGAGATTGCAGGAACAGCATTGCAAATGAAAGAGTCCATCAGGTCCTGTAAGGATGCGGACATTGTTCTGATTGACACAGCAGGCAGAAGTGCTGCTGACCACGATCGAATTCAGGAAACATCAAAGATAATTGAGGCGGCGAATCCTTCTGAGGTACATCTTGTCTTGTCCGCAGGGACTTCAGTGACTGCCTCCAAAAGAGCCGCAGATCGGTTTTCTGAAACAAAATACAACAGGGTCATCATTTCTAAACTCGACGAAGCGGCAACTATGGGTGAAATCTGTTCCACTTTATGCAGTTTGCGTGTCCCGATGAGTTGGGTGACAAACGGCCAAGATATTTCTTCTCACATAGAACTTGGCAGACCGGCCAAGCTAGCAGGGTCGTTTTTTAACAAATGACGACCGATAACCTACTAAGAATAGGTAAGTTACAACAATAGGATCGTGTGACCGATTGTTTGGTTGAAGTCCTTTGAAACGGATCCTTGTTTGGATTAGAGGTCATTTTCTCGGACGAGTAACGCTCAATCCCGTATTTGAGTGTTATTTCAAGGGAGTATGTTTTTATGTTTTGTTGAACAAAAACTCGCTGAATATGTCTTTCATTAGGTGTCTGCATTTAGACAAAAAAAAATTCATGACAAACAACCCTAACATCACGTCTCACAAACCTTCATCATCGTGTTATATTGGCAACATCGATGCCAAGGATCGGCAAGATGAAGAAAATGGTACGTACGTTCGTGCCAGTTTGGTGACAGGGTCAAGGAGTAGACCGATGCCAAGTGCAACCTTAGATAGTATTAATATCACAAGAGATTCTCTTAAGGGCAAAGTTCCTAAAGGTCTCGATGTACAAGTGCAAACACCAAGTGGAGAAATGAATCTTCTTGACGTTTGGATTGATTACAAGAATAACCCAACGGTTGAACTGCGAAATGTAATAATGGAGCAGTACCTACAGGTTGTTCGTTACACCGCTGAGCGTGTGCATACAAAACTTCCTTCGGAAGTAGATGTCGATGATTTATATTCTGCTGGCTTGTTTGGATTAATGCAAGCAATTGATGCATACGACTTGCTACTAGGATTTAAATTTGAAACCTATTGCAGCCAACGCATCCGTGGAGCAATTTACGATGAATTAAGAGCGATGGATTGGGTGCCACGACTTGTGAGATCTAGAAGTTCCAAAGTCGATAGAGCACGCAAGTCAATCGAGATGGAAACAGGTACAAAAGCTACTGATGATCAAATAATTGAGCATCTTGAGGTCGATAATGCCGAATACGAAAAAATTGAACGCGATTCACGCCCAGTGATGATGACCTCTTTGAATCGTAAGGCATACGACAGTGATTCATCGAAAGAAGTTCAAGAGATTGACGTAATTCGAGATCAACGTCAAGAAAACCCTGTAACTGAGTTGCAGAAAAAAGATCTTCAACTTCTTTTGACTAAGGGATTAACTCGTGCAGAACGAATGATTGTTGTGCTTTACTACTATGAAGAAATGACTATGAAAGAAATCGGGTTGACACTTGATTTGTCTGAATCACGGGTAAGTCAGATGCACTCGTCAATTCTTCTACGCCTTAAATCACAAATGCAGCACCGTTCAAAAGAATTTAAATAAGCGGTGTGTCAGTTACTGGTCGCAGTCAGTAAACAATCCGCGAGGTCGTTTATGGAATTAATTAACCGCGGGTTAATTAATTGTGGTGGAAATGAGGATTTCTGCCGTGGTTTTTTCGAGAACTTCGTCAATTGAGACGTCTGGGGCGAGTTCGGTGATTTCAAAACGTCGTTTTTCTTCGTTCATTTCCAAGACACATAAATCAGTAATAATCATGTCGATACATCGAAGCCCAGTTAGCGGGAGAGTGCAAGTTGGGATTAACTTTGGTTCTCCCTTTCGTGTGACGTGATCCATTATTACTACGACTTTATTAACACCCGCGACCAAATCCATCGCACCGCCCATTCCCTTAATCATCTTTCCAGGAATCATCCAGTTAGCAATATCGCCCTCTTGCGAGATTTCCATAGCCCCAAGAATCGCTAGGTCAATATGGCCACCACGAATCATTTCGAATGACTCAGCAGAGGAAAAATAACTAGCACCTAGAACCGCTGTTACAGTTTGTTTTCCTGCGTTTATTAGGTCAGGATCTACATTGTCATCGGTAGGAAATTCACCCATACCAAGTAGCCCGTTTTCGGATTGTAACCAAACTTGCATACCATCAGGAACATAATTAGCAACAAGGGTTGGCATTCCAATCCCTAGATTGACGTAAAAGCCGTCCCGTAGTTCCGCAGCGGCACGCTTTGCAATTCCGTTTCGATCTAGTGGCATAATGGAATAATACCACCTCTTGGTGTGTTAGAATACGGGGATGGCAACTACTACACTTACATCGTTAATTGAGCATCCATGGGTCGTTGACCCCTCTAATGCAACCGACCAACACACAATTTCATACAACCCAGCAACGGGTGAGCCAATTGCTGCAGTAAGGAAGCAGACGAACGATGAATACAACGACCAAGTCGCACGTTCCAATGCAATTTTTAAGGAATGGAGAATGTTACCAGCCCCAAAGCGTGGCGAAATTGTTCGA